>CAVYTV010000002.1:0-358563 GCA_963771575.1 uncultured Armatimonadota bacterium
AAAGCGTATCACGATCAAATCACGCGCTTTGATGACGATGCCTACGCTGCCGATGTCACGCACGTTCCGACCTTTATCTTTCGGGGCGAACGCTGCGCTGAAGCCCCTTACAGCGCCATCCGCGACCTCGCGCAGCGGTACTTAATCTGGTATGATAAGGAGTGACGTTTGAGATTCCAAATTGGAATTCAGGTTTGATGTCACAAATTGTGATATCAAACGCAAACTCAGACACTAGGGAGGGCAGCATGGCAGACAGGGAAGAAACAGAAATACCAGCCTCATCAAGCGTGATTGTACTCGCGGCGGAGCAAGTGCAAAGCCTTATTTACTCGGTGCGCGGCCAGAACGTGATGCTGGACAGCGACCTTGCGGCGCTGTACGGCGTGGAAACAAAAGTTCTCAACAGGGCTGTGAGCCGCAAGCCGCGCCCGCTTCCCAGAAGACTTCATGTTCCAACTCACAGCAGGAGGAGGCCGAGCTTTGAGGTACAAATCTGGCACCTCAAACGCCGGGCGCGGCGGGCAGGCGGTATCTGCCCTATGCCTTCACTGAGCAGGGCGTCGCCATGCTGTCCAGCGTGCTGCGGAGCGAGCGCGCCGTGCAGGTCAACATCGCCATCATGCGCGCGTTTGTTGCCATGCGCGGGCTGCTGACGCAAGACAGCGAACTGGCACGGCGCATACTGACATTGGAACAGAAATACGATGAGCAGTTTGCCGTTGTGTTTGACGCCATCCGGCAGTTAATGGAACGCCCCTGCCCACGCCTGAGCGGCGCATGGGCTTTCGCGGCCCGGTCAAGAGGAATAGCCACGTGAAATTTGTCTGCTACAAAGAGTTTGATGACCCGCAGGAGCCGATCCTGCCGGGCGTATTCCACAAGGGACAAGACGCTGCCGCTGGCGCGCGTCGTCGCCGTCGCGGAGGCGCTTCAGCCCGCGCGGGCTGACCGTTCCGGACGACTTCATCGCCGTCCTGGGCCGGCTGCCGGGATATGCCGAAGCGCTGCAAGGACCTGGACAAGCGCAGGCTTCTGGACAAACTCTGGCAGGAAGCGGGCGTCACGCCACGCCGCTCCCCTGCCCCGCCCGAATCGCATCCTCGCCATCGGGCGCAACTACGGCGAACACGCCAGCGAACTGGGCAACGAGGCTCCGGACCGAGCCGATTGTCTTCTTGAAAGCGTCGTCCAGCGTGATCGCGTCCGGCCAGCCGATCGTTCTGCCGCCGCACGTCGGGCGCGTGGATTTT
The DNA here is from genome assembly GCA_963771575.1 of uncultured Armatimonadota bacterium. Lineage (GTDB taxonomy): Bacteria > Armatimonadota > Armatimonadia > Armatimonadales > Capsulimonadaceae > JANXMY01. The sequence continues at coordinate 1,254 of CAVYTV010000002.1, forward strand.
GAGGGCGAACTGGCCGTCGTGATCGGGCACGGCGGGCAAGAACGTCTCCGAGGCCGAGGCCCTGTCCCTGGTTGCGGGCTACACGCTGTTCAATGACGTCACGGCGCGGGACGAGCAGAAGCGGGCCATCGCCAAAAGCCTGCCCTGGTTCCTGTCCAAAAGCTACGACACGTTCGGCCCGCTGGGGCCGTGCCTGGTCACGCCTGACGAGATTGCCGACCCGCAGAACTGACACTGACTCTCACCGTCAACGGGGAAATCAAGCAGCAGGCCAGTACGTCCGAAATGCTGTTTTCCATCCCCGCACTTGATTGCCTATCTGTCCCGCCATCTGGCCCTGGCCCCGGCGACGTGATTGCGACGGGAACCCCGCCCGGCGTCGGCCCCTTGCACGCCCGGCGACACGGTGGAAGTCGCCATCCCGGAAATCGGCACCCTGTCCAACCCCGTCATCGGCGAAGACGAGGTGTTTTAACTTGAGCCATATCACAGAAGCCTCGGATTTAACGCCGGACGAAGTGGAAGAGATTGAAAAACTTTCTCTACGCTGGATGTATCAGGCGGTGCTTGATTTTGGATTTACGGCCTGGGATATTTTTCGCCAGAGTCCAGACGATGTAAAGGATGTTGCGGAGGACATCACGCGAGAATTGCTAGATTCACTCTCTGGCTACCGCATCAACCAGCGGATTTTGGGCAACGTGGACTACCGGAAAGCTCGCTACGTGCTTATGCCGCATCAGACCGTTCGGCAAGCCCTTTTCGTAGACAGCAAGGCGGAAAAATTGAAGCGAACAGGGACAATGCAGATGTCGCAACTTTCTCTCCGTGTTTTGCAAATGCGAGCAGGGGAGGTGATAGATGAGCCTGGAATGTTGCAAAACGTCTCCCTATACAACGGGATGCAGTTTCTAACAACGACCATGCTGCTGCATTATTATTACCAAGATGATCCAGCCGGAAATCATTTTTTGGAAATGGTAACACTTGCCGCCGTGCCAAACGGTATACTCCAAGAAAAATACAATCCTGACGCAGACGATACGATCTGGCTTGCGGGCCGTAATGCGCCGACATTAGGAGAAGACTTTGGGTTCCGCCTTTCTTTTGATAGGCTTCAAGAAAAAGCGCGATGGCGCGTACAACATGTTCATTATCTGCATACGACTTCAACGATCATTTCAGATTGGGAGGAATAAGAAGTAATGGAATACACTCCGAATGGGATTTACCTGGGAGACGCCCGTGAAATATACCATCACATTGAGCCGTCTTCTATTGCTTTAAGCGTTTGGTCGCCGCCTTACCATGTCGGCAAGGAATACGAGCGGGATGTCACGTTTTTTGACTGGAAAAACCTGCTACGCCGAACCATTGAGGCGCACACTGCCGTTCTCAAACCAGGCGGCTTCCTGGTCATCAACATCGCCGACATTCTCTGCTTCAAAGACCCCGACATGCCGCGCATCATGGCGGAAAATATATCGCGTCGGAAGCGCAATGACATTACACGGGAGCAAGTCATGGCGACCTGGGCCGAAAATCCAATGTTCAATCGGAAGCAGATTGCCGCCCTACTAAAATGCAGTGAACAGACAGTTGACCGGCGCATGAAAGGCAACAACATTCGCGGCGGTAAGTATGAAACACAGACCCGCGTTAAGATCGTCGGCGGTTTGTTGGAAGAGTTTGCCTCGGAGGCTGGCCTTTACCTCTATGACCGGCGCGTTTGGATCAAAGACGCGGCCTGGGAAAACTCCAAATGGCACTCCATCAGCTACCGCGCAGTGGATGAATTTGAGTATCTGTATCTCTTCTGGAAACCGGGTGTCACGGTGGTGGACAAGGATCGCCTGACAAAAGACGAATGGAAGAACTGGGGATCACGCGCAGTTTGGAACATTCCTTCGGTCCGAGCAAACGATGACCACGAAGCGAAGTTCCCGTTGGAACTGCCCCGCCGGGTGATTCGTCTCCTTTCCGACCCAGGCGACACCGTTTTGGACTGCTTTGCGGGAAGTGGAACCAGCGCGGTGGCAGCGATTTTAGAGGGGCGGAAGTTTATCGGCGTAGAACTCAGTCCTGAGTATGTGAAACTGGCGCAAAAAGCGTGCGATGCCGCGATTCACGAAGTCTTGAATCGCATGGATTTTGAGACTGCCTCAGAAGCAGAGCCGTCTGTCATTCCCAATGGATACAAACCACGCAACGAACAAATGCGTTTGCTGATAGAAAAGCGGCTGGCTTACCCGGTTATCAGCGAGGATGAAGTGTTTTAACATAGTGTTTTTGGCTCCTGCCAAGCAAAAAGCCCCTGCCAAACTGGGCAGGGGCTTTTGTATTTTGAGAGGCATTAAGAGGTAGCAAATTCCCGCAATTCTGCTACAATAAAAACGAAAAGACAGCCTGTGCAGGGCTGTCTTCTCAATCTTGCTGAAAGGAGGTGATTCTCTTGAAGCAAGGCAGCTATCGCGCGGCTCTGAAACTCAGAGTCGTTGTGCAAATTATCGCGGCAATTGCATCGGCTCTGGCCGCGATCCATCAGTTACTGAAGAAGTAGGCTGATGGCGGAAGGGTAGTGCAGTAACACTGCCCTTCCGTTCTGCTGTTCTTAGTATAGCCTAAAGTTTACAAAATGTAAACTGTTAATTGACATTATGAGCAAAAAAGTCGGTCTGCACCAGAGGATACACGCATGAGAAGCCTTACCCGAACACCACTGCGAACGGCCCGGACGGGCATGGTCGCGTCGGCCAATCCGATTGCGTCGCTGATCGGCGTGGAGATTTTGCGCGCCGGGGGCAACGCGACCGATGCGGCGGTGGCGATGGGCGCCGCGCTGGCCGTGATGGAGCCGCACAATTCGCACTTGGGCGGGGATGCGTTCGCACAGGTTTGGGACGCGCAGGCGCGAAAACTCTCGGCGCTGAACGGCAGCGGAGCCGCGCCGGGCGGGGCGACACTCGAAGCGATGGGCAGCGCGATCCCCCTGCGCGGTATTCGGGCGGCGTCGGTGCCGGGCGCGGTGGATGCCTGGCTGACGGCGCTGGAAACGTGGGGAACGATGACGGCGTCGGAAGTCCTCGCCCCCGCCATCACGCTGGCCGAGGACGGTTATGCGCTGCCAGCCTGGCAGGCGCAGACTGCTGCGGGCGCATGAAGAGTTGTGGGACGAGTACCCCGAATCAGGCGCCTCGCTGGTTCCCGACGACCTCCGGCCCGGCGCGACCCTGTACCAGCCCGTCCTGGCCCGGACGCTGCGCCAGATCGCGGACGGCGGGCGCGCGGCATTTTACGAGGGCGAGTTTGCCGAGAAATTGGTGGCGTACTCCGAGGAAAACGGCGGGTTCTTCACCCCCGGCGATCTGGCCGGGCATCGGTCGTCAGATTTTGGAACCGCTCCGAACGACGTACCGGGGCGTGACCGTGACGGAGCAGCCGCCAGTCTCGCAGGGCTGCCTGCTGCTGCAAATGCTCAACATTCTGGAAGGCTTTGACCTGGGCGCTCTGGACCCGGAAGGGGCCGAGGCCGTTCATCTGATGGCGGAAGCGAAAAAACTGGCCTTTGCGGACCGACTGGCGTATCTGGGCGACGTGCCGCAGACGCCGCTGGAAACGCTTCTGTCCAAAGACTACGCCGCCCAGCAGCGAAAACGCATTCAACCCGACAGCCGCCGCGCGCTACTCGCCGGGCCGTCTGCCGACAGTCAACGGCGGTTCGGACACCACTTCGCTGTGCGTGATTGATGCGCGCGGCAACGCCGTTTCGTGGATACAAAGCGTCTTTCACGGCTTCGGCAGCGGCGTGGTCGTCCCCGGCACCGGCGTTCTCCTCAACAACCGCATGACCGGCTTCCAGCCTGGACCCGAAAAGTCCCAATGTTCTCGCGCCCGGCAAGAGGACGATGCACACGCTCAATACCTGGATGCTGTTTCGGGGCGACGAACTCTGGGCGGTCGGCGGCACGCCCGGCGGCGACGTGCAGGTGCAGACCAATTTGCAGACCGTGACGCAGATGATTGACTATGGGCGCAGCCCGCAGGAGGCCATAGAAAGCCCCAAATGGCATGTCGCCGCCGGACGGCCCGGAGTCTTTCGTGGAAGACCGCCTGCCCCTGGACACCTGCTACGAACTGCGTCAGCGCGGCCATCACACTCACCGTCGGCGGCCCCTGGTCCGGCGCCTGCGCCAGCCAGATTATGGTGCTTGACCCCGAAACAGGCGCGCTCCTCGGCGGCTCCGACCCCCGCGCCGACGGTCTGGCGCTGGGGTATTAAGGAAACCCGCCCCTGGCCCGGTTTAGGGTAAACTAAAGCAGAAGGAGAATGGATATGCTGACATTGACCCCGGACACCGAGATGCGTCTGCGAACCGTCGCCGCCGGGCGTGGCCTGGCCCCGGAGCAGGCATTGGAAACTCTGCTCGGCCAGGCACTCTCGGAGGCGGAAGCGGAATTACAGGACACGATGACCGGACTGAGGGCCAGCGCCGCTGATTTCGCCGCCGGGCGGTGGGCAACGCCGGAGGAACTGGATGCAGCGTTGCGGGCGCGTCGGCAATGACGCCGGACACTTCGGGCGACAGAGAAGACGCAGCGCTGCCTGGCTACGCCATTCGTCTCTCCCCGGCAGCCACCGCAACGGCTGTCTTTGAATATGACCGGCTGACCACAACCGCCGGTGTCAAGGTAGCCGAAGAGTGGCGAGAAGGACTTCTGGCTTCCTGGGCCGGGCTGGCAACGCTGCCCCTGCGCTGCCCGCTTGCCCAAGAGAATACGACATGGCAGGCGTTTCGGCCCGGCCCGCCGCTGCGCGTGTTTTTGTATCGGTCAGGGCGGCGAAATGTCTGGCGGATTTTGTTCACCGCGCATGAGGAGACCGCAGACGATCCTCCCATCGTGCAGGTGCATCAAATCCGTCATGCTGCTCAAGCCCCACTGACCGACTGGCCGACAGAAGATGCCGAATTGCTCTGAAAGAGTCTGTATCATGCTGAGTTTTCGTATTTCTGCTTTCTTCGCGCTCGTTCTCATTGTACCGGCGCACGCGGCGACGCCGGATTCTCTGTTTGAGGCGGCGGGCCGGGGCGACTTGCCTGCCGTTTCCGCGCTGCTGGCTCAGGGCGCGGATGTCAACGCCCGCGACGCGCATGGCAACTCGGCGCTGGCCTGGGCGGAACTGTCCGGCGACCCGGAAACCATTGAGGGGCGTGATAAAATAGAAGACAGCAAGCCGCATCTGATGGGGCCAATCATCTGGGAACACCCTCTGGAACTGGGACATCCCGACGTTGCGGCGCGGCTGGTGGCACGGGGCGCGGATGTCAACGCCAAAGATAGTCACTACGGGCAAACGCCGCTGATCTGGGCGGCCAAAAATCTTCAAATCGGGCTGGTGAAACTGCTGCTGGACAAGGGCGCAGACCGCACGGTTCAGGACAAAGAGGGCCAGACTGCCTTGACTTCGGCGTCGGAGTTTTCGCCTGAAATCCTCAAACTTCTGGTTGACTGGACAGCGTTTGGCCGTGACCTGAACGCCCCGGATCAATCCCAGCGAACGCCGCTGATGTATGCGGCCATTCTAGACGACGTTCCTCATCTCCAAACCTTGACCCGCCGAGGCGCGAATGTCAACTTTGCCAATCGCTACGGGGAAACGGCGTTGATCCTGGCGGCGCGCGGCCATAACGCTACCGTCCAGTTTCTGCTCGGTCACGGCGCGAACCCTAATGCCGGGGAAAAGGGCGGCTGGAACGCCCTGCTGGCCGCGTCGCGCTTCGGCGACGCCGACACCGTAAAACTTCTGCTCCAGGCCGGCGCGGATCCGAACGTGGGTACCGATCCCAACGGCGACACGCCCCTGATGGCGGCGGCGCAGACCGGGGACGCCGCGCGGATCACGCTGCTGCTGGACAAAGGCGCGGATGTCAACCGCGCCGACCCGTATGTGCATCGCACGGCTTTGCTGACCGCCTGCTTGAATTCTCAGCGTGACGCAGCTCTCCTGCTGCTGGACCGGGGCGCGAACGCAAACACGAAGAGCGATTTGAACGAAACGCCACTGGCCTATGCCTGTGGGTATGGGCAGGCGGACCTGGTGAAACGTCTGCTGGACGGCGGGGCAGACCCCAATGTCCGCCCGAAATCGGGCGGCATGACCGCGCTGTACGAAGCCGCGCAAGGCGGCTTCACCAACCTGACGACCTACCCGGAAATTGTCCGTCTCCTGCTGGCGCACGGCGCGGCTGTCGGCGCAAAAACCGACTGGGGCGAAACCGCCTTGCACGCAGCGGAGCGCAGCCACCACGCCGAAGTCGTTGCGCTTCTGCAACAAGCCGGGGCCAAAGAATAGCGATTTTCTCAATTTCCCCTCGCCAACCGAACCTATTTACCCCTTCGCCCCGTCTTTGTCTGTAGAGGAACACGCAGACGATGACCGGCGATCTGGCACTTTCCATACGGGCGATGGCGGCAGGATGCCTGCCGCCCCAAACTACGCGCGACGAGCGCGAAGAAGCAGGCTGGGTGACGCGGGCCAAGGCCGGGGATGAGGCCGCCTATCGCTGGCTCTTAGAGCGGTACCGGACGCGCGTCGTGCGGCTGGCGACCCACGTTTTGCGGCGCGACGGCGAGGCCGAGGATGTCGCCCAGGAAGCGTTTTTGCGCGCCTTCCGGCATTTGCCCTCGTTCCACGGTCAGGGGCGCTTTTCGGCGTGGCTGTTTCGCATCGTCGTCCGCCTGTGCCTGGACCGGCAGCGATCCGCGCGCTGGGCGGCGGAAACGTCCGAGCAGATTGTTCCGCCTGCCGCCTCTTTTTCCGACACTGCCGACACGCGGCTGCTGGTCGGGATGCTGCTGGACCAGCTTTCTCCCCCGATGCGCGCGGCGTTAATTTTGCGCGAAATGGAAGGATTGGAGTACGACGAGATTTCTCACGCTCTGGGTATTCCGGTCGGCACCGTCCGCTCCCGTCTGCACACGGCCCGCGCTCAGTTCCGGCAATTGTGGCTGTCCGCCCAGGAGGATGCCCCATGAACGATGTCCCCGACCATGCCCTGCGGGACGGCCTGCGCGGCCTGCCGGTGCCTGCCGTTTCCCCGGACTTTGACGTTCGCATCCTCGCCGCCCTGTCGGCGCGGCAATCCTGGTGGCAGCGGCTGTGGCAGCCGGCCCGGCCCCTTCTCACGGGCGCGTCTTTCTCGCTCATTGTGACGCTGGCACTGCTCCATTGGACGCTGTCGGCTCCCGTGACAGCCCCCCACCCCCCAATGCTGGGGGAGCCGGAGCGCATTCAAGCCACTGCACCCTCGCTGGATGCCCTGCTGAACCGCCCGAACTTATCCGTCGGGTCGCTGTCTATCGTCTGGGACAGCCCCCCAACCCCCAATTCTGGGGGAGCCGGAGTTTCGGAGACGCCCCTTGACCGCCAGCGCGAACCGCGCCGCCGCGCACAGATATTCCGCCGACCGTCTCTGATCGCCTGAAGAGGAAACCATGGATTTTCAAACGCGCGCCCGCTTTGCCCTGCTGGGCCTCGCGGCAGGGGTGATGCTCGCCCTCGCCCTTGTCCCGCAAACCCGGCTGCTGCTTAAGATGCAGGCCCTGCCCGCATCGGGCCTTCTCTGCGGCAATGACGCGCCGCGTCGGGAGCAGTTGGTTAAGAGCCACCCCAACGATTATGGGATACAGCTTGCCGGACAGACTTCGTATCAGGGCCAAACGCAGCTTCAATACGCGCGCAGTCTGGTTCCACGTTTTCCCGACAACCCTTCCCTGCGCGCCAATATTCTGCGTTATGCCATGCTGCATGAAATTCGCATGGCGCGGGATGAAGATTATTTGCTGCAAGGGCAGCCGGTCCCAAAAACCAAACCGTCGTCCTGGGAGCAGCCTTCCACCCCCGCCCAGCTTGCCGCGTTTGATGCCGATGCCGCCGCCGGGGAGCGTCTGGACCCGGACAACGCCTACTTTCCGTTCATGCGCTCGGTCGGCCTGTTCGCGGCGCACCGCGATGCCGAGGGCCTGGCGGCGGTGGGGCAGGCTTCCCGAAAGACTCAGTGGCGGGAATACATGGAAGATGAAGTGGAGGGCCGCTGGCGCGTTAATGAGAATCTTTACGGGGGACGCGAAACGGTGGCTTCCCTGGCCGTCTCTGCCGCCGTGCTGCTGCCGCAGTACAGCAGGCTGCGCGGTGTCGCCCGCGTTGTGACGTACAAAGCGGTTCTGGCCGAACAGTCCGGGCATCCCGAGACAGGGCTGGCCTGGCGGGCGGAATTGGCCCGCTGCGGTTATTTGATGACCTCGCAGTCCACCTACTTGATCGGCAACCTCGTCGGCATCGCCATTTCCGAAGTCGCCCGCAGCCGGCCCGGCGGCGCTCCGCCCTGGAAAAGCGGGCTGGACGCCCAGAACGACGCGGCCAAACGCGACCAGGTGATGCGGCAGCGTCTGGACGCCTATCTTGTTTATGTCCGGCGGCAAGGGCGGGAAGATGCCGCGCAGGAAGCGCTCAGGCAGTTTCAGGGCGAGGAGGAAGTCCGGCATTTGCCCATCGGCGACTACATGATGGGCGAAAAAACCAGCGATTTCCTGCGGCTGCCGTTTTCTCTTGCCCTGGGCTGGGCGCTGGCGACCAATCTTCTGACGACGGCCCTGCTGGGGCTGGCGGCCTGGGGCTTGAGCCGATTGCCCTTCTTCCGAGAGCTGCGCCCGCTGCCGACGGGGGCAAGTTTTGGCGCGGGGATTGCCCTGCTGTTCAGCCTTGCGGTTGTGTTCTTTTTCCATGACACGCGCCCGGAAGACATGGGCGGCGTTGTGATGACACTGCTGGTGTTTTCTCTGGTTCCGCTGGCGGGCGGCGCGGTGTTCGCCGCGCTGCGCCCGGCGTTCCGCAGGCCCTTCATCGTTGGCACGCTGTCCGCGCTGGGAATGCTGACCGTCCTGCTTGCATTTGCCTCACTCTCGGCCTGGAAGATCAACGGCGCGGCGAATTTGCTGGATTTGGTCAACGGCGGCTTGTTTTCCGGCAATGACGCTCCGAACAGCAGCGCCCTGTCACCGCCGACGCTGCTGGGCAGCGCGGTGGGCTTGGCCGTTCCGCTCCTGCTGGCCCTCATTCTGACTATCGCCTCCCGCGTTCGGCGCGTCCCCGTTTCCACAGGACTTGTCCGGGGCTTCTGCGCCGCCGTGCCGCCGATCTTCTGCGGGCTGATTTTTCTGTACGGCGGCCTGCTGCTCTGGACGGCGCGGCAGGAAACCGCCGCCAACTACGCATTGGTACGATCCCTGCATGGGGAAGGGCAGTATCTGGCGCAGCTCACCGGGCAAAAATGGCCAGCTTGACACGGCTGCTACAGAACCAGTAGACTTTCAAATCAGAGTTTCCTTCTCATTTTTCGGTGCGGGAGAGGTATACCGATGCCTTCAGTTCTAGTCCCAGAAAAGTATCAATCGGGCGTTGATGCGCCCGCAGAAGGACCAAGCATTTTTCTTGATCCTTCGGCGCTCAGCCTTTTGCGGGGTGATGTGACTGTTTTGGCCCGCTTCGTTCATTTCCTGAGCCAGGATATTCTGCAAGAACATATTCCCGCCAGCAAGATTGAAATACGCGGCTCGGTTGATCCCGAAGACGACACCAGCCAAATCATGGTTCGCGTGTGGGTACGCGGGTTATCCGACAGCGAAATTCGGCGTTATTATCACGACCTGGGAGAGCGCGTGGATCGCTGGGCCGCACGCCTCCCGGAAGCGCAGCGGCAGCATTTCCTTTCGCGCATCAGTTTCCAGGCGCGGCGAGAAGCCGATGCCTGAATCCTCCCCTTCTACCCTTTTCCGTCCGCAGCAATTTCTGGAGGTCGCGCGGTCTCTGGCCGCCGCTCCCGCGGATGAACCCCGGTTAAGAGCCGCCGTGAGCCGAGCCTACTACGCGCTGTTTTTGATGGTTCGCGACAAAGCCAACATTACGGGCAAAGACAGTGTGCATGAACGGGCGAAAACGGCGCTGGCCGCGAAAAGCGCGGCGGCAGGCGGCACATTCCAAACGCTGCGAGAATTGCGGACTCATGCGGACTATGTTCTGCGCTCCGGCGATCCCGGCTATGATCCGGCCTATGATGACTGGGAAGACAACTGGAAAAATGCAGAATGGTGCTGCGCCTCCCTGTTGACATTCCTCAGTCAGTGGCAATAATTTTCCGAACGACAATCAAAAAGTCCCGACCTGAATTGCGGCATTGCCCATGGCTTGTCTTCGATTTCTGCTGTATGGCGGCTTTGTTCTGGGAACTCTGCACCAAGAAAACCGATCAATCCTGGTTTGGAGCAGATGCAGCAGGGCGAAGGCCGCTACTATGCGTCATTAACCGGCCAAACTTGGCCGCAGTGACTCTCAGAACGGGCAGGATTTCATCCCTCTTTCGCCGAACTTGGGGGCATGATTATGGAGCCGCCTGCGAAGACAGCCGAAGTAGAGACGGACATTTCCCGGTTTTTTACCAACATGGACAGGAACGTCTATGCGCTGAAGAACCTGCCGGAAGAAGTGGTCGCGTATCTGTTCGCCCGCTACTCGCGCTCCCGCTTGTCCCTGCGCGACGATCTGCGGCGGATGATTGAGGCCGAGGACATGGGGGCGCTGATCGGCAGCGGCAGTTCGGACGATCCCGCATCGGCGTTTTCTCAGATTCAAGAGCGGGCCAGGACGTTTGCCGAGAAGTATGTGCTGGGATATGGACATTCCAGTGTCGCTGAACATGGCTGCGTGCATCTGGCGCTGGAAGATGTCAGCATCATCGCGTCCAAATTGATTGAAGATGCCCGGCTGGCCTCGTACACTGAGAAAAGCACGCGCTATGTGGCATTTGACCCCGGCAAAGTCTACTATCCGCCGAAAATCATGGCCGAGGCAGGGCTGGCGGACGAGTACCGGGGAACAGTGCGCGCGCTTTTGGACGCCTACACAGGCTGGACGGAAGATTTTGTGGCGCAGATCAAAGCGCGTTCTCCGCGCACGGAGAAGCAGACGGAGCGCGGTTATGATGCGGCCAGCCGCGCAACGGCGTTTGACCTGCTCCGATATTTATTGCCGACGGCGACGCATACGAATATCGGGCTGACCCTGAATGCCCGTTCGTTAGAGAATTTGATCACCAAGCTGCTGTCCCAGCCGTTAGAAGAGGGCCGGGAACTGGGCGCACGGATGAAGGCCGAGGCGCAGCACATCGTTCCCACACTGCTCAAGTACGCCGAGCCGAGCGCCTACCGGCAGGAAACGGGCGCGGCGATTGATCAGCTGGCGGAGGAGCTGTTCAGCCCCCTAGCCCCCAATTCTGGGGGTACCGGAAACGGATTTTCTTCTCTGGCTCCCCCCATGCTTAATGGTGGCAAGGGCGGGGAGTCTTCTCTGGCTCCCCCAGAATTGGGGGCGGGGGGGGCTAGTCTCATCTTCTCCGACCCCGATGCCGATGACAAATTAGTGGCCGCCATTCTCTACGGCAGCGTCGGGCTGCCGATGGAGGCGCTGCTGGCCCGCGTCCGGGCCATGAACCCGGAAACAAAAGAGCGGGTCGTGGACGAATATCTGAAACGGCGGAGCAAGCATGACGCGCCGGGGCGCGCTCTGGAGCGGATCGCCTGCACGGTGGAGATGACGATGGATTACGGCGCGTACCGGGACATCCAGCGGCACCGGATGGCGACGCAGACCACGCAGGCGCTGACACCGGCCCTGGGCTATGAAATGCCGGCCGAGTTTGAACGTTTTGGGTACGCCGAGCCGTATGGAGAGCTAATGGCGCGCGCCGCCGCCACTTACGCGCGTCTGTGCGAGGCAGGTTTTGTCCAGGAAGCGGCTTACGCGCTGCCGCTGGCGACCCGCATTCGGGCGCTGTTTACCTGGAACCTGCGCGAAGTGACCCATTTTGTGGAACTGCGCTCCGCCCGGCAGGGGCATCCGTCGTACCGCAAAATCGCGCAGGACGTTTACCACGCAGTCGCCGCCGCGCACCCGCTGGTGGCGCGCTACCTGCGGCCCAATTTGAACACTTATGCCCTCACCCGAGAATAAGCCTCGCCGACGGAAGCCGCGCCCCACACTCAAAGACCCGATGCAGTTCCCGGTCAGCGGGACGCTCGGGGCAGCGCAGACGACGGCAGCGCCCCCCCAGACGCCTGCCGGGACGCCGGCGCTTCTCAGCGCGCCCCCCATGGTCAGTGAACCGCCCGCCCCCCCGCCGTCCCCGGAAATCCCCCCGGAAATCTCCGATGACGCTCTGGGACAGTCCCCCCCGCCGCGCCCGCGCCTGCGCTGGTCGCGCCGCTATACTCAGATCTGCGTCCTGCTGGCCGCGCTGGCCTGCATTCCGGTTTTCCTGACATTCATCAGCGCCCTGACCTCGCCGCCGCATGTCAAGGGCGTTCCGACCGGCCATCTGGTCTATCTGGAGGCCGACGCGCCCTCCGAGCATACCACGACCCTGCGCGGGCTGTACCTCACCGTGCCAGGCGGAGGGACGCGGCTGCTGGTGCATGAAAACGAGCCGCAGGACATCGACGGCGGCGTCCGCGAGTGGATCACGCAGCCGGTGATCTCTCCCGACGGCACGCAGATCGCCTTTGAGAAGCAGCTCATCACGCTTCTGGAAGACAAGCAGACTATTGAAAACCAGATCTGGGTGATGCCGCTGGCAGTCGGCGGAACCGCAGATGCCGCATCTGGTGATCGACCTGACCCGACAGAAACTGAAACAGGTCGTCGGGCTGGCCTGGGATTCGGATTCGTCGCTGCTGCTCCTGGAAGACAACATCGCTTACAGCGTCCCGACCGAGGAGCCGACCCCGCCGCTTCCCACGCCGCTGGACTTGAACGGTCTCCCCCTGGCGGCTTCGCCCAATATGTCCGCCACGCGCGCGCCCGCCTTGAGCGAGATCGGCGGCTTCGCGTATTCCGTTCAAACGCCGACCGGCCCGCAAATACTTATTCGGGGCAAGAACGGCGTCACGCCCGGCCCGGCCGCAGACCTCTTTGCCCTGTCCCCTTCCGGCGACAAAATCGCCTTTGTGCCGCCGGGAACCAGCAAAATCATCCGCATTTTCAACGTCGCGTCCGGCGCCGACGGCCCGGACATTCCTGTCCGCTGGGGATGGTCGGTCTTTGGCCACCGCCATATCACGTCCCTGCGCTGGTCCCCCGACGGCCAATATCTCGCGTTCACGGTCAGCAAGCCGCCGGTTCCCGATGACGAGATTTTTTATGTAGACCGCGACGGCAAGACCTGGCAGCTCCCCTATCGCACAGGCCGCGCCGCCTGGGACTGGGCGCGGTAAAAAATTATGTCAGGGAATTTATAGGGCGCCAAAAAGCAGTATACTATTCCTATGCCCTTGCTTTCCACCAGTCCCATGCTGACTCAGGACAGGCTCGACGTTGTACGAAAAACGAGGGCCAATTTGTTCAACTGGCGAGGGCAATTTACGCCCGATCTAGTAGAATATCTTCTCCAAACATATTCCACCACGCATGACGTTGTTGCTGATCCATTCGCAGGAAGCGGGACCGTTTTACTCGAAAGCGCCCGCAAAGGGATGATGTGCCAGGGGCTTGAAATCAATCCTGCGGCTTATGCGATGTCTCGGTTTTATACACTCTGTAACTTGGAGTTAGCGCAAAGAATCGAGGTGTTTTCCGCAATTGAGAAGTGTTTGATCCAGGCGTTACCCCCCCTGAAAGGCTTACCTGTCTTCGCTTCGGGGCCTACTTACCGAGAGCAGTATAAGAATCTGACTGATTTTACTCGTCAAATCTTTTTCTCGCTTCAGAATGGGATCGAAAGGACAGCAGTTTTGAATATGCTGTTCATTTCCGAGAGTCATAAGAAATATGACATGGAAACCTCTCTGCTCACTTCGTTTCATTACATGAAAACGGCCGCGTTCAATCTCCCTTTTGTGACTCAGCCTGTGTCTGTACGGTTATGCGATGCGCGTACTATGCATTTGAGCAACATACGACCTACGTTAATCATCACAAGCCCGCCCTATATCAATGTTTTCAATTACCACCAGAATTATCGCGCCCTCCTAGAAGCAGTTGGCTGGGACATGCTGCGTGTCGCGCCAAGCGAATTTGGTTCCAACAGAAAACACCGGGGCAATCGGTTCAAGACAGTCATTCAATATGCTCTGGACATGGATCAAGCGCTGCGAAGTTTTTGGCAAAGTTTGCAGGACGGAGGGCGGTTGATCCTGGTTATCGGGCGTGAGTCAAATGTACGGGGCGTCCCTTTTTACAACGGGCAACTGGTCAAAGAGATTGCCGATAACACACGCGCATTTGAACTGATCGCAGAACATGACAGAAAATTTTCCAACAGATTCGGCGAGGTCATCATTGAAGACATTTTCGTATTCCAAAAAAAAGCGACAGCCCCTCAAGAATCAGATGTCAGGAGAATAGCGGTCAATCATCTCAGTGCCGCTTTTCCATTAACGAACGCAGAAGTGAAACAAGACGTATTGGAAGCGATTTTGACGTGTCAAGAAGTTTGTCCGTCATCAATGTTCAATGTTAAGGAGGCCGCCGCCCGTGTCTAAAGCGCCTCATAAAGACAAACTGTTAGCGGCCATTGCTAATCCTAAGAGCAAACTTGACGTGCCTTTGCTGAAAGAAGCCTTGGAAGAATACAATGCTTGGATTTCAAGAATGTCAAAATTACGCTCTTTGGGAAAGCAGAGAGTTTTAGATGCGACTTATTTGCTGAATGAGTACAAAGACAATCTGGAAGTGGAATTGATAGCAGCTCGAGGCTCTGATTTCTTGAAGCGCCAGAAGGGGCAACTCAAACTGGACAATTCTGTTATGGAAGAATTTCTTGTCCATTTAGTACATCCCGAAATTATGAAAGGTTTGCCTCCATTTGCATTGGAAGTGGGTCCGCGTAATGCATTTATGACTTTTTCATTCAGGCCCTCTGGAATATCCAGCCTGAACAAAAAGCCTGAGATCGTGGTCAAGTTGAAAGATCAAGACTTCACGGTCGGCAAAACAATCCACTATATGATGTCACCTGATGCCGCTTTTTCTCATTCAGCCACCGAAAAGGGAGAACTCTTTCTTTCAGTCTTATCTGCGGAGGTCAAAGTGAACTACGATAAGACAATGTTCCAAGAATGCTGTGGAACGGCTTCGCGGTTAAAACAGGGCTGCCCTTCAGCAAAATATTTTGTACTGGTAGAGTTTCTGGATATGGAACCTGAAGATAGCCGCTTGACCGACATTGATAACGTCTTTTTGCTGCGTCATGCCAAGCGGCTGCCAAGCAATAAGCGTAGCAGTCTTGAGGAAGTGCGGGAACAGCACAAAGCGTTCCCCATTGACGGGGAAGTCGTTTACCGTTTCGTTCAAGAGATAGAGAATTTTCTGGAGGCCGTGTGGCACGATCCAGAAGCCGCTTTAGCCAGAGGCTCCTTTGTCTAGGAAAGGGCGGAATAGATTTCCAGCAGGTTACCGTCGGGATCGCGGAAATGGGCGGTGCGAATGCCCCAGTCCGAGCGTTTCATACGCCTGCGATTATCGCACGACGCGCGGCGGCTGTCAACCGGGTATAATTGTCCTATGGCGGAGACTTTGCTGCACGCCGATGAAGAGACAGACACCGGAGTCTATGGGGCGTATCTAAGGGCGCAGTCCGACGGAGACCTGCTGGACATTGCCCGGCATCTGGACCCGGAGCGGTACCCGGCGCGCTGCGATGCCGCCGGGCGGGAGATGCGTCGGCGCGGCCTGCTGCACACGCCGGTTTACTCGCCGTCCGAGTCCATTATCCGGCGTCTGGCGGTGATCGCGCTGGCTTTAGCCCTGGTGACGGTCGCGTTGAGCCTATGCCTGACACCTACGGATGCCGCCGGGCCGGCCTGGCCGACGGGCGACATGCTGCCGGATGGGACTCCGGTGAGCGAGGCCATGCGGCTGTTCACGGTTGCCATTCTGCGCGGCATCGTCGTCTGGAGCGCGCGCCTGGGAGTGTATCCTCTCCTCCTGCTGCTGCTTGGCGGCTGGGTGATAGGGAACGCCCGGCCCCTCTATCGGCGGCGGGCGCGCGCCGATGTCTGGCGGCTGGCCGGTCTGAGTTTCGCCACTCTGCTCCTTGCCCTGTTGATCGCTGCCGGCCCGCGCAGCGCCGTCCCGACCGTCTTCCATGCCGTGGGCGCGGCCTCGTTCTGGGAACGCGCCCTGCCTCTCGGGAACCCATTTACGTCCTATGAAACATAAGCGGCGACGCGCCGGCCCCCATCCTCTCAGCGAATACCGGCGATTGCAGCGCGAGATTCGCCTGATTTTTGATCCCTTTACGGCCCGGCACTGCGAGTCCTGCGTGACGCCCTGCTGCGTCAAGCCGACGCGGGTCACGCCTGTAGATGTCGCCCTGGCGGTCGGGCTGGGCCACACGTTCCCGCATCTGGACGGCGGCGATGCTTACGCTCCTGCGGTGGACTATGCCGGCAGCCGTTTGGTCCTCCTGCCGATGGCGCGGGGCGAAGAAGCGCCAACATTGGAACCCTGCGAATATCTGCACCGGGGCCGCTGCACGTTCCCGGACGATCTGCGCCCCTTCGGCTGCACGACGTATCTATGCGGCCCCATGTACGCCCATCTTCCCGACGAGACCCTGCGGCGGCTGCGCCGCTTGATGCGCCAATTGGATGACGCGCACACGGAAGTCCTGCGGGCCTTGCGGGACGCGGGAAAAATGCCGGCGTCAGAGGCCTAAGAATGTTGAACAGAGAATTTTTCCGTTGAGGAGCGCCTGGCAAATGAAGCGCGGCCATTTTGCTCTGTGTCTGATCTTCCTCCTGAGCGGGCTGAATACCGCTCGCGCAGGGACGGCACAGCCTGCCGCCCTACCTGTTCTTGCCCAGAAGGTGATTCCCCTTGCCGGCAAAATCGCCTTGATCACTATTGTCGGCAGCGTGAACATCAGCACCGACGCCATCCGTGCTTGCATCACCCAGAAAGTCGGTGACGCCTATCGCTTGGAAGCCGCTGAAAAGGACCGGGCCGCCGTTCAGGACATGGGCGTCTTTCGGGGCATGGTTGGGGTGACCGCTGCACCTGACCCGGCTGGTGGCGTGGCCCTAACCTACACCGTGTCCGAAAACCCGGTTGTCAAGCGTATCAAGTTTGCTGCCAATACCCCAGATAAAGAACCGACGATCCCGACCGCGACGCTGCTTGCTCAGATGAAGTTCAAGACTGGTCAGGTGCTCAACACGAAGGTCCTGTTCAGCGATCTGGCCGCCCTGTTCAACCACGAAACTGGTTATGTCGCGAAGCAGGGTTACCTTTTTCGATGTGAGCGGTCCACTGAGTGTTGACCCTTCTACCGGCACTGTGACCATTCCTCTGGTGGAGAAACGCATCCAGGCCATCCAGATCACCGGCAACACGCACGTCAAAACAGCGGACATCCTAGCCCAAATGCGCGTCAAGCCGGGCGACCTGTACGATGTTGACGCCCTTCGGAAAGACGTCGGCGCGATCTATGAGATGGGCAGTTTCAAGGAGGTTAGCCTGGGTGCCTGGACCGAGACCACGCCCGGACAGGGGACGGTTACTATTCCCGTGATTGAGCGCGAGGCCCTCACGCTGGCCAAGCTGGATGAAAAGCAAGGGAAGATCGTGCCCTTCCTCTACGACCCGCTCACTGTCCCGCTTCCAGTCATCCAGGTCAGCATCAACGGACAACCCCCGCTTCCATTCATCGTGGACACCGGCACTACTCCGGCGCTCTCCCTGGACCCTGGGCCGCCGCCCAGCTCGGCCTGAAGACGCAGAATCTGACGGAGAAGGGGAATGGCTTCAACTACGCAAAGGTTCCCCTCCAAAGCGCCATTCTCCAGGGGAGGGACCACAACAACGACGTCTCCGCCCATATCAGCGAAGCTTTCGTCTTTGACATAGGCTTTATGATCAATGCCGTTCAGGGCCGGCGCGTCGCCGGGATCATCGGCATGGGAATGCTCGCGCCGCTCACTTCTCGTTTCGATTTCGCGGCCAAAACGCTCACCTTTTTTAATTATCCCCACCCGCCGCTGCGTCTGCCTGGGGCGACCGTCCGGCCGCTGCGCCCAACTTCGGACGGGCGGTATACCGTCCATGTGAGCCTCGCGCCCGACGTGGCCACCGACCTGCTGCTGGACACCGGCAGCGACTTCGACTCAGATTCCGCTTGCGACCGTTGGCGCACTGCACCCAACCTCTTACGGCCGCAGCCACACGGTTGATCAGATTGAAGGCCTGTACCTGTGCCCAGACCTGCGCCTGCCGAGCCTGAAGATGGGGACGCTACGGCTGCCGGAGGTCGCGGTGCGCGTCGTGCCTGCCGCCGAGACGTCGCTGGGCATGGACATCCTAGCCGGCTTCCGGCTGACGCTGGACGGGCCGAATGCCCAGCTCACGTTAGAGCCGTCGGCGGCGGGCCGTCGCGATGTTCAGGGGTGGTCCGGCGTCGATCTGAACCAAACGGGGGCGACCTGGTCGGTTAGCGGCCTCGCGGCCGGCTCACCGGCCCGGCAGGCCGGCGTACAGGTCGGGGATGAGATCGTGACAATGAACGGGCGAAGCGTTCCAGGCCTCTCTCCCGCGCAGTTAGGGGGGCTGGTCACCGGCCCGGCGGGGATACCGCTTCGAGCCGTGTTGCGGCGGGGCCGAGACAAGAATTTGAACGTCTCCTGGACCCCGCTCGATGAGTTCAGCGCGCCCCGCGATGCACTGGGCGGTCAGATTTTGAAGAGGGCGAACGGCGGTCCCTGGGTCATCGTGAGTGTGCTGCCCGGCAGTGCCGGTGACCGGGCGGGGCTGCAAGCGGGGGACGAGATTACGCGCATAAATGGGGCGCTTGTGGCCGATATGTCCCAGAGCCAGCTCCTGAAGTTTATGAGCCAGTTATCGGAGGCCATCACCCTGTCGGTAACGCGCACGGGCCGAGCCGAGCCTGTGCAGGTCAACTTGGGCCGGTGAGAGCGACGCTGATGAATCACAGCAATAGCGGTTACTATTGTCACGATGGTCTGAGCAATGGCCCTGAGTTTCAGGACCTTGCGCCAGTCGCCTTGTCGCATAGGAAACACCTCCTTTCGCCAAGACTGAAGAGGCAGCCGACGATGGGCTGTCTCTTCGTTTTGATCCTACCTGCCCCCCTTAACTCAAACTTAACATTCATCGGCTATAATAGAGGCCATGAAACGCCGCACCCTTTTCTCCGTCGTCACGCTCACCGTCACTGCCGCGCTGGCGGGATTTAGCCTCCTGCACAGCCAGCATCGGGGCGAGGCCCAGAAACAAGTCACGCTCCCCGATCTGCCGGAAGCCGGTGGCACGGCGGCGCGGCTGCCGAACGGCTGGCACGTCACGCCTGCCGGAACGCCCATCGCGCTGCCCGGAGACCTGCCGCTGAAAATGCTGTTCAGCCCGGACGGCAAGTATCTGATTGTGAATACCGCGGGCTGGCACGACCACAGCGTCAACGTCATTAATACGGCAACAAATACACTCACGCAGAGTGTCAACGTCGGCAAAGACTGGGCGGGGGTGTGCCTGGACCCGGTGACGCAAGATGTATTCGTTTCCGGCGGCGGCGCTCCCAGCGCGGATTTCCTCGTGGAAGCGTCCAAAATGGGCGCGACTCCGGCAATGGTGGAGTCGTTTAAGCATCCGATCCTGCGGCTGGCCTATGCTCAGGGCAAGCTGACCCCGCTGCCGGCTCTGGACATAGTCGGCCTCAAGCCAGCGGAACAGTTCATCGCCGGGGTGACTCCCGCCCATATCAAAGACAACAACGGATACCTCTATGTCGTCAATACGCAGAACGACACGGTGTATGCAACCAGCGAATTCTCAGAAGAGAAAAACACCCCTGATTTGCCGATCAAAGTCGGCTACCGTCCCTATGCGGCTGTAGTATCCCCGGATGACAAGACGCTGGCGGTTTCCAACTGGGGCGACGGGTCGCTCAGCCTGATAGAGACCGGAACGGAGAAGGAGAGAGTCCGCGTCAAAGTCGGCAATCACCCGAACGAGATGGTGTGGAGCAAGGATGGGCGCTTGTTTGTCGCTAACTCCGGCAGCAACAGCGTCAGCGTCATTGTGGGCGGCAGAGTTACGGAAACTATCAAAACGTCGCTGTCGCCGACCGATCCCGTCGGTTCCACGCCGGACGCGCTGGCTCTGTCGCCGGGCGGCAGGCGGCTGTATGTCGCCAACGCCGACAACAACGACGTGGCTGTGATTGATGTTTCCAACCTGCATGAATCCAGAGTTCTGGGCTTCATTCCGACCGGCTGGTATCCGAGCGCGCTTGCCGTTGCGCCTGACGGCAGGACGCTGTATGTCGGCACCGGCAAAGGCCTGACATTTGCGGCTAATGCGCCCGTCAGCACGCCGTACACGCGGACGCAGCCGGTGTCCGGGCAGAAGTACGACTATATCGGCGGCGTCCTGAGCGGCGCGGTCTCTGTCGTGCCGGTTCCCAGCCCGCAGCGGCTTGCCGCCTACACCCGGCAGGTGTATGCCAACACGCCGCATTTCGCCCCCCCCGCCCCCAATTCTGGGGGAGCCAGACAGGCCCTTGCCAAAATCAAGCACGTCCTGTACATTATCCGCGAAAACCGCACCTATGACCAGGTATTCGGCGACATCAAAGCGGGCAACGGCGACCCTAATTTGACGATTTTCGGTGACAGCGTGACGCCCAACGCGCATGCCCTGGCCGCGCATTACGTTCTGCTGGACAATCTGTACTGCAACGGCGAGGTGTCTGAAGACGGGCATAAATGGTGCGATGCCGCCTACGCCACGGACTTTATTGAAAAGGCCTGGCCGAGTTCCTACAGCGACCGAGGCGAACCCGACGCCGACGAGCGCCTGACAGATTCGCCTGCCGGGGCGATCTGGGACAACTGCAAGCGTCACGGCCTGACGTACCGCTCGTATGGCGAAGCGGCGGATTTCAAGTCCACGCCGAACGCGCCGCCGGTTTTCACGGGTGACAAGGGCCTGACGGGCCATGCCAGCGCCGCCTGGCGCAAATCCCTGGGGCGTGGGCCGGGACACGCAGCGCGCGGCAATCTTTCTCAAAGACCTGCATGCGGCGGAAAAGACCGGCCAGTGGCCGCAGTTTGTCGTCGCCTGGCTGCCGGAAGACCATACCTCTGGTCTCAAGCCCGGCGCGTACACGCCGGTTGCTGCGGTCGCGTCCAATGACCAGGCCCTCGGCCAGATATTGGCCGGCATTTCCCATTCGCGCTTCTGGAAGGACACGGCCATTTTCGTGATTGAAGACGACGCCCAGAACGGACCGGACCATGTAGACGCTCACCGCACGGTCGGGCTGGTGCTGTCGCCCTATGTCAAGCGCGGGCAAGTAGACAGCACGCAGTACAGCACGGCATCGTTTGTCCGCACGATGGAAATGATCCTCCATCTGCCGCCGATGACGCAGTATGATCGCAATGCAACGCCGCTGCTGAACTGTTTCACATCCCAGCCGGACTTGACGGCCTATGCCGACATCGGCCCCCGCGTCAACCTGGAAGCCAGAAACCCAAGCACCGGGCCAGGGGCGACCGCTTCCAACAAACTGGACCTTTCCGGCCCGGACCGCGCTGACCCGGACGCCCTGAACGCGATCCTGTGGCACGCGCTCAAACCCGGCCAGCCCGTTCCCGCCCCTGTCCGCAGCGCGCGATTAGTCAGATAGGAAGAGTTTTCTATGCCTGCCGAGTTGACAATTCAAGAGCAGCGATAATCGCGGCGCTGCGTCACCGTGTGGGCGTCCGGCACTCCGACTTAACAAAGTTCACACGTCAAGTGTGGCGGCTGTCACAGACGCAGCCTCCAAGACTGGCTATAATCGTCTCAGACACGGACCAGTCTCGCAGACAGCCGTGAAAGCGCCGACGATGCTTGCGCTTTTGCTCGTTGTCGGCTATCAATCTCCCGTATCAATCTCCCGTGTCCCGGCGGCGCAGCACTTCGCGTCCCTCTGTCCGGCAAGTCCCAGAAACCCTGTTCGCATTCAGAAAGGACTGACAGCCATGCACACCGTTCCCTTTGCGCCGCTGCGGCGGACGCTCTTTCCATCCATCAGCCTGCTGCCGGCGCTTCTGCTCGCCCTGCTGCTGATGACACTGAACCCGGCCAACGCCGGCCCCTCCACCATCAGCTACACCGGGCAGCTTCTCTCCAGCGGCGTCCCCGTCCCCAACGGCACCTACGACTTCCAGTTCAGCCTCTACACCGCCCCCACCGGAGGAACACAGGTCGGGTCCACGCTCATCGTGTCCAATGTGCCCGTCCAGGACGGCGTCTTCTCGGTGCAACTCAACTTCGGCGGAGCCGTCACCGGACAGGTGCTTTACTTGCAGACCGCCTATCGCCTGCATCCGGCGTCCGGCAACCCGCCTTACATCACGCAGTCGCCCCGCCCGGTGATCCCAACCACGGAATACGCCATCTATGCGGACACGGCAGGATCAGCCAACTTTGCGAACTCCTCGTCCACGGCGTCGGTCTCCAACAGCACCAAAGAGCTTCAGGGCAAAGGCATCAGCACCACCGCGCCCTCCACCGGGCAGGTCTTGACCTGGAACGGTTCCTTGTGGACACCGGAGGCGTCCACCGCCGGGACATACACGGCTGGCAGCGGGCTAACTTTGTCCGGCAGCCAGTTTTCGGTCGCCGTGCCGCTCACCCTCACCGGCACTGCGGAGAACGGCATTCTGGTGGTGAGTAACACGACGACGGACAGCGGGCCTTATGACGGCATCCAGGCTTATGCCAGCGGCAGCACCGCCAGCGGGGTCGTCGGCATCCACTACGGCTCCGGCAACGGCGTCTACGGGCAGACCGCCACCGGCGACGGCGTCTACGGCGTCAGCACCGGCAACGGCAACGCCGGCTACTTCTCGGCCAAGTCCAGTGAGGCCATCGGTGTTTATACCATCGGCGGCTTCGCCGGCGTGTACAGTCAAAGCCTCGGCTCCGGCGACGGCACGTTCGGCGGCAGCACTTCCGGCAACGGCCTGGAGGGCTACAGCCAGCATGGTAATGCCGTTTATGCCAACACTTACGACGGTTATGCCGGCTATTTCAACGGCAATGTCTACGTCGGCGGCACGCTGAGCAAAGCGGGTGGCTCATTCAAGATTGACGATCCGCTGGACCCGGGACACAAATACCTTTCTCACTCCTTCGTCGAAAGCCCCGACATGAAGAACATCTACGACGGCACCATCGTCACGGACGCGCAGGGCAATGCGACGGTGACGATGCCGGACTGGTTCGAGGCGCTCAACCAGGACTTCCGGTATCAGTTGACCTGCATGGGCCAGTTCGCCCAGGCCATCGTCGCGACGGAGATCACGAACAACACATTCACCATCAAAACGGACAAACCAAACGTCAAAGTCTCGTGGCAAGTGACGGGAACGCGCCATGATGCCTGGGCGAACGCGCACCGCATCCCGGTGGAAGAAGACAAGCCGGAGAAGGAGCAGGGAACCTTCCTGCATCCCCAGGAGATCGGAATGCCCGAAAGCATGGGCGTCAACTACGCCCGCAGACACAAGTAAAGAACTCACCCCGCCGCCAGGGGCGGCGACCCTCCCGAAACGGGAGGGTGAAGAGAAGTGCCGGACGCGCTTCGGATACGGAGGAAGAAGGGGCGGCCACGGGGCTGCCTCTTCGTTTTTATTGCAGCGCACAGCCCGTTTACTTTCGGCGGCGTTTGTGCCATAATAGAAACAGACAAGGGAGCGTTGCGCGAACAACACCCCCTTGCCCGTCAGCTACCTTTTCAGTAGCTGGTGGATCGCGGCGATTGCTGATACAATCGCGGCGATAGTCTGTGCAATGGCCCTGAGTTTCAGAACCTTGCGCCAGTCACCTTGCTTCAAAGAGCATCACCTCCTTTCGGCAAGATTGAAAAGGCAGTCGCCTTTACGGCTGCCTTTCCTGTTTTTATTATAGCAGAACGCGCTTCCTGCGCCCCTCTAAAACCGCTCTTCTTCTGCCGATAATCTGCCTACAAAGCCTTTTTCTACGGAAGCATTTGAGGCCGGAGAGCATTATGTCCACCAGCACGCAGCAGATCGTCCAGCAGATTCCGCTGGAGCAGATCGTCACCAACGAAAACCAGCCGCGCAAATCGTTCTATCAGGACACCCTGGAGGAACTGGCCGCCTCCATCAAGGAGCGCGGTGTCCTGGAACCCATCGTCGTCCGTCCCTACCAGACGGCGGAAAGCGGGCCGGGCAAGTTTCAGATCGTCATGGGCGAGCGCCGATACCGAGCCTCCAAAATCGCCGGCAACGCCACCATTCCGGCCATTGTCAAGGAGATGAGCGACGAGGACGCCCATGCCGACGCGCTGCTGGAAAACTTCCAGCGCGAGGACATGAACCCCATTGAGAAGGCGCGGGCCATTCAGGGCCTGCTGACGTTTATGTCGTGGGAGAAGTGCGGCAAAACGCTGGGCGTCTCCGAAACCACCCTGCGCCGGTCGCTGGAACTGCTGGAACTGCCGCAGTTCGTGCAGCATGAATTGACCCTGCGCGCGCCCGTCACCGGCCAGATACTGCTGACCGAAGGCCACGCCCGCGCCCTGGCCGCCCTGGCCCATGACCCCGCCTCGCAGAAGCGCATGGTGGACAAGATCAAGGCGGAAAAGCTCAACATCGGGGACGCCGAACGGATCATGGGGGCGATCGTCAAATACCCGGACAAGAAAGAGGCGTTTCTGCGGGTTCCGCTGGCGATTACGGAGCAGTTGCTGAAGACGCTAGGGGCGCGGGCGGAGAAGGCCAAGCCGTACCGGCCCGCCACGGCGGAGCAGCACATGAAGGCGATTGACAAAGTCGGCCAGCAGCTAGACGATCTGCTGGACGAGCGGGTCGTGGAGTACCTGAGCGCCGTGCAGATGAACCAGATTCTGGCGACCTGCGCCGAGCTTCAGCGCGGCCTGGAAGAGTTCAACCGCAAGGTTCGCCTGGCCCTGAAGTCCAAAGAATACGGCTTCCAGGAGACCTACATCCACTGCCCCCTCTGCGGGCGCGTGGAACTGGTCGGCAGCCTGCGCTGCTCGGTCTGCTGGACCATCCTGCGCCGCTGCTACGACTGCGGCAACTACGACCGCACCCAGGAAAAATGCGGCGTCAACCAGCGCCCAGATATTCGTCGCCGAGGCGGAAAGCCCGAAAGAATACTCCAAAAGCTACAAATGTCCCGACTACAAGCCCAAATATGAAGCGCAAGCAGTCAAGACATTAAAAATGGCCGCGTGAGCAAAGAAAGAGCCGGGCGCAATACGCCCGGCCTATTAGATTTTGAATTGCGCGGATTACTCTGAAAGTAGCGTCAGATTTACTCTGAAAATGAGTTCAACTGCCTCACTCCTCAAATTAAATAATTGATGTTACGCAAGGGCGTTTGCACAATGGGCTAAAGCCCTTCGCTCTGTGGCGCAGACGCCCATTGACCGCCTTCGCGGGCAGAAGAAAAAACCTCTTGTACCCGCGAAGGCGGTTACTTGGCCGAAGGCCTCCTAGCGAAGGAGTTCACTCCATTGCCAGGAGGAGTCCGCGTAACATCAGTTAAATAATGTCAACTGCTGCTGAGGAGTGAGCCGCCGACTCGCCTGCCACCCAGCCGGTGCTCCACGCGGCCTGCAAGTTGTAGCCGCCGACGGGTCCGGCGATGTCCAGGATTTCGCCGCACAAAAACAGACCGGCGATCAATCGGGAGCGCATCGTTTGCGGGTCTACTTCGTCCAGTGCGATGCCGCCGGCAACCACCTCACCGCGCTCTAATGGCACATGGCGGACAGTTCCCAGCGGCCAGGCTTTGAGCGTCGTCACCAGTTTGTTTAAGGCTTTGGCGGGCAGATGCGCGCCGCGCGTCTCGCCGGGGATGCCTGCCGCAGAGAGCAGCGGCTCCAGCAGGCGGGCGGGGACGAAAGGAGCGGCCAGCGAAGCCGCGGTCTTGCGGGGAGTTTCCGCAATCTGCCTTCGCAGGTCCGCCTGCAATTCTTCCCACGTCTGGCCCGGCGCTAAATCGGCTTCCACGGCGCTGCCCGTCTCGCGCTCGGCGATCTCGCGCGAAACTCCTAACGCCGTCGGCCCGGAAACGCCTTTGTGGGTGAACAGCAGATCGCCCGTCCAGCGGGCAAATTCTTTGCCGCCCGGACTCAATCGGGCGCGCAGAGTCGTCTCGCGCAGGGCAATCCCGGACCAGTCCGGCTCGGCATCGGCCAGATACAGCGGGGCCAGCGCCGCCCGCAGCGGCACGAGCGTATGGCCCAGCCCCGTCAGCCATTTCCATCCGTCGCCGGTCGTCCCTGTCGCCGGGTAAGACGACCCGCCGACCGAGACAATGGCGCGGGAACACGGCAGGATCTGCCCGCTGGCCTGCACCCCGACGAGGCGGCCCGCTTTCGCGACCAATCCCGTCACCGCCGCGCCGTAGCGCACCTGAACGCCGGCCTCCGTCACATACTGCGTCAGCAGCGCGACGACATCTTTGGCATTGGCCGGCTCCGTGGGGAAAATGCGCCCGTCGGGGCGCGTGTAGGTCGCCATTCCCCGGTCATGCAGGATTTGGAGGAACTGCTGATTGGTGAACCGATAAAACGCGGGCTTCAAAAACCGGGCTTCGTTTGGCCGAAACTTCGCCCGTATCTCCTCCATCGGCCCGTCATGGGTCAGGTTGCACTTGCCGCCGCCGGAGATGAGTATCTTCATCCCCAGCCGCTCATTCTTTTCCAGAAGTGTGACTTTGGCCCCGCCCTCCGCCGCCCGCCGCGCCGCCAGCATCCCCGCCGCCCCACCGCCGATAACGACCACATCGGGCATCACGGCTGCCACTTTTCCCAGGCGTGTTTGTCCAGATGAACATTGGATGCCACGGCTATCATGGGGCCGGCGGCGGTTAGAAGCCTGCACCGATCTGTGCGGAGCGTCAATTGGGTGGGCGAGTCTCCCAATTCAAGTGCATCGGCATCGCCGTAAAGAGCAACGTCATGCTTCTGCATTTTCGCTTCCGTCATGCGTGCCGCGACCCACGCGCGAAAGTAAATATGACCTTCATGCTTGACCAGCGTGTAGGGCCAGTGAAGCTGCGGACGCTGATCTACCAGAATATCAGCAAGGGGAATGCGCTGCAACGGCTCCCTGATGGATGGGTCTTGAAGAAGAATGATATTGTTCATGATTCCCAGCCCGCAGCGAAACGGTCGTCCCTCCGGGATCTTCCCTATCCTGACAACATCCGAACTGGCGTCAAACTCGCTGAATGGGTTATATTCGCCAGAGTCGTTATGATCCGATAATGCGCCGGGCTGCTGCATCCAGGCCGAGGGGACAAAAGCGGGAAGGTTTAACGCCGTAAAATCCTCCCAGGCGTGGCTGTCTAGGTTAAGCCTTGTCCCTTCGGGTATTTTGATCCAGTAGCCTTTTGAACGTGGGTCCGGCGGCACGGATTGGTCCGACTGTTTATACGGGCCGTTCTGTCCATTGGATAGCCGCCCAGCGGGCATGAAGAGATTGCCACCACGCATAGACCCCGCGAGTGGGGCTAAATCCTGGAGCGGAACCGACAGCGGCACGAGATCACGGCGCGGAATATTGGCGACTGAGGCGGATGTATAAAGGACAAGCGCATGACCCTGGTGCAGCGCTCCGATATCGCTTTTGGCGATCCAGCAGCGCAGATAGATACGACTGTGGTAGACCGTCATAGTATAGACAGGAGACGAAAACCAGGGATTGTTGAAGCCACTATTAAGCTTGAATTCCATTCGCGTTTCGCTTGCATTGCGGAAGACAATGCCAACGCGAAGGGATGGCCCGGCAATCAGGTAAAATGGGCTTCCATAAACCGGATAATCGTCTGGGATGGCACGCTGGGGATAGGCTGTCTCACCGGGGCGTATTTCGGGTGCGGAGGCTCCCATTACCACCCGTGTCAGGTGATACCGGGGATGTGGTCCCCGACAAAGTTCAAGTTTACGAAAAAACTCGGCGTCGGGACTTGAAATGAATTGTGTGGGAACATCGGCAAGCGGGCTAAACGTGGAGATGATCGGGCGAGGCGGATCAATTGGGAACGGTTGATGATAGGGCAGAGCGCTGTTTGTGTTCAGCCAGACCAGAGAAGTGATCAAAATTAGCGCGCCCGCCATGCTGGCAACGATTTTGGCAGGCAGGGCGCTCGGCATCCGGGGAGTATCGCCGGGCTGTCGTGCGCTGTCTGGCTCGGACCAATGCCCATAAGTCAAGTCGTCTCGCTCTGGCGGAAGCGCGTTTTGCTTTGCCTCCACTGCTTTAGTCTCTGCATCCTTCTCCCGCTGCCGCTGGACTTCGGCCCATACCTCTTCCGCAGAGACATTCATGTCTAGCTCATGGACGACATCTCCAATGACAATGGTGTCCGCGAGGTAGCGTTCCTCTTCCTCCCGGCGACGCTGTTCCTCTTGCCGACGCGACTCAATGATTGCGAGGGCTGCGGTAAACTCGTCTGGCGTCACCCGAATCTCTGGAAGCCGGTAAATCCTCTTGCTCAGTGGCGTCGTCGTTCATAGGTGTATTATAACGCTTTCAGGCGAAACAGGCAAGGCAGGGAATAGGCGCGGCGACTACCATTTCTCCCAGGCGTGTTTGTCCAGGCGGATGTCCTGCGCGTGAAACTCTATGTTATTGCCGGGGCCGGGAATGACTTGAAAGCTTTTCAGCGGCAGCGTGATGGGAACAACGAAATTTGTGCCGTCCTGATGGGCGCTGACATCTATTCCGTTTGTCTGGAACACTTTCTCCGACATTCGCAAAATCCAGCCGCGCACATAGACTTTGCCGTCGTGTTTAATCAGGGTCCATTGTTCCCCGGCGTCATCAGAGAGATAGGGCGCAAAAGAACAATCGCTGAAGGAGTTAATGAGCCGGCAATGAACCGGCTGATTGTCGGCCACTTCGGAGAGCATGACCAATTTCCCGGATGCATCGCCCACCAGCAAATTTGGTCCAGGCCGATGGTTTGGGGACGGCTGCTGATGTCTACCGCCGGAGAGAGGGTGGCGGAGACGCCGCTGATATTCGCGCTCTGCGCGCCTGTTGTATGAAGCGACAGCGTCGCGCCGGCAAGACCAAGCAGGATCGCCCCTAATCCAAAAACGGCCCACTTTTCTCGGAGCGAAAATCGCTTTTTTTGCGACCCCTGCTGCTGTCGCGCCCGCTCCGCCTGCACTTCGGCGAGGACTTGCTCCGGCGTCGCTCGCAGCCCAAGTTCCTCCACCACTTCGCCAATGGCGACTGTTCCCTCCTGATGCTGCTGCCCGGCGTCCTGACGCGCTTCCAGTCGTGCGATAGCTGCCGCGAGTTCTTCGGGCGTGACCCGCACTTTGGCGGCAGGGATAGTTTCCGTTTCGTTTTCCGTGTGTTTTAGCATAGATGGCAGGTGAAGATTACCAGCTTTCCCAGACGCGACTGTCCGGCTGGACATGGGAAACGGTGATCTCGCTCCAATTGACATCGGTGTTTTGCGAGTTTTCCCAGTGGAGGCTTTTCAGCGGCAGCGTGACCTGTGTGTAGTGGTTCCCCTCCAAGTCGCCGGCATCGTCATCGTTGTAAAGCTTAATCTGTGTGCCTGGCGCGCGGATCGCCTGCTCGGTAATGGGCAGCGTGTAAGCCTGAAGGTAGACCTGCCCGCTATGTTTGATCAGATGCCAGCCGCTGTCCAGATCGTTGGAAAGATGTACCGGCTCTGAAAGGGGAGCGCCCCCCGCAAGCTGCCGGACGGTTGCCGTGTCGGCGTAAAAGACCTGTCCCTCAGCAACCTGTGCCAGCGGACGAACAACGGGGGCGGAAGTAGATGAGTGATGGTTCCAAAAGTGGGGGATAACGCCTGCTTGAACGAGCACCCAGACAAGAAGGATAGGCGCGAAGATGCCCCATCTGCGACGCTTAAAGCGGGATTGTTTGAAAGTTTGCTGCGGAGGAGTTTGAAAGGCCTGCGCCTGACGGAGTTGCGCGCGCCGCGCCGCGTCCGCCGCCGCGAATGACGCTGGCTCAGGAGCGGGCTTGGCCTGGCGCTGCGCCTGAACTTCGGCCCAGATTTCTTCCGGGGTTGAATCCAGGTGAAGCCCGGTGACGGCTTCTTCCAGGGGAATGGTGCCGGCCAGGCGATTGGCCTCAGCCTGCCTGCGAGCTTCAATCGCCGCCAGCGCCTGAGAAAGCTCTTCCGGCGTCACACGGTTCTGGCCTGTCGGCGGGGCCAGCTCGGATTCTGTCTCCTGATGGTTCAGCATGGGTTTCCCTACGGATTAAACAGCCGGAATGTTCGCCGCTTCAGCCAGGGATTCGCCGTCATGGCGGGTGAACAGCAGGCGGCGGATGCGGCGGCCCGTCACTTCGGCGACGGAAACATCGTAACCGTCCAGTCGGGCGGTCGCGCCATGCCGGGGCGGCAGGCGCAGCTCGTGCAGGGCGTAGCCGCCGATGGTGTCATAGTCGGCGGGGTTGTTGATCGGGACGCCCAGCGTTTCCGAGACTTCATCCAGGGCGACGGTGCCGGCGACGGAATAGGCACGGCCGATTTCATCCAGCGGCATGCAGCGGCGGCGGCTCGTCATGCTCATCCTGAATCTCGCCGATCAATTCTTCAATGATGTCTTCCAGAGTGACCAGACCTGCCGTGCCGCCGTATTCGTCCACGACAATGGCCTGATGGGTATGGCTTTTTTGCAGTTCTTTCAGAAGTTCGTCAATCGGCTTGGTTTCCGGGATACCGATAATTTCGCGCTTGACCGAGCGGATGTCGGCGTTCGGGTCTGTGGAGATCGCCAGCAGGTCTTTGATATGCACCATGCCGAGGACGTGGTCCCGGTCATCCTCGCACAGCGGGTAGCGCGTGAAGCCGTTTTCCACGGCCACTTCGACGTTTCGCGCCACGGTCCAGGTCGTAGACAGATACACCATGTCCACGCGCGGCACCATGATCTCTTTGGCCTGCGTGTGCGCGAAGTCAAAGACGTTCTCGGCGATCTCGATCTCCGAGGGCCGCAGTTCGCCCTGCTTGTGCGAATGCGCCATGATCGCCAGAATTTCTTCTTCCGAGTGCGCCTGCTCATGCGCGTCGCCCGGCTGGATGTGCAGGGGACGGGCGATGGCTTTGGCCGCGCTTTCTAAAATGACGATCAGGGGATAGCCCAGAAACAGAAACAGCCTCATCGGGCGGGAAACGGCCAGAGCGGTTTGTTCGGTATGCGCGATCACCCACCATTTCGGCAGGAGTTCGCCGAAGATGATATGGAAAAACGTGATCAGCACGAAGCCCAGCCCGATGGCGATCAATGTGGGCGGACGCGGATTGGGGAGCAATGCCCAGGGTGTCAAAGAGGCCGCGCAGAACGCGAACGACGGCAGGTTCGCCAATCGCGCCCAGGGCGAGCGAGGCCAGCGTGACGCCGAGCTGCGTGCCGGAGAGATACGTGTCGAGCCGCTTCATCAAGGTCTGCACGGCGCGGGCAGGCACATTGCCTTCGTCCACGAGTTCGGCAGATGCGCGTCTGCCGGACGCGGATCAAAGCGAACTCGGCGGCGACGAAAAAGCCGTTGAGGGCGACCAGCAGCAAGGTCAGCGCGAGCATCAAATAAGGTTGTGTATGTGGGTTCCATAGGGGCGCCTGCATTCGCGCTGCAAGCCGCGCTTCCGGCTCTGCCATTGGTCAAAGGTGTACAAAGGCAGCCGAAAAGAATTGTCCTTTCAATTACGCGCCATTATACCCCCATCGGCCAAGAAATTGCCTATGGGAGCAAGACGATCTTCCCCTGCGCGCCGGGAGCCATGATCGCCTCATGGGCGCGGGGCGCTTCGGCCAGCGGGATTTCCTGCGCGATGACGGGGCGCAAAGTTCCATTCGCCAGACCCGCGCCGAGCGCGGCGTGCAGGCGGCTCATTTCCACCTCGGTCGCGTTGGAAAGGCTCATGCCCAGAATGCTCAAGTTGCGCCCCATCGTCACGCGCGGGTCAATCTCCACTTGGCCCCGGCTGCCAATCACGACAACCCGCCCGCCAGGCGCTAAAATACCCAGGTCTTTACCTAAATTGACATTCGCCAGCATTTCCAGAATGATGTGGACGCCTTTGCCGCCCGTCAGCGCCTTCACCTCGTCCAGATAGCCTTCCTGGTGATGGTTCAGGACATGGTGCGCGCCCTGTTCGGCCACGAGATGCATTCCCGCCTCCGTTCCCGCCGTGCCGATGACGACAAATCCCGCCGCCCGCGCCATCTGCACCGCCGCCAGGCCGACCCCGCCGCTGGCCCCATGCACCAGCAGCGTCTCACCCGGCTGCCCGTTCGCCCGCGCGAACAGGCCATAATGTGCCGTGTAGTATGGTACGAAAATCCCCGCGCCCTGGGCAAAAGAAAGACTTTCCGGCAGCGGGCGCATCTGTGCGGCGCTGCACACGGCCTTCTCTGCATAGGCGCCTGTGATGGTCATTGCCGTGTAAACACGATCTCCTGCCGTCATGCCCATCACATCGTCGCCGACGGCCGCCACAGTCCCCGCCGCGTCGGAGCCGGGCGTGTAAGGCAGGGGCCGCTTGCCGTAGCCGCCGGATCGGATCAATGTGTCCACGGGGTTCACCCCCGCCGCCTCCACTTTGACCACGACCTGTCCCGGACCGGGCTGCGGGTCAGGAATTTCCTCCAGGCGGAGCGTCTCCGGCCCGCCGAACTCATGCACGCGAATCGCTTTCATGCGGCCTCCCTAAACTTCCATCTCGTCTACATAGCACCAGCGCCAGTCTTCGCCCGGCTGAAAGGACTGCATAATCGGGTGCTTTGTCTGGTGAAAATGTTTGGTCGCGTGTTTGTTTTTGGACGAGTCGCAGCAGCCGACATGCCCGCACTCCAGGCAAAGTCTGAGATGCACCCAGGTATCGCCCGTGGCTAAACATTCCTCGCAGCCGTCAGGTGTTCGCGGCGTGACATCCTGGATCGCGCCCAGATGTGTGCATTCAGTAGGCATTTTCAGTGTTCCTTTACGTTATGTGAACTGGTCTGCTTTACAATGCCCATCGCAGCCGTGACAATAAACACGGGGCAGTACAGACCAATATTTCCAGAACGCGGGAGCCGCCGGGCCGGGTCATAAGCCGCACTGTGCAGAGAGAAAACGCCGGCTGACCGCCATGTCTTCAACGGGCGTCTCGGTGGCCGGGTCTTGTTCCACCAGCATGGCTTGCAGATGGGGCAGCGCGGCCAGAGCCGAAACGATGCCGGGAAGATCGATATCGCCGGCCCCGAGCGGAACCGAGTTCGCCCCTCGGAAATCCCGCAAATGCGCTGTCCTGATCCGCGAAGCGTGCTGGGCGGCAAATCGGACCAGGTCATGCCCCGCCCGGAACGCCCAGCCCGCATCAAAACAAAGCGAGACCAGGCCAGGATCAAGCCGAGAAAGCAATAGGTCCATGCCCGTCGCGCCGCCCTCAACCACCGCGAACTCAAAATCGTGATTGTGGTAATGCAGGGCCAGCCCATTGTTTTGCAGCCGCTGCCCCCAGACATTCAGCGCCTCGCCAGCGCGCCGGTAATCGTCCGCCGCGCGCTCCTCCCAGCGGAGCAGCCCGGAAACGCAGACAGTTTCTGCGCCCATCCCCTGCGTAAAATCAATCAGTTCCGCTTCCGGCGGCATGGCGGACAGCGCGACATGTACCGCATAGCAGCGCAGATGGAGCCGGTCCAAAGCCGCGCGTCGCTGCGGCGGCCGGCCAAACATCGTCTCCACACAGGCATACCCGGCTTCTTTCAATTGCGCCAGGACACCCCCCATGAGCGCTTCGTCCCCAACAGAATGGAACAGCCAAAGTTGTGCGCCGATTTGCATGATGGTGATCTGTTCGCCTTGTCTTTACGTCGCAGTAGAGTTGTTGCTACGCAACAACTCTACTGCTTTAACCCCAGAAAACTAACCTTTATTTTGGACGATTCGATGCCCTAGACGGCTTCTTAGCTAGAGCGGCAAATGGAGAATGCCCCGGCGGGCCAGCCAGAAGGCTCCGGCGGCGGCGAGAACAGCGAGCAGGAAAAGTACCGAAAAAACGAAGAAAGAATTTCCCCAAGAGGTTGATTGAGCCACCGCCGCCGTGGGTGTGGGAGGCGGCGCGGGGACGGGGGTCGGGGGCGGCACAGGGACAGCGCGCGGCGGCGCAGAAACAGACGTAAGAGCCGTAGTGGGAACGCTGCGGGTGAGCGGGGCCTTGCCGCCGGCGCGTCGGGCCTCGTGAATCCGCGCGCGGGTGGATTGGCCTCGGGCGCGAGACAGTTGCGGGTCATACAACTCGGATCGGGAGACTCCCATCAAGGTCTGTGTGTGGAGATCGGCGCGTGAGACGCCCATCAATGTCCGCGAAGCGCCCATGACGGTCACATTAGCCGCCGATCCGGCAGAATCATTCCCATTGCCGTTCGCCTTCGCCGCCGCTGTGGCCTGAAGCAAAGCATCTAAGCCCGACGACGCTGCCACCGACAGGCGGTGGCCGCATTGTGTGCAGAACTTGGGCACATACGCCGCCGTCGCGTTAAGCAGAGAGCCGCACTCCGGGCAAAACTGAGGCGGGACAGAGAACGCGGGAGCGGCGGCAGAAAACGCAGGCCCATCGGATTGAACTAATTTCGGCAGTGGCATGGTCGAGCCACGCCCCTCTTGCTCATCATCTCGCTCATCGCGCTTCTGCCAGCCACTCATTTCCAAACTCCCCTCGGTCGGTTACTTGTATACACTCCCGGCCTAAAATAGACTATTAAAGTTCCTGATGCCAATTTCCTTTTGGCGGCACTCCAGCGTTGAGAGCTATGTTTCTCAGATCATGCAGCATTGCCAGAAGATAAGGACAGCGATGAGCAACCGTCTCAGCGTCTAGCTGCGGGAAAAAATTCTTGGCGTTTGTCGTCTTGCTGTAGCGCCGTTTAAGTTTCTGAATATACTGCTGTTCGAGCAGTTTGGCCGGAGATGTTGTGAAGTTGACCGCTTCGGGCGCCTTCGGTAGTTTTTCCAAAACAAGACGGATTTCCGCAGGGAACAAGTCAGGTTGAGCCAGAAACCAGGCTTCTGTCTCGTGAACAGCGAAGAAATGTCGGTATTTTTGAGCCAAACTGTCTGGAAGCCCCTGCCGACGGAAATGCTGCCGAACACGCTCTTCCATATACTCCCTTCCCCAGGCATACCGCTCCGCGACAGACGATTTATCGGGTGGGTAAAACGTGGGGCCGTACAGGTCCAGAAGCGAGACGACGGCGATAACGTCTAAAGAGCGGGCACCCGTCAGATACCGAGCGGCCTTTTTCGGAGCGCTATCGTGCAGGTCAGGCCACCCGCTGAAGGTATCAGGCTGGACTCCCACGCCCACGGTAAAGTATTGTTTAAGCCATCGGTTGAGAAAATCCTGCACGCCTTTCTCCTCGGTCTCGCCTTCCAAAAACAAAATGAACTTCATACCCCGGACGCCCCGGCTTCCGAAAAGTTCTCCAATGTGCGACTTCGGTAAAGCGTCCCTAGCGAGTAATCTTGAAGCCAGTCCGCCAGTTCATCGGGGCGAACCGCTTTCAGCCGAGTTTGGCCGTCTTCCATTTCCAGAATGGTCGTCGTCGGCGGCGTCTCCCGGCTAAACCCATCCAGAAATGCCGCGGAGTGGGTTGTAAAAACAACCTGGGTCTGGAGCGCGGCATTCTCCGCCAATTCGGCCACGATCCGCATCATGCGAGGATGCAGCCCCGTTTCCGGCTCATCAAAGGCGATCAAACCGGGTGGGTTCGGCTGGGCCAGTACGGCCAGCAGGCACAGAAACCGCAG
Organism: uncultured Armatimonadota bacterium; assembly: GCA_963771575.1. Lineage (GTDB taxonomy): Bacteria > Armatimonadota > Armatimonadia > Armatimonadales > Capsulimonadaceae > JANXMY01. The sequence goes on from CAVYTV010000002.1 coordinate 37,152, forward strand.
AGTGCCATCGGACAAACTCGCCGCCGACTGCGGCCGCTTTGGGCTGCTCCACTGAACCGCCAGTTGTATCTGCTGGTCGGCGGCGGGCGGAAAGACCAGCCCCCGGTAGTCCGCCCGAAGGCAGCCCGCATTGCCTCATCTACACGATCTTTGAACTCGGTGTCATTTGCGTAGTGCGTGTGCAGGACGGACGCCAGGTTCTGACCGTCTGCTTCCAAACGTTCATCAAAACGGGCTGTGACGGCGCGGCGGATAGCCGTGTCACTTTCCGTGTGCAGGTCATCGTAAATCGCCCATCCGCCCAGAAACTGCCGAAAGTTCTTGATCTCCGGCGACTGCGAGGTAGGGCCGCTCATCTGCCCAAGCAGTGTCTCGGAGGCAGTCAATTCGTGCGGTTGCAGTTCAACGCTTCTGCCGGAATGTTGGTAACTTGCCTCGGTTTGGGTTCGCCAGAGATAAGGTAGCCCCGGCTCCGGCACAAGTTCTACGCCTTCGTATCGCAAGCCACGTAGCGCTTCCCCATCCACCACAAAACTCGCGCCTGTTCCGAGTCGCCGCAGAGAAACGGCGTATTGAGAATAATCAATGTACGGAACTTGAGTCTCCTCTTCAACCAAATCATCCACAACCAACACGAAAGAGATGCCCGCACCACGACCATCCCAAAGTATCGTTCCCATGCCGCCCTCGCGCAGCACCTGATTGTTCAGGTCTCCGCGTGCAGAGGCGTTGATGAGGCGCAGGAATTTGAGCAGATTAGATTTACCGCTGGCGTTCGGGCCGATGAGGACATTCAGAGTGCCGGGCTTCCAATGCACATCCTTCAGGCTTCGGTAATCTTTGATTTGGAGATCAGTAATCCGCATTGGTCTCTCCTGAATGCCGGGTCAATAGAAAGGGCGGGGGCAGACCCCGCCCCGACATTGGGACTTCCATCGCTTCCAGGTCTAGCTAATCTACTTGTGCACGCTTTCGCCCTTGACATCCTGGGCGGCTTCCATGACGGCTTCGGCCAGGGTCGGGTGGGCGTGGATGGTGTGCATCAGTTCGTCGATGGTGACTTCCAGCTTGATGGAGACGCAGGCTTCGTGGATCAAGTCGGTGGCGTGGGGGCCGACGATGTGGACGCCTAGAATTTCGCCGTATTTGGCGTCGGTGACGATCTTGACCAGGCCGACGTTCTCGTTGATCGCCATGCGCCTTGCCCAGCGATTTGAACGTGAACTTGCCGACTTTGACATCGTAGCCCTCGTCCCGCGCCTGCTGCTCGGTCAGGCCCGTGCAGGCGATTTCGGGTTCGGTGTAGACGCAGTTCGGGATCGCGCGTCCAGTCCATCTTGCGCGTATGGCCCAGCGCGTTCTCGGCGGCGACTTCGCCCTCGCGCGGTGGCGACATGGGCCAGGCCGCCGCCATAGGTGCCGTGAAACGGCTGTCATGGGCGGCGACATCGCCGATGGCGAAGATGTGCGGGACATTGGTCCGCATGTAATCGTCGGTGGCGATCGCCCGGCCGTCAAACTGGACGCCCGCCGCTTCCAGGCCCGACCCCGTCCATGAACGCCTTGCGGCCCACGGCCGACCAAGAGCTTGTCAAACTCCAACTCGCCGTCGCCCTTTTCGCTCGACATATTTCAGCTTCGTGCCCGGCACGTCCACGGCGACCACTTTGGACGACAGCAGGAACTTGATGCCCGACTTGACGAGCAGCTTCTGCAATTCGCCGGAAATCTCCGTGTCAAACGCCGGCGCGTCTTTCGGCCCGTGCAGGATGTTCGGGCCGGAACTCCACGACAGTGACATCCGCGCCCAGCCCGCGATAGGCGTAGGCAAACTCGCAGCCGATGACGCCGCCGCCGATGATCGCCAGCCGCTTGGGGACTTCCAGCGCGGACACGGCTTCGTTGCTGGTCCACAGGGCCGTCTGTGCCCAGCGTTCCCGCCGCCTTGCGCTTCCGCACTTCGCGGTTGTCCACAAAGACATCCGAGTCGGCCCCGCCGCCGTCCAACCCGGGGATGGGGACGTGGGAGGGAACGCTGCCGGTCGCGATAATGATATTCGCCGCCGTCACTTTCTCGGTCTTGCCGTCTTCGGTCGTCGCTTCTACCGTATGCGGGTCCAGCAATTTGCCTTTGCCCTTGATAAAGCGCACTTTGTACTTCTTGAACAGAAACTCCACGCCGCCGACCAGTGTCTTGACGACTTTGTCCTTGCGGGCCATGACCGCGCCGAAGTCGAAGCCGACTTCGCCGCTGATGGTCAGCCCGAAGTCGGCGGCGTGCCGGGCCTGTTCCAGAGCAGCGACCGAGCCGATCATGGTCTTGGTCGGGATGCAGCCCCAGTTGAGACACGTCCCGCCGGCGTTGTCGAAGTCGATGCAGACGACCTTCGCGCCCATCTTGGCCGCATGGATCGCCGCCGGATACCCGCCCGGCCCGCCGCCGATCACTACCAGGTCTACGTCATACTGCGCCATTCACTTTTATCCTTCTGCCATCGCTGCGCGATAGTTTTTTGTTACACCGTGATAACACCGGCGACACAGGATTTGTGCCGCAAACAAGAACCTCTCCCCCGGCCCCTCCCCTGTTAAGGGAGGGGAGCAGAAAGAAAAGAGAGGTCAATTCTCTCTTCACCCTTCCCTTATAGGGAAGGGTCGCCGCTTGCCCTCCGGGTAGCCAGTGCGGCGGCGGGGTTAGGTTCCAAATGCCCAGGGCGGGACTCGAACCCGCATGAGGTCGCCCTCGGGGGATTTTACTTACCACTACCGCTTTCACGGCCAGAGGGAGAACATAAGGTTCGCCCCTACTGTTCGTGGTCTGGACTGTCTCTTCGCCATGCCACGAGAAAAATCTCACAGTTTAGGCGGCTCCTGTACAGTCTCTACACTCGGCAGATAATTTTCAACTATTTTCTGCCTAGCTCGGGATTGTCATGCCATAGCGGTTCGCTATGGGTGAGAGTTCCCCGAATTAGGGAGCTGCAACAATCGGGTTTCCCCGACTGCGACCCAATATACTAAGTCCCCTGTGTCTGCCATTCCACCACCTGGGCGCGAAATGCCGCAAAAGTATAGCACACGGCGTCGGCACAAGTCAAACTGGTCGCCGGTCAAACGGCGAAGCGGCTGAGAGCGAAGCGGGAGAGGTAGGGCGGCATGATGCCCTGCGTCGCGGCCTGTGCGGCGATCTGGCCCAGCAGGATGGTGAACTTGAAGCCATGCCCGGAGCAGCCGCTGACGAGCCAGACGTGCGGCATCTGCGGAACGGTATCTATGAGGAAATCTTCATCGGGCGTGTTTGTGTACAGGCAGGTTTCGGCGTGGACAACACGGCGGGTCAGGCCATGGAAGCGGGCGGCGGCATAGTCGGCCATTTGGCGGAGATAAGCATCGTCGGGGTGGCGGTCGGCGCGGTCCGGGTCCACTGTTTCGCCCTGATGGTGCGAGGCCAGCTTAACGCCGTCAATCTGTCCATCGAAGGGAAAGCCGTATGCGTTGGTGTCGGCGTCAATCCAGACCGGCAGGCGATCCGATTGAAACGCGGGTTCCTGGCCGGGTTCAGGCGTTAGGTAGACGATCTGCTGGCGGGTGACGCGCAGGGGAAGATGGAGGGACGCGAAGAGTTGTCCCATCCACGGCCCCGCGGTGACAAGGACGCGATCTAATACGCATTCTTCGCCCGCCTCTGTGGTCACGATCACTTCGTTTCCGACCTGGACAATGCCCCGCACCGGCGTCTGTTCGCGCACGGTCACGCCCAGCTCTTGGGCGAGGCGGGTGTTGGCAAGAACGCAGGCGGTCGCCCGCAGAAAGCCCATGTCCGGCTGAAACAGCGCGGCTTCCGTGTCAGCCAGATGCAGGGCCGGAAAGCGTCGGCGCGCTTCAGCAGCGTCCAGCCATTCGTAACCAATCCAGTTCTGGTCCAGCGCGGCCCGCGCCTGCGCCAGCGTTGGATTGTCGCGGACGCCAAAGAAAACGCCGCCGCAGCGGACCAGCAGTTCCTCGCCCGCGGCGTCTTGCAACTCTTGCCAGAGCGGGTACGCTTCGCCCATCATCCGTGTATAGACTGCATCGGCATAAGTATAGCGGATAATGCGCGACTGACCGTGCGAACTGCCCCGGTCATGTCCGATTTGGAACTGCTCAAACGCGACAACTTCATGCCCCGCCAGCGCCAGAAACCGCGCCGCCGCACTGCCCGTCCCGCCCATCCCCACCACGCCGATTTTCATAGCCTGATATAGCACAAAGCCAGGCGTGAAGTCAAACTACGGGCAAACGATCCCAATTGACAACTTGAAGAATTGAAGCGGGAGAAAGTCGGTCCGAGAAGATGTTCAAGTTCTTACCGGTGCGCGGCAGCGCGGCGGAAGGAGCCAGGATCGCCTCAAAGCCCGCTTCTCGCGCGAGTCGGCCAATCTTCTGTGTGTAGGCTTCCAGCCCACCCACATCCTGACTTGTCACCCAATCGGTGCCAGTCAGGCTAATCAATGTGATGCCGAGGTCACGGTGCACGAGAGGTAAAGAACTGGATAACTGACGTTACGCAAGGGTTTGTGCACAATGGGCTAAAGCCCTTCGCTCTGTGGCCTGCGGCCCAGTCACCGCCTGCGCGGAGACAAGAAAGTTCTTTCTTATGCCCGCGCAGGCGGTCAGTAGGCGTCTGCGCCACACAGCGAAGGGCTTTAGCCCATTGTCGGAGAGCGGCGCGTAACATCAGCTGGATAAGTTCCGCGAAAGTTGTAACACCCGCCGGATAAGAGGCTTCCGTCGGTGGAAAGGATGGTTTGCCGCGTGGCGAAGCGTTGGGCGACATTGCGGAAGCAAATGCCGGAGAAGGGCGCGGCCCGTCGCAAAGCCTCCTGCATCTTCTGGGGCAGGGAGCGGCGCATCAGGTCGGAATGCCCTGCTCCAGCCGGATCAGAATTCGCAGCACTCGCTCTGCCTGGCCCTGGTCAATCATCTCGCGCGGGCTGCTGCCTAGCTGATCCTGGCAGGTGTCCAGCCAGCGGCGGCTTTCGCCCGGCGGAAACAGGGCATCCAATTTCTGCTGGATTTGCGCTTCGGGCGTTGGCGCGGCTGCCGTCTTTGCCGGAGCAAGTTGTCGTTCACGGATCATCAATAATAGTATGGCACATAGCCGGGCGTGAAGTCAAACCGAGGCAGGAAAAGAGAGGGGTGTGGCGGAAGAGTCCGTCATGCTCTCAAAGTGGATTTTCACGGCGTTTCTGCCGCTTTTTGGCCTATCACTGCTGTCGTTCATCGCTGCCGCCGGGCCGACTTTGGCCGCGCCTGCGGCTTATTATGAACAGTGGATCAACACGGATTGGAAGTTTTATCGGGTGGACGGGGCGGAGCCGCCGGGTTTGAGCCAGCCGGATGCGAGCGAGGCGGGCTGGGAAACAGTCACTCTGCCCCATACACCTCGGATTGAAAAGTACGACGAAACGCATCCCTGGCAGGGCATTTGCTGGTATCGCAAGACCATTGCTCCCGATCCGGCGTGGGCGGGGAAGCGCGTTTCCGTTCAGTTTGGCGCAGCCATGCAGATCGCTCAGGTCTGGGTCAATGGAAATCCGAAAGTGACGCATTTGGGCGGGTATCTGCCGTTCACGGTGGATTTGACCGAAGACGCGGCGACGGGCAAGCCCCTGGTCATCGCCGTTCGCCTGGACAACCGCGATACGAAACTGGTGCCGCCGGGCAAGCCGACGAATGATTTAGACTTTAATTACCCCGGCGGTCTGTACCGGGGCGTCAAACTCATCGTCACCGATCCCGTGCATGTCAGCGATCCCATCGCCGCGAACATCGTGGCGGGCGGGGGCGTTTTCGTGACCTATTCAGACGTGTCGGACCAGAGCGCGACCGTGCATGTCAAGACGGATGTCGCCAACGACGGCGAAACCCTGGCGCATCAATGCCGGGTGCGCTCCACGCTGCTGGACGGCGCAGGGCAGGCAGTCGCCGAAGCGATCAGCGAGCCGACGCTGCTGTCCGCCCATGACCACCATGAGTTTGTGCAGACGCTGCTGGTAGACAGCCCGAAGCTGTGGCACCCGGATCATCCCAACCTCTACACGCTGCGAACGACCGTCAGCCGCGAGGGGACACCGACCGACGAAATCCACACCCGCATCGGCATCCGCTCGTTTGTGCTGGACAACCGGGTGCGGATCAACGGGCAGGAGTTTCACATGATGGGGTCCAATCGGCACCAAGAATATCCCTATTTAGAGTACGCCCTGTCGCCCAACGCGGGAAAGCGGGACGCACAGCGGATCAAAGACGGCGGCTTTAACCATATTCGCCTGAGCCACTATCCGCAGGACCCGGCGTTCCTGGATGCCTGCGACGAACTGGGTATTCTGGTGCAGGCCCCAGTTCCCGGCTGGCAGATCTTCAACGAAAATCCCTCGTTTGTCAGCGGCACGTACCAGAACATCCGGGATTTGATCCGGCGCGACCGTAACCACCCGTCCATCATCTTCTGGGAGCCGAACCTTAACGAAACAGGCCCGCCCAAAGACTGGTGCCGGACAGCCTGGGAGATCGCGCATGAGGAATATCCCGGCCCCGAGTGTTACACGTTCGGCGACGCGTACCCCGGCGGCTGGCATCCGGGCTGGGATGTCAAGCATTTTATTCGCGAATACGGCGACTTCGGCTTTGGGGGCAATGAAAGCACGTCCCGGCAGACGCGCGGACAGGGCGAACTGGCGATGCTTCAGCAGGTCTGGAACTTTCAGTGGTCTCACAACGGCGATTGGGCGCAGTGGAGCGACCCCAAAAGCAAGTTTTACGGCGATGCGACCTGGGTGATGTTCGACTATAACCGGGGCTACTATCCCAAGCAGGAACATTCGGGGATGATGGACATCTTCCGGCTGCCCAAGTACGTCTACTATTTCTTCCAAAGCCAGCGCGACCCGGCATTGCTTCGCACGGATGTGGAAAGCGGGCCGATGGTCTTTGTCGCCAGCGACTGGACGCAGCGAACTTCACCCTCGCGGGTGGTCGTCTTTTCCAACTGCGATGCCGTGGAACTGTCTGCTAACGGCAAAATCATTGCCCGGCAGAAGCCCGACTCTGGCCCCGACACACCTTACAGCCCGAAAAAAGCAGATCTGGCGGACACGAATGGCACTCAGTACGACAACAGCGGCGGCTATATGTTTGACGGTGGCAACGCCAAACATCTGGATCATCCGCCGTTTACCTTTGTCGGCGTGCCATATGTGCCGGGAACATTGAAAGCCATCGGCTATTTGGCCGGCAAGCCAGTCGCGGAAATGACCGTCCGCACGCCGGGAGACCCAAGTTCGCTCCGGCTGACCTTTGACACGCAGCGCCGTCCGCTGGCCGCCGACGGCGCGGATGCGATCTTTGTCCGCGCCGAGATTTTGGACAAAAACGGCACCGTGGTTCCCCTGAATGCCCTGCCGTCACTCAAGCTGACGGTGTCCGGCCCGGCGCATCTTGTCGCCACAGATTCGCTGCATGTGGAGGCCGGTGTGGTGTCTCGCGCTGCTGCAAGCCGGAACCGCCCCCGGCGCGATTTCGGTCACGGCGACGGCGGACGGCTTGAAATCCGCGACGGCCAGCCTTGTTTCGCAGCCGTCGGAAACTTTCGTCTCCCGCACGCCTTTACCCCCGGCCCCGAAAGTCGCGCGTCCGGTTCCTTCCAGCTTCACCAAACTTGTCGGCAAAGTGATTGGCACGCCCGGCGCGTATTCAGAGGGCGTCACGGACATCGGCAAAGCCTTTGACGGCAGCGTGGACACTTATGTAGACGCGGCGGAAAGCACGGGCGGCGACGGCTGCTGGCTCGGCTTGGATCTGGGAACGCCCAAATCCGTCACCCGTATTCGCTTTTACCCTCGCAAAGGCTGGACGCGCCGAATGACGGACGGCCAATTTCAGGGGAGTGACACGCCGGACTTCGCCAAACCCACCAATTTGTACACGCTGGAAGACGAGCCGAAAGACGGGCAATGGACGGAAATCACCGATCTGGCTTCCGTGCGCCCCATCCGCTATGTGCGCTACCTGTCGCCCGAAGACGGCTGGAACAACATCGCCGAGGTGGAGTTTGACACATCGCCGTGAAAGCCCCCTGGCCCCCAATTCTGGGGGAACCGGAAAAGAACAGACTTTCCCCTCTTACTCCTTACTCCCCCATTATTGGGGGCTGGGGGGCCTCCCTCCGGCACTCCGCTTCCTGCGCTGCGATCTGCGCCAAAAGCTGCCGCGCCGCGCCCGGTGACGCGGGCCGATGGGTATCAATCGTCAGCACGAATTCCACATTGACGGGCCGTGCCGACATCCGCTGGGAACTGACGCGGAACCGTTTATAGGGCCGTGTGACGCAGGAAATCCGGCCGCGTCCCGCCGCCGCTTCCAGAAGCCCCATCAGCGGCATGTTGCCGTCCGTGCTGTAGCTGGTGAGGATGAACCGGGCCGGAACGGCGTGGATCAACGTCTGGTACGCGGCCAGAGCCGTGGCATGATTATACGCGGAGCGCCGTTCCGTGCGCCAGTCGGTTCGGATCGCCGATTTGTGGCGTCCCTCGCCGCGCGGCGGGACAGCAGGCTTGTCCCAGAGAATGACCGTGTTCAGCACATGGTAATTGCTGCCATACGGGTGCTGATTATACGGCGGGTCCAGATACGCGATGTCTACCGCGCGCCCTGTGTCGCGCAGCCGCTCCGCCCAGACTTGCGCGTCCAGTCGGTGCGCTTCATTGGGCAGACCGTTGTCGCACAGCACGGGCGGGCGCAGATGAATGTCGCTTAATATCCGATACAGGGCGGTTTTCGTCGCCCCACCCCAGCCCCGGTGAAAGCCTTTGAACAGCCCGCTCGTGTTGCTGACATAGCTCACGGAATACAGCAGCGCCGCCAGCAGAATCGCTCGCTCATCCCCCGTCAGCCGCCTTTCCCTCTCCCAATGCGCCATCATTTCCCGCAGGGCATCTATCTTGCTGCCGTTGGCGCGCGTGAAAAACAGCCGCTCCGTGTCCGGGTCGGGGTGTTTATCGGAGCGTGGGCAAAGATGGGTAGTCACATACCCTTCCAGCGGAGCAGCGGCATTGAGCGCGTCAAACACCCTCTCTATGCCTCCTAACTCCGCAAACTCCGGCAGCCGATTGCAGGCAATATAGGCATGGTTGAGGACATGGGCATACGGCTCCCAATCATTCGCCAGCACGCAAAACCCGCGCTGTTTGGCAAACCGTGCCACGACCCCGCTGCCGGCAAAAAAGTCCGCAAACACGCCGCCCTGAACGCCGGTTTTCTCTACCCCTTCCCCAATCAGTCCCAGCAGTTTCCGTTTGTTGCCGAGATATGGGATTAACTGATTGAACGTGTAATCTGTGGTATAAGCGGCAGCGTGATCTTTAGCGCGGTAACGAGAGTCCGGCGGCGTTTCATTCATGCAGGGATTATACACCCGGCATCACTTCTTATTCCTCTTCTAAAGCATCATCCGAGAGTTCATCTTCCGTGCTGACATCCTCTTCCACTATCAGAACTCCAGTCCCGCTGTCAGGCTTAATTTTTACCAGTCCACTCGGCTTGTCTATTCCGCTGTTAAAGCGAAGTAGCTTGTCCCAATCCACTTCTCCCTCAGAATTGACGAAATTCAGCATGACGCCTTGCGTTAGACGATTCACGAGTTTAGCCCGCTCCTCATCATATTCTTTACGATGAAGGACTGGGTAGTCTTTCATGGCATGAAGTATTTTCAGATAAAAGTCTTTGTCACCCGTTAATTCCGTCCAGAATTTTTGTCCAGCTATGCGCCGATATATCTTTCCTTCCGGGAATTCTTGAGCAACACGCCCGTAGCAATAGCCGATAATGGCATCAAACGCTTTGCCTCTAGCCCGCACTGTTTGGTTCACCTTGATGAACTCTAAGTTCTGTTTGTCTTGTGCACTGGAATTTTGCGAATTCGTTGCTGACTTTACTGCGATGACGGTATGCTTGGTTGCAAAGTCAAATTCAAGATCTGTGCCTTTTGAAACCAGTCTTGATGCCACCTTGTTCTTCAGCTAACTTTCTTGCAAGAGGCTCAAAAAACAAAGTACCGAAAACGGCTTCCTCTGAAGAAGAGAGGTAAGCCTGTAGAGTGTCTTCAACGAACTTTGTCACATCATTTGCACCCTTTGACCGAAATAGGTATGGGTTTTTCTTTAGAACTTGCGCCAAAGTCAACTTTCGTACCTTCTTCATGCGCTTTTCATAGATTGCTTGCAGCGTCTCTGCAACGTAATCTTCTAGTTCTTTATCTGTCACTTTTCACTCCGTATTGGCACGATTTCATAAAGGTATTGGTTTTCCTGCACTGTGAATAAATTGAGCGGGCTTGTCGCTTGCAGACGGTTTTTCGCAATCTCAATGTATTCCGACTGCTTTTCTATACCGACGCAAACCCGGTCTAAACTCGCGCAAGCGATGGAGGTTGTTCCCGAACCCAAAAAAGGGTCCAAAACCACATCTCCGGGCTGAGTGAAAAGACGGATAAACCAGGAGGGCAACTCCACAGGAAACGCGGCGCTGTGTTTCTGATTGCCGCACTCCGTCGCCAGATGAACGACGTTTGTGGGATAGGCCAAATCGCGCCCTAACCAGTTAGCGATCTTCTTGCCAAATCCGCTCTGGACGCGGGAATTATCGCGTGTCAAATCCGTTTGGCTCAGATTTTTCAGCCGCGAATTTTTCCAATCGCCCATCGGCACTCTGACTTCGTCCTGATACATGGCAAACTGCTTTTCCAGCGTGAAATGCAGGCATCGCTCCCAGGCGTCACGGAAGCGATTCGGCCACTTGCCGGGGTAACAGTTTCGTTTGTGCCAAACGTACTCCTCTGTCCACCGCCAGCCTTGCTTTCGCATGGCGATAATCAGTTCCAGGACGTAGGTATGCCGTTCACCATCAACCACGCGCTCTTTGATGTTCAGCACGAAAGAGCCAGTGGGTTTCAGGACACGCTTTAATTGTCCCGTAATGGGCAGGAACCAATCCACATAAGCATCAGCAGAAATACCACCGTAGGTATGCTTCCGTTGGTCTGCATAAGGGGGCGAAGTCACAATCAGGTCTACCGAGTTATCAGGCAATTGTGACAGCACATCCAGGCAGTCGCCTTGCAAAATCTGATTGCGAATTTCAATCATAATGTTCTCACCTCATGCGGAACGATACACTGCCAATTTCTACTGTTGAACGTGTCAGCCAGACGTCTGACACGTTTCCATAGTTTCATTATACACAAGTTTTGGACAAATTGAATCAAAAGAGGCAGCCATGAATGGCTGCCTCTTTTTCGTATCTCTACTGGTCTTTAAGGCCAGGTTTTAATCCGCTGTGCTTGCTTTTATCTCAACGTGCCGGTCTTCCCGTATCCGCTCCATCAGAGCGTCCATCAGCGGCTCATGCTCAAAGATGCCAATGATCTTGTCCAGCGGATGTCCAGTCTGGGCTATCAGCGCCGCGTCTGCCGCGTTCAGCAGGGTCGTGGTGGCGAAGTCTTCCAGGCTCTGCCCCGCCGCCGATGCAGCCTCGCGCAATGCGCTTTGCTGCTCCCGGTTCAGACGGAGGCTTAATTGCAGGCTGTTTTCGTGCGTCAGCTCACGTTCTATCGTTGCCATGGGCGTTCTCCTGGCTTTATTGTACCACAGCGCGCAGAAAAGAGAACAAGCCACCGGACAGATGTCCGGCGGCTTTCGCGTCTCTTGACCTACTGAGCCAGTTTGGCAGCCTGGGCGTAGATGGGGCGGTTATGATGGCAGCAGTCCCATCTTGCGGATCGCTTTCATCGGCAAATACAGATGCAGAGGGTCATCCAGGAGAGGCATGAAACCGTATCGGAGATAGAAGGCGCGGGCAGATTCATCCAGCGCGACGACCTCCACGGCGAAGACTCCCAATAGCCCGGAAGTTTGCAGAGCAAGGCGCAAAGCGTTTGCCAGCAGCAGGCCGCCGATCCCTTTTCCCTGCTGGCTCACATCTACCGCCAGCCGAGCGAGCAATACTGTCGGAACAGGATACTGCGGCAGTCCTGCCTCTGGGAATGCATCGCGAGCCACAGAACTATTCGCCAGAGTGTAATAGCCCTGGATATGGCTTTCCCCGGAAGAGTCTACCGCGACGTAGGTAATCCCTAAATCCCTGGAGGCATTCTGACGCGCGTAGCGCTGAAGATATATGTTTAAGCTGTCTACGCCGCAGTCAAACCCAGTGCGGTCATGGTGAGCCAGGAGCGGCTCAATCTTCAACTTGCAAGGACCCGTCTGCCAGTCGGCGCTTATATTCTTCCGCCGCTCGGACCAGGGCCGGAGCAGGCGGAGCATCCGAGTCGCACAGCGCCAGGAAACGGGCAAAATCCCGCTCCGACATCACAGTGACAGAGGGAGAGACTAACACCTCCTCCGCCGCGCGCAGCAGCGCGGACGCCGCAAAATCATTCAGGCTCTGGCCTCGGGCTGAGGCGGCCCGTTCCAGTTTTTCTCCCTGTTCACGGCTCACCCGAATACCGATTTCCTGGTCTGCTTCGCGTTCTATGGTTGCCATGGGCGTTCTCCTGGCGTTATTGTACCACAGAGCGCAGAAAAGAGAAAAAGCCACCGGACGTTTGTCCGGCGGCTTTCGCTTCTCATGGTCTACGCCGCTAGTTTGGCGGCCTGATCAGTCTTTTCCCAGCCAAAGTCGGGATGGCCGAAGTGGCCGTTTTTGGCGGTCTGGGCGTAGACGGGGCGGTTCAGGTCCAGAAGCTGGATGATGCCGCGCGGGGTCAGGTCAAAGTTGGCGCGAACGCGCTTGGTGATCTCGGTCTTCGGCGATTTTATTGGTGCCGAAAGTTTCCACGAGGACGGACACAGGCTCAGCGACGCCGATGGCGTAGGCAAGCTGAATCTCGACTTTGTCGGCCAGGCCCGCCGCGACGATGTTTTTGGCGATGAAGCGGGCGGCATAGGCGGCGCTAGCGGTCCACTTTGGACGGGTCTTTGCCGGAGAACGCGCCGCCGCCATGCCGGGCGTAGCCGCCGTAGGTGTCCACGATGATCTTGCGGCCCGTGACGCCGGTGTCGGCCTGCGGGCCGCCGATCACGAAGATGCCGGTCGGGTTGACATGGTATTTGATCTCGTGGGTGACATACTGCTCATACAGGGCAAGCACGGGTTTGATGACATGCTCCTGCACCAGAGCCTGCACGTCGCGCTGCTTGAGATCGGGATCGTGCTGGGCGCCAGAGACAATGGTGTCAATGGACAGGGGCTTGTCGGTCTCGGCATCGTAGGCGATGGTCACCTGCGATTTGGCATCCGGGCGCAGGCCCAGAGCACCGCTTCTGCGAACCTGCGCGTAGCGGGCCATAAGCTGATGCGCGATGGTGATGGGCAGCGGCATCAGGCTGGGCGTCTCGTTGCACGGCGAAGCCGAACATCATGCCCTGGTCGCCCGCGCCCTGCGGCTTATCGCCCTTCGCCCCGGCGTCCACGCCGACCGCGATGTCCGGCGACTGCTTCTGGAGCGCGACCAGGACGCCGGTCGTGTCGCCGTCAAAGCCGTATTCCACTTTGGTATAGCCGGCGTCGTTGATGGCTTTGCGGACGACATCGGGGATCTCGACATAGCCCTTGGTGGTGACTTCGCCGGCGATCACGGCCAGGCCGCGCGTCAGCAGGGTTTCGACGGCGACGCGGCTTTTGATGTCCTGCCGCAGCAGTTCATCCAGAATGGCGTCGCTGATCTGGTCGGCGAGTTTGTCGGGATGTCCCTCGGAGACGGACTCGGAGGTAAAGAGTTTCACATCGGGCATGGTGTTTTGCTTCCTTTTCTTTTCGCGAAGGTGAGGGAGCAGCGGCGGGGTTATCAAGAAGTCGTCAGAAGAAAAAGCGCAAGCGGGGTTTTGGGTGTCGCTAGGGCTTCTTATCTTGCGCGGCCACCCCCTAGCCCCCAATGCTGGGGGAACAGAAAGTGCGCGCCGGATTTAGCACCTGCCCCGCGCTTCTGCCACTGGCAGAGACGGGGTGGTTGTTGTGGCTTCGTCGGGCCGGTCCCTCCACCACTCTTGATAAGAACGTCGTGCTACGCTATGAAGTTGTCGCTGTTACTATAGCACGAGTCCGGGCAGTTTGTCAAGAAGAAGTTTACAGATTCAGCAGAATGCGGAGCCTGTCCTGCACGGCTTGCAGGGTGGCGGGGCCGACAGTTCCCAGGCGGCGCTCCAAACGGTTCTGGCTCACAGAGCGCAGGGCTTCGCAAAGAATTATGCTGGGCCGGGTCAGGCCGCCTTCCGGCGGCAGCAGAGGAACGCGCGAGGGAAGCGGGCGCAGGTTCGTCGTAATGGGCATGACCATAACAAGCTGTAGCGGACTCTGATTGAAGGCATCCGGCGAAACCACCAGCAGGGGCTGCCGCCCGGCTTGTTCATGCCCGACGGTCGGGTCCAGGTCTCCAAACCAGACATCGCCATAGTAGATGTTAGCCACAATTATCATCCTTAACGGTCACGAAGTCATCATCTGTCCATTTCTCGTTGGGATCAAGCCCGTCCATAAGGGTCTTATCCCAAAGAGCCTGTTCCGCTTTTTCGGCTGACAGGGCTTCCGGGTCACTCTGAATGGCCGCATAGGCGGCATCCAATTCCCGCCAGAACTGTTCTCGCCGATACCGTTCAATGGCCTTGTCCAGCACGATCTGCATCGGCTGGCCGGATTGGTCCGCGAGTTCCCGAAGGCGGCGGTGGCTGGCTTCGCTGATACGCACGGTGGTGGTTGGTTTCGCGGTGACAGGCATGGTATGTTCCAATCTTTTTGCGTCATAATCAGTATACTGAGTTGTAGACAGCTTTGTCAACGTAATAGGAGGCAAACCTCGCAAAAATACACGTTTGAGCCTGAAATCAATGGGTATAGTAGGGGCAATCCCATTCTCGTATGGGCCGGGCAAATCAGGAAACAATCCCTATGAAAGTTCGCACGCTCGCTTTCAGTCTTTCGGCGGCAGCCGTCATTAGCTTCACCGTCACAGCGCTTGCGCCGGCCCTGTGTCAAACCTCAGCGCCTGCCCATACGACAGACAGCACGACGCAGGCTTCTCCAAGCCAGCATCACGACAAAAACAATTCCAGCAGCCTGGTTGTCCTCGGTACGCTGGCGGGCGGGGCTTTGCTTCTGGCAGGCGGTGGTCATGGTCACGATGGGGCGTCTACCGCATCATCGGTTCAATCGCCTTCTGTTCAATCGCCTTCTGTTCAGTCGCCTTCTGTTCAGTCAACCGCGCTTCAGCCGCAGGTCGTCCTCACGCATGCGATCTCCGCGGCTTCCGTGCCGACGCTTCCGACATTTGCGCTGCCGACGCCCGCAACGTTCCGTTTGCCCGTGCCTTCTCCGGCCCCGGCCTCGGCCCCGGTCGTTCTGACCGTTTCACCCGCCGCCCCGCCTGTGAGCAGCGGGCCTGTTTCCAATCCCCCGAGTTTGGTGCTGACATTTCCGCCCCTGACGCCGACGGTCCTGCCAACCGCGCTGCCGATGCCGCTGTACGCTCCCCAGCCGACGCCGCTCGGCCTGACAAACGCGCCGGGATTGCTGCTGCCCCAGGGAGGCACTCCGCTGCCGGTGCAGCCAACTCCTGAGCCGGCCGCGCCCGTCGCGCTGGCTTTGGGCGGCTCACTTCTGGCCGGGATGGCGCTCCGCGCCCGACGCATCCGCACCGCCTGATTTCCCGACGATTATTCTTCGTCCGGCCCGCCTGCCTCATTGATGCAGACGGGCTTTTTGTGTTCGCCGCCAAACTGGTGTATAATGCAGACGGGGGGAGCCAAAAGCCATGACACTGTCCGCAGGCTGTTATGTTCTGGGGTACTTGACGGGGCTGGCGGCATTCGTGTGGATGGCGCGGCGGCGGAAGATGGCGACTTCGGGCATCTTGGCAATCATGGGCGCGGGACTGATTGGCGGACTCGTTGGAGCGAACCTGGCGCAGTGGGTGTTTGGGGGCGTTGCGGGCAAGACCGTGCTGGGCGGGATCGCGGGCGGATACCTGACGGTGATTTTCTACAAGCGCTATCTGGGTATTCGGCGGCCGACGGGTGATTTGTTCGCGGTCGCGGTCAGCGCCGGGGAAGCGGTCGGACGATGGGGCTGCTTTTACGGCGGATGCTGCTACGGCAAATCCTGTTCGTTCCCTGGGCCGTTTTTCAGCACGGGCAGTTTCGGCATCCGACCCAGATTTATTTGTCCCTGTCCAATGCCTTGATTTTAGTCGCCCTGTGGCGCTTTGACAAAACCCATCCGCCCGAGAACGGCCTGTTTTACTTGCAGGGCCTGCTGTACTGCGGGGCAAGGTTCAAGATTGAGTTCTTCCGCGAGACGCGGCCTACCGTCTGGGGCCTGACTCTGGCGCAGTGGGCGTGCGTCGCCGGGTTTTGTTTCTTTGCCGTGCGGATGACGCGCCTGCTGCGCCAAAGCCGAGCCGATGACGCGGCTCTTCCCGCCCTGTCTTGAGGTAACGAATGGCCGAGGAGGCACCATCTCACTGTCCTAACTGCGGCACAGTCTGGCCGGAAGGTGCAACGACTTGCCTGCACTGCGGCTATCTGCGACCAGTCACACCTGCCTGGCCTCCGCCGCCGACGGGTTGGGAGCCGCCGCCCCTGCGCCCGCCCCGTCTGCTGACCGGAGCGGCCTGGGGTGATCTGACGCTGGGGATCGGAATGACGGTCGTTACGTGTCTCCTGTACTGCCTGGGCTTCCTCGTCATGCCGATTGTGTGGGCTGTGCTTCAGCCCAAATACCCGATCTTCACGCGCGGCATCAGCTATGGCTTGCTGATCGGTGTTGTTGCTGCCCTGGGTGCGTTCGGCATCTGCATGTATGACTTATCCAAAGGCAATGGACTATGAGCGCCTGTCACCACTGCGGCGAGAGCGTGCCGACATTGGATCTGGCCTGCCCTGCCTGCGGCCAAGGAGACCTGTGGGTCTGGCCGCCCCCGCCGGTCAGCGTCGCCGAGCCGGTTCCGTATGAACTGGAGGGAACGCCGCCTCCTGAGTTCCAAACGGGTCTGCTGGTCGGCTGCCTGTCTCAGTTTTTCGTCTGGTGCCTGGCCGTCTTTTCGCCGTTTGGCCTGTACCTGTCGCAGATCGGGCAGCAGCCGCTCCAATTTGATGTTTTGATCTTCGCCTGCCCGCTGGCGGTCGGCATGTTTACCTATGTGACCATGCGCCGTCATCACCCGGCTTTTGCGCGCGGTCTGGCTTGCAGCCTGGGAGTCACACTGGGCGTCTTCCTCGCCGCTCTGGCGCTGTGGCACTGACCTCTCAGTTGACAGTCAGTGTGCCGGCTCCACTGGCCGCGCTGCTGCCGGCGTCGCCGGCAAACGAGTCCTGAAGCGAGTGGCTGCCCGTTTTGGCTGTGCCGGGAATGGCATAGGTCAGGCCGGCCAGACCCAAAGCGTTTGTGGCCGCCGTCCCTACGACTTTCCCGTCCACTTTGAAACTCACCGTCTCCCCGGAGATGCCTGTGCCGTCCGCCGCCCGCGTCAGTGTCGCTGACACGGTGACAGCGCTGCCCCGCGCTCCTGAGACAGCCGCGACGGTCAGTGTCGTTGCGGCCTTGACCGTCAGCGCGCCTTTGCCCGTGACGGCTGCGTCGGAACTATCCCCGGCAAAGGCAGCGGTGATGCTGTGGCTGCCAATCGCCTCCCCGGCAGGGACAAGGAAAGGCAGGGCGGCGAGACCGCTGCTGCCCGTCACTGCGGTTCCCACAAGCGTCCCATCCACCGAGAAGTTCACGGTTTCCCCGCTGAGAGCCGTCACGCCGCTCTTTTTGAGCGTGGCCGAGAGCGTCACGGTCTGACCCGGCACACTGGAAACGGCGGCAACAGAAAGCGTCGCGCTGTATTTGCTTATAGTCAGCGCACCGCTGCTGGACGAAGCATTGTTGCTGCTGTCTCCGGCAAACGCGGCGGTGAGGGAGTGGCTGCTGCCGACAGTGTCTCCGGCGGGAATGGCATAAGTCAGCCCGGCCAGACCGCTGCTCGCGGTCACGGCGGTTCCCACGACGCTGCCGTCCACGCTGAACGTGATGGTCTCGCCGCTCAGGGCTGCGCCGCCCGTCGCGCGTTTGAGCGTGGCCTTGAGCGTCACGGTCTGCCCCGGAGCGCCGGACGCGGCCGTGACATAAACCGTCGTGCCGACCGGTGTGACCGTCAGCGTTCCCAGGCCCGATGAAGGCGCCGCGCTGGTGTCCCCGGCAAAGGCGACGCTGATGCTGTGGCTGCCGCCGGTGATCGTGGCGGGAAGGGTGTAGGGCTGCGTGGCCGTGCCGCTGCTGTTGGTGACTGCCGTCCCCACTGTGGTTCCATCCACACTGAAGGCAAGCGTCCTGCCGCTGAGGGCCGCGCCGCCGGTGAGGCGGAGAGCGGCGCTGAGGGTGACACTCTGGCCGGGTACGCCTGAAGTGCCGGCGACGGTGACAGTCTGACGGCAGCGTGGTCGCAGCGGGCGGAATGACCAGCAGCGTGATGCTCTGGGCGGGCACAGTCATGCTCAGACCGCCGCCGGTGACGGCGACATCGCCCAGCCGCGTGATAGCGTTGGCTGAGGTGAGCTGCCAGGCCTGCGCCGCGCTGCCGGCCGCGAAGCTGCTGAGTGTCATGGAAAACGGCGCGGCGACGCCGACCTGCTTGTTGATGACCATGACGGTCAGAGCGCCGTCGGAGGAGCGCACCGCGGCGAATGACGAGACCAGGTCAGGGTTCGGCACGGCGTCGGAAACGCTGACGTCGCCAAAGCCGGACTTCTGCCCGTCGTAGTTGCGGTACATCTTCATCGCCTTGTAGGTGGGCGTGGTCGGTGTCGGGGGTCGTCCAGCGTGTCGCCAGGTCCAGCCCCTCGCGGCCGAAGATGCCCAGCAGATCGGCCTGCGCGGTCGCGCCGTTGATGTCGCCTTCCGCGCCCCAGTTGTACTCGGTGAGGCCGATTTTCGTGCCGGGGTAATAGGTGTTCACCCAGCCCTTCAAGCGGGGGATCAACTGCACCTGGTCCTTGATCCAGCTTTCGGACGTGTAATTGGGGTCCCAGAGCTGCGCGCGTGGAGCGGTTCCGCAGCGCCGTCGGTCGCGCCGTCCGACGTCGCTGCCGAACTCGCCGCCCTGGGGGTAAAAGTGGACGCTGAAGACGTCCAGAAGTCCGCTGCCCCGCCGCCTGATCGTGCTGGTGGATCTGGTCCAGCAGCCAGGGCAGATAATCCATGCCGCCGTGCGCGCTGCGGTCGGGTAGCTGCTCCAGCCGTGCGCCGCCGTACTGCTGGTCATCGCCGCTGTAGAAGTAGCCGGACCAGCCCCACTCCTCCGGGGCGACGACGAGGGCAGACGGATCGGCGGCTTTGACCCGGCCCCCGTAAGTCAGGATGTCGTTCTTGATCTCGTCCATCGTCTGGTCCAACGGGGTGGACGTCGCGGTGCGTGCTGAACCAGATGCTCGGCTCGTTGTCCATCAGGTAGTAGCGGAGGCCGCCGCTGCCGGCCGTGCCCCATTTGCTGACCAGGTGGCTGATCCAGCGCGCCTTCGGACGTCCACGCTGTCGGGAACGTCGGCATCGTTGGGATCATTGCCGGTGATGTTGGCATTGGCGGCGAAGTTCGGGTTCCCCGCCGCCGCGACGCCGTTGCCGGCGTCCGGCATCCACTGGGAGTCCGTGCCGGCCTGCGCACCGTATTTGGCGACCGAGAACGAGGACAATTTGCCGCGATTGGGGCCGAGTTTGGCGACCCAGCCGATGGTCGGAATGGTCAGCATCGCCTGCGCGCCCGCCGCTTGAGAACCGGCAATAAACGTGTCCCCGCGTCCGCCGGGGGTCGGGTCGGCATCGCCGATGCTCTCAAAATACCAGTCGTTGGCTCTGTTATCGGCGTTGAGCTGCCAGTTGTAGCGGCTGGTGTTGTTGCCGCCCATGCGGTTGAGCGGGCGCATTCAGATCGGCCAGGCTGGCCGTGTCGCCATACGCGACCCCGTAGATGAGCGGGCTGATGGCGTGGCGGCTCGCCCCGGCATCCACGGCAATCACGAGCGGGCCGGCGGCCGCTGTGGTCAGAGCGATGTCGTCCACATAAAAGACCGGCACGCTCTGAGCGCCACTGGTGTCCTGAATCCAGAAGCCGTCAAAATTGGTTTGCCCGGCGACGCCCAAACTGGACAGCGGAAGGGTGATCTGTGTCCAGGTATTCGCGGCCAGCGGGCTGATCGGAACCGCCGCCTGCGCGATCCCACCGAGCGTGGCCTGCACCTGAAGATGCTGCCCTCCGGTCGCGCCGCCGTTGATCCAGAACGTCAGAGCCACAAGCGATGTGGTAGACTGTGGGTTGGCATGCAGGTACAGGGCCTGGTACGCGCCCGCCGTGACCGCGAGGAAGTCCGTCCCGGAATGCACGGTGGTCGTATTCGCCAGGTCTACCGTGGCCCAGCTTCCAGCTTGTCCAGCCGTTTTGCAGGCTGTCCTGATAAACGGCCTGATCGGCGCGAACAGGTACCAACGAGGCGAGAAGCAGAGCGCAGAGAGTGATGGTCAGGGACAGCAAACATCGCAGTCGCATAGCGGGGTTTCCTTCATAAGAACACTCTCCCCGGATTTTAATCCGGGTGGCTGATGCAAGAGGTCTATTACTATTTTACCATGCTTGAGGAGCATGTTTCCATGAAAGAATCCCAGGATTTTGGGGATGCGAAGACGCCCAACCCTTGCCCAAACTGCGGCGCATTTCTGGAACCGACCGCGAAGATTTGCCCCCACTGCGGCGCAGAAACAAACTTCGTCTGGCCCCCGCCACCGCAGGGATCTGATCAGGGTGATCCAAAGCCTACCTGGCCCTGGGAGGCGCGTAACCAGATCAACAGCGGCGCGATGACCGGCTGCGGCCTGGGCTGCGTAATGCAAATTGGATTACTGTTTTTGGTGTCAGTCCCTATCATTTCTCGCCTTCTCAACAGTCATGGGACAATAGTCAGCAGAGCTTTAGTGCATGGCCCTCCCATTTTTGTTCTGGCAATGCTATACTTTTTGGTGCGCGGCCCACGACCTTTTTTTGCGCGCGGGGTCGGCTACAGTATTCTGGCCGCTCTCTTTGTGTCTTTGGGCGCAGCGGCAGTTTGCAATTATTGAGGAGAAGCGGCAATGCCGGAAACAAGCAGATGGTCGGAAGATACGCGGGGGCTGTGTCCGATCTGCCTGCGGGACGTGCCGGCGACGCTCTTTGCGGA
The DNA here is from genome assembly GCA_963771575.1 of uncultured Armatimonadota bacterium. Taxonomy (GTDB): domain Bacteria; phylum Armatimonadota; class Armatimonadia; order Armatimonadales; family Capsulimonadaceae; genus JANXMY01. The sequence continues at coordinate 58,424 of CAVYTV010000002.1, forward strand.
AGAGGGAAAGGTCTGGATACGGCAGCAGTGCCTGCGGCATGGGGAGAGCCGCGCCCTGCTGGCCTCCGATGCCGAAGAATATCTGCGCCTGCGCCAGTATGTCCCTGACCGAACCGGGGCGAATGGCTGCTGCGGGCCGGGCGAACTCTGCGGCCCGGACGGGGCCATTGGCACGCCGGTCTGCATTTTGCTGCTGGAAATCACCCAGGCCTGCAATTTGCGCTGCCCGACGTGCTATGCCGACGCGCAGGGGCATGACTTCATGACGACCGACGAAGCACGGCGGCGGCTGGATGCGTTCTTTCCGCAGCAGTCCCGGCTGGACGTGCTGATGCTTTCCGGCGGCGAACCGACGATCCATCCGCAGTTCGGCGAAATACTGGACCTCGCCCTGTCCTATCCCATCGGGCGCGTTCTGGTCAACACCAACGGCCTGCGGCTGGGTCAAAGCGATAGCCTCGTGGAAACACTGGCGGCCCATCGGGACCGGGTGGAACTGTACTTCTCGTTTTCCAGCTTCCAAGCGGAAGTTCAGGAGCGGCTGTATGGCAAAGATTTACGAGTGGAAAAGATGCGGGCGCTGGATCGGGCGCAGGAGGCGGGCCTGTTCGTAACGCTGGTTCCGACCGTGGAGCGCGGGGTCAACGAAGACGAGATCGGCGACCTGTACCGCTTTGCCCTCTCGCGGGACAACATCAACGGCCTCACATTTCAGCCGGTCATGGACACGGGCCGCTATGGGCATGACTATTCCGGGGCCAATCGCCTGACCCTGACCGATGTGATCTGCCGAACTGGAGCGGCAGACCGAGGGCGCCTTGCGGCGCACGGACTTTGTCGGCCTGCCCTGCTCCCACCCGGACTGCTGCGCCCTGACGTATGGCTTTCTGGACGCCGGGCGCACGACGATCACGCCCCTGCCGCGCCATCTGGACGTGGCCCGCTATCTGGACCTGTTCTCTGATCGCATCAGCTTTTCCGGCCTCCTCGGTGGCGCGGCCCGGCGCGTCTGGTCGGACGTCGCCCATCTGCGCGGGCGTCAAACCCTGCGCGACCTGGCCGTTCTGTTTGCGCGGGGCGGCCTGCGCGACCTGCTGCCCCTGCTGGGCCAACCCGACGCTCTGGGCAGGCGCATCTTCCGCGTCGTCGTCAAACCCTTCATGGACGCGCACACCTACGATCACAAGCGCATCCAGCAATGCTGCACGAAGATCGTCGACGAGCAGGGCGAAGCGGTGTCGTTCTGCGAATACAACGTCTTCCACCGGGGCCGCCCCTCCCGCGCAGGCCAGTTGCCGCTGACGATGGTGAAGTAGGAAGCCCCCTAGCCCCCAATTCTGGGGGAACCGGAGAAATTATGAGCGAATACGACCGGCAGCAGCAGGGACAGCGTTACGAAGGCTGGGCCTTCACCTTCTGCAAAGCCGCGTTTCTCGTGCTGATTTTCCAGCATTACGCCCTGCTGACCCTGTCCGGCCTGGCGACGCTCTTTTACATTCTGGCCTCGCTCAAAGGCGTCAAAACGTGGCATTGCTGGGCCAAACCACCCTACGTCACCCTCTTCTGGGCCGCCGTCTTTGCCTGGCAGATGTGGGCGATATTCGTCAGGCACCGAATTTAGGCGATAGCGAGTTTCCTTCTTACAGCAACAGGGCGCGGCATTTCGTCGTAAGTCTGCCCGTGAAGTTCGCGGCCCGCTTTCTTTTTCTGAGGGCCGCCCCACTGTTTGAAAAAGAAAGCGACTTCTGCCTCCCGGCACTGCCGATGGATACTTTCCACCCACTCCCGCTCCAGGGGCCGCGCGCCCGGACCAGACTCGCCTCCGACAATGACCCAATGGATGCCGTCCAGCGGTAGTTGGTGGATTGGCCCAATCAAAGGTTCTACGGATAAAAAACGCACTGCCGCTGGAACAGTTTGCAAGTCAGTGATCCGGTGAACCACACGCGCATCTTCCACGCTAACCCCCATCCAGACATTTTCAGGCCACACAAGTAAGGGCGCAAGTTCGCGTAATCGTTCACTTCGTTTTGTCAAAATTTGGAACGTGTGCTGCGGGCAGCGGGTCATAAGTAAATGTCCAGAAATATGTTATAATTAGCGTACCATGAGCCGACTGATTATTGTGACCCTGACTGATGAAGAACGCACTGCCTTAGAAAAAGGCTTCCGTCATGGCAAAAGCCATGCCTTTCGCACCCGCTGCCGCATGATCCTGCTCAAAGCTGACCGTCTGCCCTCCAGCCAGATCGTCCCCCAGGTCGGCTACTGCCTGATGGCCGTCAACGGCTGGGTCAAACGCTACCAAGCCGAGGGCATCGCCGGACTGAAGACCAGGCCAGGCCGAGGCCGCAGAGCCATCCTCAATGACCAAACCGATCTGCAACAGGTGCGAGAAGCCGTGCAGAACCACCGCCAGAAGATCAGTGTTGCCAAAGCACAACTCGAAGTGGGTCTGGGCAAGAAGTTCAGCGCCAAAACGCTCAAGCGTTTCTTAAAAAACATCGTTGCCGCTACAAACGAATGAGGAAACGCCCCAAAGGCCAGCCCAACGCCGATGTTTACGCACTCAGGGTCCAATGCCTGGCGGAACTAGAACAGTTGTCCGAGCAAAGCCAGATTGATCTTTACTATGGCGACGAAAGCGGCGTCTCACTGGAACCCTGTGTTCCTTACGCCTGGCAGTTCGCCGAGGAACAAGTCTTCCTGCCTGCGGCCAAAGGCGGCCAAATCAACTGCTTTGCCCTGCTGTCGCGCCAGAACCAGTGCTTAACGCAGACCACGCCCGCCGCAATCACCGGCGACTTTGTGGCCGAGCAGTTAGAGCGTTTTTCGTTTGGTTTGCCCAGGCCGACGGTCATTGTGTTGGACAATGCGCCGATCCATCATGGCAAAGTGATGCGGCAGCGGCGAGACGCTTGGCAGGAGCGAGGTTTGTTCGTGTTTTACTTGCCGACCTACTCGCCGCATCTCAATATTGCGGAAACACTCTGGCGCAAGCTCAAATACGAGTGGCTGCGCCCCGAAGATTACACCGATGCGCCGACGCTGCATTATCAGGTCTGGCAGGCTCTGAAAGCAGTCGGGAAGTCGCTGACAATTCAGTTCTCGCCCTTCCGACTCAGTCAGGGCCTAAATCTAAACTAATTATGGACAACTACTTATTCGTTGATATCAATCAGCTTTTGCCGAGAAAATAGCATGGCATACAGAGATATAACCCATGACCATCACACTTGATCTTGCACCGGAAATTACGGCGTATCTGCGGGAAAAGGCAACGCGGGAAGGGCAGGCGGCGGAAACCGTGGCGCAGGCGCTGCTGATACAGGCAATTCAGAGCGATGCCCAAAATCAGCCAGGGGTTGCGCTCAAAGATTATGGCATAGACCCGGCGCAGGCGGCAGAAATTCGGGTCAGCCTTGCCTCCTTTGCCGACGAGTGGAACCAGCCAGGGATGGACGTTTATGACGATTATGAGGCCGCCAAAGCCCGCCTTCAAGCGCGGTGACGTAGTTCTGGCCCTATTTCCCAACTCTAACTTAATCTCGGCCAAAACACGCCCGGCGTTAGTGGTGCAGAGAGACAACCTGCACAGCGGCCTGTCTCAGATTATCCTCGCCATGATCACCAGCCAGATGGTTCGTGCCGGTCATCCGAGCCGTGTCACCGTGCTTTTATCTTCTCCCGAAGGTCAGCAATCAGGGCTTTTGACGGACTCCGTGGTAATGACCGACAACCTTGCAACAGTGACCGAGACCGCGATTAGCAGTGTCATCGGGTCGTTACCAATGCGAAACGTCAATAAAGCATTACGCCATTCACTAGAGTTATGACCACGTTGTTCCCATCACGCGGCGGCAATATAGCGCGAAATCTGGAACTGCGATGCGAGGTGTGCAATAGTGCGAAGGGCAACCGGATACATTAGAGGCAATGGAGCGGAGGCAGGAACCATGACCCTGACCCTGACACTGGAAATCGAAAATGCGCTGGCGGCACAGGTCTATGAAGGGCTTTCCCAGAAAGGAACGGAAGAAGTTGAGCGGATCGTGCTTGACCGAAGCCAATTCTTTGGGGAAAGGCAAGCGGCCTGATGCCAACGGCTCTGTTGGACACCGACACACTCTCAGCGGTTATCAAGCAAAACTCAAAGGCCGTCACGCAGTCTCGCGCTTATCTGGCTTCTCAACGACTGCTGACGTTTCCATAATCACGCACTACGAAATTTTGCGTGGGCTAAGAGCCAAGAATGCGCTGGTCCAGATTGCCGCGTTTGAGAAATTGTGCGCGGTGAGTTTGAAGACGCAGACATTCTGATTGCGGCCACGGCTATGGAGAATGGATTGATCTGCGTAACCAACAATGAAAATCATTTCAAGCGCATTCCAAATCTCAATTTGAATAACTGGCTGAGGTAAGTCCATGTCAAAAGCGAAACAAGCAGAAGATAAGTTTGCCGCCCAGTACCCCAGTCTGACTGCCTGGGTTCAGGGCGGCGGCTGGATAGAAATCGGCACGGACTATAACGTCCACTCGTTCCTCCGTGCCCTGGATGAAGGCGGCATGATTTGGGAAGGCGAGGATGAGTACGATACGATGGACGAAGCGTTTCAAGCGTTGGAAGCGGGCATTGCGTCTTATGTAAAAGAGCAAGGCATTCAGTTGTAACCAGTCCGAGCGATGGGAAGCAGAACAAGCCTAAAATCATTAAGAAAATCCTGCGATTCTGTGCGGGAGGTAGGGTTCTTCCAGTGAATGGAGTTCCTGGGCGGTCAGGGTGAGGGACAGAGCGGCGACGGCGTCTTCCAGATGATGCGGTTTGGATGCGCCGACAATGGGCGCGGTGACGACCGGCTTTGACAGAAGCCAGGCCAGGGCGATCTGGGCGCGCGGCACGCCCCGCGCCTGGGCCAGTTCGCCGACACGCGCTATGATCTGCCGATCCGCGTCTTCCGATCCCCGGTAAAGCGTTTTGCCGAACTCATCGGTTTCAGCGCGTTTGGTGCTGGACTGCTCCTCCCAGGGGCGGGTCAGGCGGCCACGGGCCAGGGGACTCCAGGGCAGGACGCCGATGCCTTCGGCGGCGCACAGGCCGAGCATCTCGCGCTCTTCTTCGCGGTAAAGCAGGTTGTAGTGGTTCTGCATGGACACGAAGCGGGTCCAGCCGTGCCTGTCGGCCAGGTAGAGCGCCTGGCAGAACTGCCAGGCGTACATGGAAGAGGCGCCAAGGTAGCGGGCCTTGCCGGCTTTGACGACATCGTGCAGGGCTTCCAGGGTTTCCTCAATCGGCGTGGCGCTGTCCCAGCGGTGAGTCTGGTACAGGTCCACATAGTCCATGCCCAGACGGCGCAGGCTGGCGTCTATCTCGGTCAGGATCGCTTTGCGAGACAGGCCGCCGCCATTAGCATCGGGGCGCATGCGGCCATGCACTTTGGTCGCGACCACGACTTCGTCGCGCCGGGTGAAATCGCGGATCGCCCGGCCCAGAAATCTCTTCGCTGGTGCCGTCCGAGTAGACATTGGCGGTGTCAAAAAAGTTGATGCCCAGTTCCAGGGCGCGGGAGAGAAAGGGGCGGCTCTGCTGTTCATCCAGCGTCCACGGGTGCGAGCCGCGCTCCGGCAGGCCGTAAGTCATGCAGCCGAGGCAGAGGCGCGAGACTTTGAGGCCGGTTTTTCCCAGGTTGACAGTTTCCATCGGTGTTCCTCTTGGTTTGCGTTATTCCCACAATTTGGGCGCAGCAAGCCAAGAGAAAATGTGGCTTTTCGAGCGCATTGTCAGACAGAGGCTCCATTTGCTTGACACTCCTGTTTGACGCGGCTATACTAAAAGCAGATTTCAACAAAAGGAACCGAAAATGCCGCACACGCACTCACTTTTCAATTCCCTGCACAGTTTTTCGTTCAGCGAAGGCAAGAACGGACAGTTTTACTCGCTGCCGGCGCTGGAAGAAGCGGGCGTCGGGCCGATCTCCAAGCTGCCGGTCAGCCTGCGGATCGTGCTGGAGTCCGTCCTGCGTAACTACGACAACAAGCGCGTTCGCGAAGAGGACATCCGCACGCTGGCGAACTGGAAGCCGAACGCCGAGCGGACGGAGGAGATTCCCTTTGTGGTGGCCCGTATCGTGCTTCAGGATTTTACGGGTGTGCCGCTGCTGGTGGACCTGGCGGCGATGCGTTCCGCCGCGCAGCGCATGGGGCGCGATCCCGGCATGATTGAGCCGCTGGTTCCCGTCGACCTGGTGGTGGACCATTCCGTGCAGGTGGACTTTTCCGAGGTCAGCAATGCCCTCCAACTGAACATGGAAATGGAGTTCAAGCGCAACCGCGCCCGGTACCAGTTTCTCAAGTGGGGAATGCAGGCATTCAATGGCTTCTCGGTGGTCCCGCCCGGCATCGGCATCGTGCATCAGGTCAATTTGGAGTATCTGGCCAAGGGCGTCTTGAAGAACGAAGACGTCTTTTACCCGGACACGCTGGTCGGAACCGACTCGCACACGACGATGATCAACGGCCTGGGCATTGTCGGCTGGGGCGTCGGCGGCATCGAGGCCGAGGCCGGAATGCTGGGCCAGCCGGTTTACTTCCTCACCCCGGACGTGGTCGGCGTGCATCTGACGGGCGCGCTTCGTCCGGGCATGACGGCGACCGACTTAGTCCTGACCATCACGGAGATGCTTCGCAGCGCCAAAGTGGTCGGCAAATTCGTAGAGTTCCACGGCGAAGGCGCGGCGTCTCTGTCCCTGACGGACCGGGCGACCATTGCCAACATGGCCCCGGAGTACGGCGCGACGATGGGCTTTTTCCCGGTGGATGAAGAGTTCCTGCCGGTATCTGACGGCCACCGGACGGACGGAAGATCAGGTAGATGCCTTCCGGCAATACTTCAAGGCGCAGGACCTGTTCGGGATGCCCAAATCGGGCGAAATCCAATACTCCCAGCTACTGGAACTGGATTTGGCGACGATCCAGCCGAGCGTCGCCGGGCCGAAGCGCCCGCAGGACCGGATTGAACTGACCGATGTCAAGAGCAAATTTGAAGAACTGCTGGCCAGTCCGGGCGCTTACAATAAAACGCTGGCGGACCTGAACAAGAAGTTCGTCATTATGACCGGCGTCGAGCATAATGTCAAGCCATTGTCGGGCGGCGGCGAACAGGACCCGGCCTCGGCCCCGGAGGAAGTGCGCCCGCTGGAAACCGCGCAGGAAACGGCGGGACTGACCGAAGTGGAGATGATGCAGAACCGTCCCACGCCGGACCGCGTGGAAGATGTTCCCATCGGCGAGTTCCCGCGCGCCATGGTGGAACTCAGCCACGGCGACGTAGTCATCGCTGCTATCACAAGCTGCACCAATACGTCCAACCCCAGCGTCATGCTGGCGGCGGGACTTCTGGCGAAGAAGGCCGTGGAAAAGGGCATGACCATCCGGCCCACGGTCAAAACGTCACTGGCCCCCGGGTCGCGCGTGGTCACGGCCTACTTGGATAAGACCGGCCTGACGCCCTATTTAGACCGACTGGGCTTCCAGACGGTCGGATACGGCTGCACCACCTGTATCGGCAACTCCGGGCCGCTGGAGCCGCATCTGGAAAAGACGATCACCAAGAACGATCTAGTGGTCGCCAGCGTTTTGTCCGGCAACCGCAACTTTGAGGCCCGCGTTCACCAGAATGTCCGCGCTAATTTCCTGATGTCCCCTCCCCTGGTCGTGGCGTTTGCCCTGGCCGGAACGGTGGACATTGACATGAGCCAGGACCCGCTGGGGCAGGACAAGCAGGGCGAGGATGTCTATCTGAAGGACATCTGGCCGAGCATGGAGGAGATCGGCGAGTCGCTCTGGGCGGCCAACGACCCCGAAACGTACCAGAGCCTGTACAAAGACTTCGCCGATCAGAACCCGCTCTGGCAGGAGATTCCCAGCAGCGTTGGAACCGTCTACGACTGGGACGCCACTTCCACGTATATCCGTGAGCCGCCCTATTTTGACCGGTTCAGCATGGAGGCCGGGCGTCGCCAGGGATATCCGGCGTGCGCGTCCGCTTGCCATCTTCGGCGACTCGGTGACGACCGACCACATCAGCCCGGCGGGCGCAATCAAACCGTCGTCTCCTGCCGGCCTGTACTTGCAGCAGAAGGGCGTGCCGGTCGAAGACTTCAACTCCTACGGGTCGCGCCGGGGCAACCACCGGATTATGATGCGCGGCACCTTCGCCAATGTCCGCATTCAGAACCAGATGGTTCCCGGCGTGGTCGGCGGCGTCACGCTGTACCAGCCTGCCGGCGAGCAGATGAGCATTTACGATGCGTCGCTGATCTACCGCGACCTGGGCGTGCCGCTGTTAATCTTCGCCGGGCAGGAGTACGGCACCGGCTCGTCCCGCGACTGGGCCGCCAAAGGAACGGCACTGCTGGGCGTCAAAGCCGTCATCGCGCAGTCGTTCGAGCGCATCCACCGCTCCAATCTGGTCGGCATGGGCGTCCTGCCCTGTCAGTTCAAGGAGGGCGTTTCCGCCCAGACGCTCGGCTTGGACGGCACCGAGACGTTCGACCTGGTCGGCCTGGAAGACGGCCTCCAGCCCGCGCATGGACGTCACACTGCATCGTCCACTGCGCCAACGGCGAAGACCAAGAAGTGCCGCTGACCCTGCGGATTGACACGCCGATAGAAGTGGATTACTACCTCAACGGCGGCATCCTGCCGTTCGTCCTGCGGCAGTTGGTGGAGGAAGACAATGTCCGTCAGGCCGGGCATCTGCTGGACACGCTTCAGCCCCGCGCTGCTGTCGCTGAATAGGATGCCTCATAGCCCGGCGCAAGCGACGTTCACGGATACCCGGCCTTGAAAGGCCGGGCTACTCGGAGAAAGCCCCTCCGGGGCTGAGGAACCTGAACCCGGCGCAAGCGCGTGGCCCTCGGAACCTAACCCCGGCGCAAGCGTGAGGCCCTCGGAACCTAACCCCGCAACAAGTTGCGACCCTTCCCTGCTAGGGAAGGGTGAAGAGGGGAAAGCCTCTCTTTACGGCTCCCCTCCCTTGACAGGGGAGGGGCTGGGGGCGAGGTTCTTTGGGACAGAGGGGTTAGGTTCCTCCGGCAGTTCGTTTTCGCAGTTTTGCGCCGTGTCCAGCCGGTCAAAGTCCACTTCCGGCTCGGCGGTGGTCTGCTTCATCTGCTCCCGCGCCTCAAAGGTCACTTCCAGATACGAGTTTAAGTTTTCCGCGCACTCCCGCTCCGTCTGCATCGTGTCCAGCAAGGCTTGATCGCGGGCGCGGCTTTTATAAAGCTGCGGCACGTCTTTGTTGAGCATCTTGACGGCGGTATCTATCTGTCGGTGCAGAGCCGTCTCATGACGCAAAACTTTGTCCAGACGGTCTAATCGCTCGTCTTCCGTGAGCGTCTGGTCCTCAAAGAGCTGTGCCTGCCAGCGATGCAGACGGCGCAGTCGCCAACTTGCCGCAGCGATCTTTTCCACATAATGCCGCTCCAAGAGATTGCGGGGCGTAAGCTGGGTGGTGAACTCATCGGCGAGCTGCCGGTATCCTTCGGGGTCTTCGCCGAGGGAGGGCAGAACAATGTCACGGGCAAACAGGCCGTGCGTGGTGGCATTGCGGCTGGCAATGGCTTTGCCAGCGGTTGTGGCGGGCATGGTCATGTGTTCCTTTCGTCATAAAGAGTGGCTCCCCGCCCCAATTTGGGGGAGCCAGAGAAAGAGCCATGCCATAAATGGCACGGCTAGTAGGCGCGGACGCCAAAAACCCCCGCTTCGCGGGGCTGGGTGTAAGTTTGGTTTCGTCTACTATTCTTGTCTACTATTATGATAGCAGAGGACAAGCGGAGTCAATAAAAACAAAAGTTATTTTGGAAACGATTTTTTGTTTCATCACGGGGCTGAACCCCCTGTGCTTTAGAACGGCAAATGTCAAATAAGTTGATTAAGTAAGTAATTGTTCTGAATTAAGTTAGACTAAGTTCGCTGTCCCTCTTGAACGGCGAAAAAGCAATTTTCAGCGAGTGACCGACGGCTTTCAGAGCCGTCCATACAGCATAGCGCAAGGTGTCTTCGTCGGCGTAGTCTTCGGGACGCAGCCACTCGTACTTCAACTTGCGCCATAGAGTTTCCGCAATGTTCAGATGCGGCGAGTAGGTCGGCAACAGCCAAACGAACAGACCGCGCTCCTGCCAAATAGCCGCCCGTTCTTTGATGGCTTTGACATGAACACTCGCGTTGTCCAGAACCACCACGGTCAGGCGGTGCAAAGATAAAGAGAGCGTGTCCAATCGTTGACTGATCCACGCCGCTGTGACTTTGTCTTCGGTCAAGTATGCCTGGCAGTGATTATTGCGGCAGAGCAAGGCAAAGCAGTTGACACCGCCGCCTTTTTGGCTGGGCATCACGACCCGCTCATCGGCAAACTGCCAGCCGTAGGGCACGCAAGGCAGGAGAGAAACGCGGCTTTCATCACCGTACCACAAGTCAATGTGTCCTTGCTCACAAAGCCACTCGAACTCGGCCAAGCACTCTTTTTTAAGTGCGTAGACATCAGGATTGGGCTTGCACTTTACCTGTCTTCTCATGCGTTTGTTAATGCGTTTGTAGCGGCAACCGTTTTTTTCAGAAAGCGGCGCAATGTCAGTTGCGAGAACTTTTTGCCCAGTTCTTGTTCCAGTTCGGCTTTTGCCAGGGAAATGCGTTGGCGGCTGTTCTGCACGGCTTGGCGCACGGCGGCCAGGTCAGTCTCTTTCTTGAGGATAGACTTGCGTCCCCGTCCGGGCTTAATCGTCAGGCCAGCCAGTCCTTGCTGCTGGTAGAGTTTGACCCAATCATTGACCGACATTTCGCAGCAGCCGAGTTGGTCGGCCACGGCCAGAGAGGTGCGCTTTTCAGTTTTGAGCAGGACGGCTTGGCAGCGCAGACGATAATCGGGCGTTTTGCCGTACTTGGCGGCTTTTTCTAAGGCGGTACGTTCCTCGGCAGTGACTGCCACGACAGTGATTTTTGGCATAATGAATATAGTCTAACACATTTTGGAACAATTACTTATAACGTAGAAGTTAGGGAATTCTTAGCCCCATTCGCATTCGTTATTGGGTTTTCATCCAATTTGGCTACATACAGTTTGCGTTAGAGTGTGGTAATATACTCGTCACGCCACAGGGCGCAAGATGTTCTATCATTACCAGGAGAAATATTATGACTGATTTAATTATACTGATAACCCTACTCCTCATCACTATAACAACTGTGTTCTGGGTTGTTGAGCTGATTGATGCGGCCCGGCGTCAGTTTTCTGAACCGAATATGAAAGTTGTATGGATGCTGGTTATACTTTTCACCCATATTTTAGGAGCGCTTATTTATTATTTTGTTGGCAAACAACAGGGGATTCTGCCTAACTCACAGAAACAAATAGCGTCTTATCATAGCGAGGACGTATGGCCTCCACCCCCTAAATCATAAACACCACAAACTTTTGGGTTTTTTATTAGAAACTGGAAAACCAAAATGAAAGAGTTCAAAGTTATTGTTGAAAAGCACGCGGACGGCTATGTGGCCTATCCTCTCGGCGTGGTAGGTGTCGTGGTGGGTGAGGGAGACACGTATGAGGAAGCGATGGCGGATGTGAAATCCGCGATTGCGTTCCATATAGAGACCTTCGGGCCGGGCGTCATTGAGCAGGAGTCGCCGGTGCTGGAAGCGTTTGTGGCGGAAACCTCACTGCCTGAAATGCGGGTGGCCGCCTGATGCCTCGCTTTCCGGCGGACGCCCCACGCGAACGAGTGCTAAAGGCACTCGCCGCATTGGGGTTTGAGTTGGTCCGCGATGGCAATCACCTGGCCTTGACGCGCAAGAACGAGGACGAAAGCCAGACCCCGCTGACGCTTCCAAACCACCGCGTCATCAAAGGGTCCACGTTACGCACGATCCTCACGCAGAGCGGTATCTCCCGCGATGACTTCCTGAATGCTTACGATCAGGCTTAATTTGGCATGGCCGGGGGTGGGAATGAGCATGAGGCGGTACTGCCTAGCTCTCGTTTTCCTGGTATCATTGCGTCAGCCGGAGAAAACTTATGACCATTACCCTCACCCCTGAAATAGAGCGGGAACTGACAGCGCGGGCCGAGCGGCAAGGGACGACGCCGGAACTGCTGGCACCTGCCCGCCTGCCAAAGCCTTTATTTGACCGAGAAAGGCACTGTCGTCACCTTGGGAACGCCTCTGGTCACAGGCACAGCGGACGTGCCGCCGTTCAACCAGGCCGCCTTGATCGCCGCGCTACGAACCGACCAGGCCGGAAACAGCACCTTCCCGGAGTTCCTGACGGGGACATGGGAGGCAGGCGTCGTGAGCTATGATGTGGATTTTGCGGCGCACACCTGCACCTATTACGGAGCCACAGGCGAAAAGTATGTGGAGGAATATGCCGCCGTAGAGATATAGACTTCAACCGAAAATCGAGTGCCGGAAATCTTGCCGAAAATCCGGTCAGGTCGCTGCGGGATTTCTACGGAAACAGTGCGCCCCCCGGCTTCGGCGAAGCCGGGGGAGGGGCTTCCTACGGCCCGGCGCTCACGCCCACCGCGGTCCAGCCGCTGAACGGCCCATAGGTGTGGAACGTGTAGCTGCTGCCCGTGGCCGTCACGTTCCACAGGGAGGCTGTGCCCGTGGTGGCATTCCACAGAATGTGAGTCGCGTCATCCTGTCCGGTCGCGATGGCGCGGGCGGTGTAGCCCGAAAATGGCCCGTAACTCTTGGGGAGAAACCCGCCGGAGCCGATGTCAACGGTCCAAAGCTGCGTCGGGCCGTAGGGATTGTCCCACAGCAGACGCGCCACGTCGTCGGGGCCGACGGAGAGGCCCAGGGCCGTGTAGCCCGCGTAAGGCCCGAAGGCATGTTCCGTCAGACTGCCGTCCGCCTCAATGCGGTATCCGGCGGCGGTGCCGTCGGTTTTGTTCCACAGCAGGTCGGTCACGGTCGCGCCGGACGCGACGAGTTTGGCCGTCCAGCCGGCAAAGGGGCCATACGTGGTGTAGGTGAACGCGCCGGTGGCCGGGCTGATCGTCCAGAGGGCGGCCAGGCCGTCGCTTTTGTCCCACAGGAGGCGCGGGCGGCCGTCACTGCCGACCGAGAGCGAAACGGCAGCGTAGCCCGCATACGGGCCGTACTCGGTATGCGTGTATCCGGCGGGAGTCAGGGAAGTAACATGCCACAAAGAAGCCGTGCCGTTCGTGTTGGTCCACAGCAGCCAGTTCGTGCTGTCGGGCGCGGCGGCCGTGGCCCGGGCGGTCCAGCCGGAAAACGGCCCGTAGGCGGCGCTGGCATACGTCGTGTCGGGATTGACGGTCCACAGGGCCGCGGTGCCATTGGTGTTGGTCCACAAAAGATGCGTGTGGCCCGCCCGGTTTTGAAACTCAAACGCGCCGATGGTGTCCGGGGCCGGGGAAGCCGGGCGGGCGATGCCGGTCTGGTCGGTCGCGGTGAGATCGTTGAAATCGCCGCCGATGGCCGGGCTGCCGGCCAGAACCGCCACGGTCAGGGTCTGCCCGCCATTGGCTTGCAGCCCCTGGGAATCCAGACCAGGATTGGTAACCCCCACCTGGTCATGCGGCCCCGTGAAGCCGTCAGACGCCGCCGCGGGGTCTTGCAGCAGATTGGAGCCGCCGGAGGTGAATGCGCCGTTCAGCGATTGACTTGCCCCGGTGAGAATGCTGCTGGTGACAATCGCCACGCCTCCGGGGTCGTTGGTCACGCTGGCGCCGGCGCCGGCGCTGCTTTGCATCGCCGGAACATTGCCGGTGAGGGTGCAGTTGGTTAAGCGCAGCGTCGCGCCGCTCTCGTTGCCGATGCCGGCGACGCCCCCGCTGTTCTGGGCGCCTCCCGCGTTGGCAGCGACGGTGCAGTTGGTCATGTTCAGCGTGTTGTTATTTTCAATGCCGCCGGCGAAGGTGGCAGAAGTGCAGACGCCGCCGCTGACCGTGCAGCCGTTCAACGTCGCCATGCCGGCGTTATAAACGCCGCCGCCGTCGCCGGAGTAGCCGCTGACCAGGTTACTGCCCGTCAGGGTCAAGGTGCCGGTGTTGTAGATGGCTCCCCCTGCGGCGGCCCGGCAGCCGACGATCCCGCAGTTCGTCGCGGTGAGCGTCCCGGTGTTGTAGACGCCGCCGCCGCCCGCCGCGGCCAGGCAGCTACTGACGATGTCGCGCAAAAGGGTCAGCGTGCCTGCGTTGCTGATGCCGCCGCCGCTGACGCCCGACCCCGCTTCGCCCTGGGTGATGGTCAGGTCGGAAATGACCACCGTGCCCCGGGTGATCTGGAGGACGTTGACGGCGATCCCGCCGCTGAGGGTCAGCGCGTTAAATCCCGGCCCCTGAACCGTCATATTGGCGCTGACGAGGAGCGGCCCGACGTTCTTGACCAGCGTGATAGTCTGCGGGGAACCGGTGACGAAGACGTTCGGATCAAACGTGATCACATCCCCGGCGTTGTCCGTGTTGGCCTGGGCAATCGCCGCCCGCAGCGACCCCGGCCCGCTGTCCGCCGTGTTATGAACCACCAGCGTGGCGGCGGACGCGGCAGCCGGAAGACTCAGGAAAAGGGCCAGCCCCAGGAAAAGGGCCAGCCCCAGCAAAAGGGCCAGCCCCAGCAAAAGGGCCGGGCGCAGAAAAAGGGCCGGGCGCAGAAGCGGCGCGGCCCGGCGTGAGACAGAGGACATTGACATGAAAGTTTCCTTCTGTGGACCGACGCCAGCCAGATTGCTGACGCCAACGGTGAATGGTTCCATTGTATCAGCGAACGCGCCGGGTGTCAAGCACAGGAAGCCTCTCGCAATAAGTCCCTCCCCTCACCCCGCGACCGAGGCTCTGCGACCAGGGGCACTGCCTGACAAAAATCATGCCAAGTAAGCTTACGGGCCTGAATTCCCTTTTGCCCGGATTTGTCGCCGGTTTGACTGCCAGCGGGCTGGTTGAGTGCAGCTCACCTACGGCCCGGCGCTGAGGCCGACAGCAGTCCAGCCGGAGTAGGGGCCGAACACATGGCTGGTGTCAACACTGTTGGCGTTGACGGCCCACAAGTTCGCCGTCCCGTCCGTCTTGTTCCACAGCAGCCGCGAGATGTTGTCCGGCCCGGTTGCCAACGCTCTGGCGGTCCAGCCGGGGAAGGGGCCATACAGAGCCGGGGTGAACGCGCCGCTGGTGAAGTCCACCGACCACAGAGCCGCCGTGCCGTCGCTCTTGTCCCACAGCAGGTGCGCCCCGTCATCCGGCCCGACGGAAAGGGCGGTGGCGGTCCAGCCCGCATAGGGACCGAACAGGTGATACGCCAGGCTGCCGTCGGCAGCGATGCGATAGCCCGAGGCTGTACCGTCGGCCTTGGTCCACAGCAAGTCCGTGACGGTGGCACCTGATGACACCGTGCTGGCCGTCCAGCCCGCATAAGGACCGTATTCCGCATCGCTGAACGCACCAAAGGGGTCCTGGCTGTCCATGTCCCACAGGGCTGCCTGCCCGTCGGACAGGTGACGCCAGAGCAGATGCACCTTGCTGTCCGCGCCGACCGACAGAGAAGCAGCGCGCCATCCGGGGTACGGGCCGTATTGATGAGAACCGTAGGTGCCGTCGGCGTTCACGTTCCAAACCGAGACCTGCCCGTCGGCGGTGTGGTTCCAAAGCAGGTGGACTTCGCCGCCGGGGGCTTCGGCCAGCCCGAGAACGGTCCAGCCGGCGAACGGGCCATATTCCGTGTCGGCGGAAAGGGCGCCGGTGTTGTCCAGCGTCCACAGCGACGCCTGCCCATTGGCGGCATGGTTCCACAGCAAATGCGTGGCGGCGTGGAAGATGTCGCCCGGCCCGACCTGAATGCTGACGGTCGCGGGCTGGCTTGGCCCGGCGCTGTCGGCCGCTTGAAACGTGAAGCTGTCCTGTCCCTGAAAGTTGGTATCGGGCGTGTAGGTGACATTTGGCGGCGTGCCGGTCAGAGTGCCGTTCTGCGGCGGCGAGACGATTGTGTAGGTCACTGCGCCGGCCGTGCCGGTGGCTCCCAGCGTAATAGTGATCGGCGTGTTAATCGGGGCGCTGACCGATTGCGCGGTGGCCGTCGGCCCGCTTAACGCCAGATAACGGACGCCGCCGGTCACGGTGCCAAACAGCAAAGTGCCGTCACGGGAGATTTTCATGCGCCCATTGACAAAGGCGTGATTGCCCGGCGAGGAAAACGTATCCCCGAAATCGTAAGCCGCCACCTGTGTCCAGGTGGTGGTGTCATAGGCCCGCACCTGCGTCGTTGCGGCAAACGGGAAGTAGACCAGATTGGCGACCGGGCTGTACACGACGCCAATCGGCTGCGCGCCCGCGTAGGCGCCGATGACGGTGCCGGTCTTGACCAGGCTCGCATCGCAGATATACGTTCCTTCGTAGGTGGGGATGGCGAACTGCGTCCCGTCCCGGCTGACGCCGATCTCGTAGTTGAACGCGCTGGTGCCGTCGGCATAACCGGACTTTTCCACATAACTGCCGGTGGCGACGGTGTAATCGCCGAACGGTCCATCGGAGATATTGCTTTCCGCAAAGCCGATCACGCTGCCATCCGCGCTGGCCGTGAGCATTGTGTCCTGCTCAATGGAGGAAGTGACCACGCTGGACGTGTCCGTGGCCGGATCATAGAGGCGCAGCGGAACCGAGCCGGAGCCGGCAAACGAGGACGAAACCAGCGCCCGCCCATCCGCCCCGAACGCGACCGTGAACGTCCCGGACTCTCCAAAGGCGCGCGCAAACAGGGCTTTGCGGCTCGCGCCCGTTCTCAGGTCCACCACATCCACCCAGACATTGCCGGTGGGTGGAGAGCCGTCGGTTCCTGTTGACGCTGCATCGGCCACCAGGAGCGTGTTGCCATCCGGGGATAGGTCGAATGCCTTTGAGCGAACCGCCCAGCGAAAACGGCGTCAGAAACGTCCCGCTGACCAGATCGTACCGCAGCACCGAGTCACCATTGGTGATGTAAAGCAGATGACGCGCGGCATCGTGGACCATGTCCACGCGATTCGGGGCGGAAATAAACCCCGTCTGCGCGGCCACTCCGCGCGGGGCCAGGAGCAGGCTGCCAAACAAAGACAGGCAGACAGCCATCAGGAACAGACGAAGGGGGTTGAACATAAAGCATTTTCTTTCTTGGTTGTCACCAACCATTATATCATAGCTTCCTGGAAAGCGCAAAAAGCCCTCTTCTTCCCGAAGAAGAGGGCTGGCGTAAGGCTTTATTGGGGTGAGGTCGCTTCCTACGGCGCGGCGCTGAGGGCGACGGCAGTCCAGCCGGAGTAGGGGCCATAGTTGAGGGCGGTGAAGCCGCCGGTGGCAGGGTTAACGGTCCACAGAGAGGCCGTGCCATCGGTTTTGTCCCACAACAGCCGGGTGACGTTGTCCAGACCTGTTCCCAGGGCGACTGCATTCCAGCCGGGATAGGGACCATATTCCCCATGAGCATAAGTCCCATCGGGGTTGACGCTCCACAGACTTTCTTTACTGCCGGGGCTGCTCCACAACAGAACCGGAATGCCGTTCGGTCCCACCGACACGGCCTGGGCTGTTTTCGCAGTCGTGGGGAGCGGGCGGTAAGGGAACACGGTCGTCGCCTGGGTCGCCTGCGCCACCGTCCAGAGACTGGCGACATTATCGGCGGCATGGTCCCGCAGAATCAACTGATTCCCCGTCCCGGTGGTCGCCAGCGACTGCGCGGTCCAGCCGGGGAAAGGGCCGTAGTCGTGATAGCCGAACGTCCCGTCTGCCTGCACGTCCCACACCGCCGCTGTGCCGGTCACCAGGCTGTCAAAACCCGAGCCGCCGGTGTAGTTCCAGAGGACATGCGGCAGGCTGTCAGCGCCCACTGAGAGGGCCTGCGCCGTCCAGCCCGCGTAGGGGCCATACATCTGGAAGGTGCGGCTGTAGTTCGGGTGGACGGCCCAAAGTGCAATCTGGCCGTCCGCCGTGTGGTTCCAGAGCAGATGGCTGACGCCGTCCGGCCCGGTCGCCAATGCCTGCGCCGTCCACCCGGCATACGGGCCATACTCCTGATGCGTCATGGTTCCGGCGGAGTCAATCGTCCAGAGCGAGGCCGTGCCGTCCGTTTTGTTCCACAGCAGATGAGTCGTGGCGTTGACCAGCCGGAAAATGACGCCATCGGCGTAAGCGCCTCCGGTGCTGGCCGTCCCGTACAGGTGGTCATCCCCGGCGAGGACCAGGCCGGCCAGTGGATAATTGCCATCCGAGTTCGTCACCTGACCGTTGCCATAAGGGGGGCTGAAGGTATGCAACACTCGGAATTGTGTACCATCAGCGGCGATTTGAAAGACAACGCCGGCTCCATTTGTGCCGCCCTGCGCGGTGGTTCCGTAGAAATAGTCGTCGGTTCCTTCCGTCAGCCCCAGAGGCAGAGCGCCGTCGGTGTTGACGCCATTAGTGTTATTAATGGACGTATTATAGGACAACTGGCTGAAACTGTACAGCGTTTGCAACTTGGTGCCGTCTGCGGCAACGCGAAACAGGTAGCCGGTGCTATTCGAGACGCCCAGCCGGCTTGTTCCATAGAAGAGACCGTCCCGTCCCAGAGTGAGCGCGCTGTTCGGCGCAGCCGGTGTTCCCGTGAGCGCCATAGACACTATGCCCGCCGGCAGGCTGACCAGCGTCGTGAACCCGGTGCCGTCGCTGTTGACTTTGAAGACCGTGCCGCCGCCGTTAGCGCCGCCCAATGCCGTCGTGCCGTAAAAAGCGCCGTCGGCACCGACTGTGAGGGCGCTTGGCCCGTCCCCGTCGGCGTTTGTCTGAGGGTTAGCGGTCTGATTCAAGGCAGAGAATGTGTGCAGGGTACTAAACGTTGTTCCGTCCATGCTGACCCGGAACAGTGTGCCGCTTTGATTTAACCCCCCAGAGACGGTCGCCCCATACAGGTAGCCATCAGTGCCGATGATGAGTCCGGGTGCCGGGTTAAGGCCGTCAATGTTGGGGCTGCTGTCACCGAACACATGCAGCAGGACTGGTTGGGTATCGGTGGCCGCATATCGGTAAACCGCTCCGCTATTCGTGTAATAGCCGCTTGCTGTCCCATACAAAGTGCCGTCAGTGGCTCGCGCAACGCTTATGGGGTTGCCGCCACTGCCGTAAGCGAAACCGGTCAGGACAGTAAAAGCGCTTCCATCCAGGTTGACGCGAAAAAGGGTGCCATCTTCACTGGAGCCACCATGCGCGGCCGTGCCATATAGCAGGCCGTCCTGTCCCAGTGTCAGAAAATTCGGCGTCATGCCCTCCGCCAGAGACGAAGCGCCACTAGAGGAAGCGGCTTGATTCAGACTGTGCGTGACGACTAGGGACGGCGTTGGTGCCTGAGCATCCGCCTGACGCGGGAGGAGCAGGCCGGACGGGAGCAGACACGCGGCCAGGGCGAGAAAAAAACGCCGGTGTGTGCCGGACGGTCGAAGCGGAGCGAGCATGGCAAGAGTTCCTTTCGCGAACGCGCGGCATCCTGTGCCGCCGGCATGATTGTATCAGCCGGCGGCGAATAATGCAAGAGCCGGGCCAATTGCCTACAGCCCGGCGCTGACGCCGACCGCCGTCCAGCCGGAGAACGGACCGTAGGCATTGTCGGTGTAGCCGCTGCCGGTGACGTTCCACAGGGACGCTGTGCCATCCGTATTGTCCCACAGCAGGTGCGTCACATTGTCCGGCCCCGTGGCGATGGCTTTGGCGGACCAGCCGCTGAACGGCCCGTAGGGCTTGTAGGTGAACGCGCCGCTGGTAAAGTCCACGTTCCAAAGCAAGGCAGTTCCATCGCTCTTGTCCCACAAGAGATGCGCCCCGTCGTCTGGGCCGACCGACACGGATGTGGCGGCGTAGCCGTTGTAGGGACCAAACATCTGGTAGGTCAGGCTGTTGTCGGCGGCGATGCGGAAGCCGGAGGCCGTGCCGTCGGTCTTGGTCCACAGCAAGTCCGTGACGGTGTTCCCGGAAGCGACAGATTTGGCCGTCCAGCCTGCATAGGGGCCGTAGGTGGTGTAGGAGAATGTGCCGTTGGCGGGGTGGACCGTCCAGAGGTTTGCCGTGCCGTCGGTCTTGTCCCACAGCAGGCGGGGATTGCCGTCACTGCCGGTGGACAGAGACACGGCAGTATATCCGGGGTAAGGCCCGTACTGTGTGGCCGTGTAGCCGCCGGGGGTAAGGGCGGTGACGTTCCAGAGGGAAGCCTGCCCGTTGGTGTTGGTCCAGAGAAGGTTGGTGGAACCATCGGGGGCGGCGGCGACGGCTTTGGCGGTCCAGCCGGGGAAGGGGCCGTACTGGACGCTGGCATACGTCGTGTCCGGGTTGACGCTCCACAGGGACGCCGCCCCGTCGGTCTTGTTCCACAGCAGGCGCGTGTGAAATTGTTTCCAAACATCGGTGACGGGCGTCGCCGTCTGCGCGCTGCCGGCATGGGCCAGGCCGTAAATGTCTTCCACAGTACGCAGCACCGTGTAGTGGTTAATCGTCTCGCTGTACTGCCCCGGCTTCACCATGGGGCCGACAAAGAAAGTCGCAATCTGGTTGGTGCCTGTGTAATCGTCCTCGTCCCAGGTGACGATCAGCAGGCTGTTGTGAGTCTTCGCCCATTGGACGTAGCTGTCCAGGTTCTGCTGGAGCCAGGTGTCGCCCTGGGCAACGGTGCCGTCGTGCATGTCGTCCAGCAAGTTCGGCACGACGATGGAGACGGTCGGCAGGGTGGTGAAATCGGTCGGAAAGCTGGTGAAGGGCAGGCTGTCGGTCCCCGGAACATTGCTGAAATCGGACCAGGGCACATGTTTGCGGGCGTAGGGATAAGCCGTCAGGACGGTACTGCCGATGGACGGCAGACTTTCCGCGTAGCCGTCAAAGGTCAATCCCGCCTGGATCAGCTCGCTGCCGAGATTATCGTCGGTAAACGTCGCGGTGGCATTGTCATCGTGAACGCCCTGATCCATGCCGGAAAACACGTCCAGATAGTTGGGCTGGCTCGGGTGCTCGATGGCGAACGACTGGGTAAAGAGCGCCCCGGACTGGGCCAGGGAATTGATGTACGGGGCGGATGCGGAGCCGATAATCTCATTGTAGCCATGGTTCTCCTCAATGACAATGACCACATGGTCCGGCTTCGGCAGCGTCGGCCCCTGCGCGAAAGCCTGGCCTCCTCCTCCGAGGAGGGCAATCAGGGCTGTGATGACGAGTTTGGTGTTCATAAGTCCTCTTTTCTTGTAGAGCAAAGATATTTCCCTGGCTGTCGAGCGTCAGCCCGCCGGCGGGATAGGTTCCCTTCGTGTCGCCGCTCATGCCGGTGCCGGTCAAGGAAGCGATGACAGTGATGTCTCCGGCGCGAGCCGCCGGGGCCAAACCCAGCGCGGCCAAAGCGGCCAGGCCGGCGAAGACGTTTCGGAATGTGCGCGGGTGCTTGAGAGAACCTTTCTGAGAGACTGTATAGAATGTCCGGCCGGGACCCCCGCCCCCAATTCTGGGGGAACCCGAGGGGATCAGGCCGGCCTCTTTGTTCTTTCCGGCTCCCCAGAATTGGGGCGGGGGGCTTTCTGGCGCGTTTCTATACAGTCTCTGATCCGCCAGTCTTAGCCCGCGAAGCGGGTCCGACAGACCGGGTCGCGAGACAACGTTTATGAGCAGCAGGCCCTTTCCTGAGTCAGCGGCAGCGGGATGGCCGGGGCCGCCGACGGGCCGGCTTCATCCTGTAGATCGTCCAGCAGGACATAGACTTCCCAGCGATTTCCGTCCGGGTCCTGCACCCAGACTTTATCCTGACGCGCATAGCAGCCCCAGATGGTCCAGCGGGCCGGTGCCGGGCGGCACGGCGCATTGCTGCAAGGCCAGCTTCAGCGGCGGCTCGGCCAGGTCAAAGTTGGCGTAGCCCGGCCGCCGCTTGTGCGCCGGAACGCCGAAAAAAGCCTCGTAAAAAGCCACGGATTTCTCTCAGTCGGACACATTCAGGGAGAGATGCATCTTGAGGGACACCCTGGTTTCCTTCGCGGCGCTCATAGCCCCTGTTTCCTTTCAGTTCTGTCCTCTCATTCTGGCCCCCGGCTAATCCTTCTGTCAAGAGGCCCGGCGGGAACCAATTCCTGCGGCGCTTCGTTTAAACCCTGGCATGAATTCCAAACGTGGCTTTACCTTGATTGAACTACTCGTCGTCATCGCCATTATCGCGGTTCTCGCCGCGATCCTTTTTCCCGTCTTCCAAAGGGTGCGTGAAAACGCGCGCCGCGCCGCCTGCCAGTCTAACCTCAAACAGATTGCGCTGGCGATGATCCAGTATGAGCAGGACAGCGACGAGGCTCTGCCGGACCGGCGCGATTTGAAGAACATGCCGGGCGGAAACCCGGTGTGGGGGACGGGTTCATTTCCCGGTTCCGATCCGCGCGCGGGCTGGGCGGCGACGGTTTTGAACCCCTATATCAAAGGGGACGGCATCTGGTCCTGTCCCAGCGTCAAAAGCGGAGCCATGGATCAAATTGTCGCGCCGGGCTACAACCGGGTGGCGGAAACGACCCCGGACGGACTGACGACGCGCTACTGGATGTGGCGCTTTGACCGGCCTGATTTTTCCAAGCCTTCCGAATGCTGGGGCAAGCTGCCCCAGCAGTGTGTCAGCGACATTGCCGCCTGGAACTCGCCGGTCGTGATGGATAAAACGATCAATCCGCCCGTGCCGGAAAGCGAAGCGGATCTGGAACTGGCCGTGGACCCGTACTTTCCCAATTGCACGACCGGCCCCTGCGCGCCTGTCAGCCTGCAAGGGCTGGCGGTTCATTTCGGCGGGCGCAACCGGGCATTCTTTGACGGCCACGTCAAATACCTGCGCGATGTCCGCGAGAATTCGTGACGGCGAAGATCTTATCCGAGCGAGGATCCTATCCCGGCTCGGTAGGCCTCGCCACCCTTCCCTCAAAGGGAAGGGAGTGAGGAAAGGCGGGAGATTCTCCGTCTGTTCTTCTCCTAATGCCCTTCCCTTCGAGTAAAGGGAGACCCCACCGCAAGCGGCGGAGCATTCGGGAGCCTCTTGGCATAAGGTAAATCTGTGACCGACCCGGTGACCTCTCGGTCACAACCCATCGCTCACAACCCCTCGGTCACAACCCAAATAAATCGAGTTGACCATCATCTTGACCATCCTCGGGACAAACCCGATGATTCTGAATATAACGAATGACTGAGGCCGCCGTGATCTCATCGCCCACCGTGCGAACAAAATAACCCGAACCCCACAAGTGGCCGCCCCACAACTGCTGCTTCAGAGACGGAAACTCACGAAACAGCGCCCGACCACTCAGGCTCTTAAAGCGACTGACCACATCAGAGATCGAGTCACGCGGCGGAAACGAACAAAATAAATGAAGGTGATCAATAAATGAAGGTGATCGGCACCCACATACAATTCAGTGACACTGACTTCGTAAGCCGCCGCGATCTCACGCAGCAAAGCGTCCAGACGCACGCCTACCATGCCGCCTAACACCGCTTTGCGGTACTTAGGCGTCCAGACCAGGTGGTACTGAGTATCGTAAACAGCGTGCGCGGCATGACACAGAGGCATTTGTCATTGTAGCACAGTTATCGCCTCCTATCCCGGCTCATCGGTCGCCACCCCTGGCTCTCCACCGCAAGCGGCGGAGCATCCCAAGACAGAGGGAAGGGTGGCGAACTTGTGAGCCGGGATAGGACTGCTTTTTCTGAAAACTCTCCTTCCTCTTGACAAGAATGCCGGGATATGTTACGCTATAGGGACAATGGCATATGGCTTGTCATTCTGTGAAAGGTCTCCAATCCTGTGAGCATATTCCGAAATCACCCTCAAAAATTTCAACATAATCGGCGGGCGGCAAATCGCCCTCCTGCTGTGTCTGTGCAGCGCCGCGTTTTCCGGCGCGGGGCTGACGCCCGCTCATGCGGGGCCGGTGCAATCGGGCGCAATCCAGTCCGGGGCAATCCGGTCCGGGGCGATTTCCGCACAGGTGCGGCTGCGCGGTCAGGTTTCCCCGAGGGCAATGGCCCAGGCCCATCTGCTGGGGCGGGTCGCGCGAACCGAGACCATTTCGCTGGCCCTGACCCTGCCGCTGCGCGACCCCGCCGGGCTGCAAGATTTTCTGAGCCGCCTGTATGATCCCGCCGATCCGGCTTACGGGCATTATCTGACCACGGCGCAGTTCACGGAGCGGTTCGGCCCGACCGCGGAGTCTTATCAGGCGGTGATCGCGTTCGCGCAGGCGCACGGGCTGACGGTGACAAACACGCACCCGAACCGGCTGATCGTGGATGTTTCCGGCACGGCGCCCGTCGTAGAAGCCGCGTTCGGCATTCACCTGATGAGCTACCGCGCGACCAACGGCCATGTCTTTCATGCGCCGGATGCCGACCCGCTGATTCCGGCAGCGCTGGCCGGGCGGCTGACCGGGATCGTCGGACTGGAAAACTCCGCTGTCTGGCGGCCCCATCTGCACCGCTTACAGACGGGTCCCAAACGCAGCTTCTTTCCCGGAATGCAGCAGCCCCGGTCGGGAATGCAGCAGCCCCGGCTGAACATGGCCGAGCATCCCAATGGCACCGGCAGCGGGCCAGGCCAGGGGTTCACGCCGGGCGACATCAAAACGGCTTATAACCTGAACTCCGTGACTCAAAATGGCAGCGGGCAGACGCTGGCCCTGTTTGAGTTGGACGGGTATGATCCGAACGACATCGCCACCTACGAAAGTTCTTATCTGCTGCCCAGCGTCCCGCTGCAAAACATTCTGCTGGATGGATTTGATGGCGTCCCGGGCGACGGTCAGGGAGAAGTGACGCTGGACATTGAGCTGATGACCGCTCTGGCCCCGTCTGCCAAAGCGATTGTGGTCTATGAAGCCCCCAACTCCGGTCAGGGCGTCATTGATGCCTACAGCCGCATTGCCTCCGACAACACCGCCAAAGCCGTCAGCACGTCCTGGGGCGCCCCGGAACTCAACTCCGACAAAGGTTTTCTGGATGCCGAAAGCACGATCTATCAGCAGATGGCCGCGCAGGGCCAGAGCATTTACGCGGCGGCCGGCGACTCCGGCGCGTATGATGACGGAGAGACCATCAGCGTCGACGACCCCGCCTCGCAGCCCTTTGTGACCGGCGTCGGCGGCACCACGCTGACCACGTCCGGCGCCGACGGCCCGTATCAGACCGAACAGGCCTGGGGCGATCCAACGGATACGCGGAGAAGTTCCCATGGCGCGGGCGGCGGCGGCGGCATCAGCGCCGTCTGGCCGCTTCCTTCTTATCAGACCGGCTTCGGTCAGTCTCAGACCCAGCGCAACGTGCCGGATGTCTGCCTGAATGCCGACCCGAACACCGGCTATTCCATCTACCTCCAGGGCGGCTTCGCGGTGTTCGGCGGCACCAGCGCCGCCGCCCCGCTTTGGGCCGCCTACACCGCCCTGGTCAACCAGCAGCGCGCCGTTCTCAGCCAGGCGACCCTGGGGTTCGCCAATCCGACCCTGTATCAATACGGCACGGGCGCGTCCTACGCGCAGGGGTTCCATGATATCGCCGACGGCAGCACCAATCTGTTTTATGTGACCAAAGCGGGCTACGACAATGCGACCGGGCTTGGCTCGTTCAACGGCGCGGGCCTGCTCGGCCTGCTGGCCCCGACCACCACGGTCACGGCGAACCCGATTGCGTCCCTGGTCCTCAAGCCCGCCATCGTCGTCGGCGGCCTGAAGTCGCAGGGCACCGTCACCCTGTCGAGTCCCGCGCCCACCGGCGGGACGGTCATCACCATCGCCACCAGTGACGCCGTCACCACCTCGCTGCCCAGCCCCACCGTGACCGTGCCGGCGGGCGGAACGACGGCCAGCTTCGCGATCAACACGATCCCCGTCACCGGCGTTATTTCCGTCGTCATCACCGCGACGCTGGGGACGAACAGCCAGACTGCCACGCTGACGGTGACGCCGAATCCCGGCAGCATCGCGCCAACGTCTCTCAGTTTCGCGCCCCCCGGCGTTTGCGGCGGCTCCACCACCGTTGTCACCCTCAACCTGAACGGCCCGGCGCCCATCGGCGGCCTGCTGGCGACCATTGCCAGCGACAACCCCGCTGCTTCCGTTCCCGCCGGCGGCACGGTGCTGGTGCCGCAAAACCAGACTTCCGTGACCTTTGACGTGACCACCGTCCCGGTCGCGGTGGACACGATTGCCAACATCAGCGCAACCGCCAACAATGTCACCAAAAGCGCGCCGCTGACCGTGCAGACGCCGGCCCTGACCAAGTTTGTCGTCGCGCCCGGCACCGTCACCGGCGGCCGGGCGGCGGCGGCGACCATCCAACTGACCTGCCCGGCGCTGGCCGGGGGCCAGACCGCCCGGCTGGCCGTGAGCAATCCTTCCATTGTCGGCATCCCGGCCAGCATTACCTTCCCGGCGGGAACGCAGACGGCGACGATTCCGATTACCACCACCGCTGTCGCCAGCTCGGTCAAGATTTATTTGACCGCCACGCTGGGGGCAAGCAACACGCAGACCACGAACTTTAACGTGCAGCCGGGCGGCCTGGTCGGGCTGACGGTGCTGCCGGTCAGCCTCACCGGCGGCAACCCGGCCGTTGGAACCCTGACCCTGGACTCCGCCGCGCCTCCCGGCGGCCTGATCGTGAGCCTGGCCAGCGACAATCCCGCCTATGCCGCCGTCCCGGCCACCGTCCTGGTTCCCGCCGGTGTGGCCACCGCGACCTTCCCCGTCACCACGGCCAGCGTCCCCACGGCGACGACGGCGACGATCACCGGAACCGTCGGCGGAGCGTCGCAGGCGGCCACATTGACCCTGCTGCCCATCCGGGCGTCGGGACTGACGCTGAACCCGACCAGCGTCGTCCTCGGCGGGTCGTCCACGGGCAATTTGACCATCAATGCGCCGGCCCCGGCCGGCGGCCTGTCCGTGACGCTGACCAGCAGCGCCGGGGCGACGGTTCCCACGGTGATTGTCGTTCCCGCCGGTCAGAACACGGCGACCTTCACCGTGACCGGCATTCAGGCCGGGACCGCCTCCGTCTCCGTAACTCTGGGCGGCCAGCAGCAGACGGCGACTCTGACCATCCTCAGCGCGCCCGGCACGACCTACCCGGCCGGTCTGAACTTCATCTCGGTGCCCTACAACTACTCCGGCATCCCGCTGGACACCGTGTTCGGCTTTTCCGGCGTGAAACTGGCCGTCTGGCTGCCCAGTCAGGGCCAGTATGCCCTGACCCCCAACCCGCCCGCCGACACGCTCGTGCCGGGCCGGGGCTACTGGGTGAACCTGCCGCATGCCCTGACCCTGACCAGCGTCGGCACGGCCACGAATCTGACGCAGGACTTCGCGTTGACGCTGTCGCCCGGCTGGAACCAGATCGGCGACCCCTTCCCGGTTCCCATCAAGCTGGGCATCACGCGGGCGGCCAACGGCAGCATCCAGGTTCCCTTTGACCAGGCTTCCAGCGGCGTTCCCCTGCTCCTCAGTTCACTGGTCTACAGCTACAGCCCGACGGCGAAGACCTATATCTGGACCCGCGACAGCGACTTCCTCCAGCCCGGCCAGGGCTACTGGGTCTACGCCTACCAGTCCATCACGCTGACCATCCCCCACCCGGCCCAGTAGCGCCGATACAGCGAAACCAGAAAACGGCTGCCCATCACGGGCAGCCGTTTTCTGGTTTCTCACGCCAGAACGCTCTTCCACAAACTGACCATTACCCTATGGTCGCACCTTCACGCATGACGTCGGCACGGATCACTTCCTTGCCCATATCCTTGCCTTGCGGATGCCTTTTGCGCGTTCCGCTGACCGCTGTGGTTGTGTGAAATTTATCACACTCACTGAAAAACCTGCAAAAAGCTACATAATACTTAATTCGTATGTTATAATGGTTTTACGGTGATCTGCTGTTCTTCCCCGTGTCCTAGCCTGTTCTTTCCTAACTTTTCTTTTTGACTTTTGCCACACCGACATGAGAAATCTCGTCAGGCAATTTGCCTACGTTTGTCTTGGTCTTCAAGCGTGAGACGGACGATAGCCGCTCTAATTTTTGACAACGTAAATTAGAAAGAATCTTTCCATGCTTATTCTTCGTAAGTTCAGCGCCCAAGGTGCGCTGTTTGCTCTTCTCAGCATCATCTTGTCCAGTACGGCCTGCGCCGCTTCTTCTCCACGGTACTTCGTCGTTGACCTCGGCGTTTTGCCGGGGGGAACCAGCAGCCAGGCCACGGCGCTCAACGCCGCGGGACAAGTCACAGGATATAGCACGGGCGCTGACGGCTATTACCATGCGTTCCTCTGGGACAGTGTGCATGGAATGCAGGACCTGGGAACGCTGCCCGGCGACAGCGGCAGTAGTAGTTTTGCCGCCTCCATCAATTCTGGGGGGCAGGTCGTTGGCAGCAGCACCCATTTCGGCGCTGACCACGCATTCCTGTGGGACAGTGTGCATGGAATGCAGGACTTAGGGCCGCTTCTGGGCGGAGCCGGAGACAGCGGTGCCACATCTATCAACGACAGCGGTCAGGTGGTCGGCTATAGTATCGGCACTGATAATATTACTCATGCGGTGCTGTGGGACCGTGTGCATGGAACGAAGGATATAGGAACACTGCCGGGTGAAACCTCTCCTGACGCCCATTCAATCAATGCCGGCAGTCAGGTTGTTGGAGAGTGTAGCGATAGCATTGGCAACAGACATCCTTTCTTGTGGGATAGTATACACGGAATGCAGAACCTGACAACACCGTCAGGCGTATACGATAGCCAGGCCTATTCCATCAACAATGGCGGCCAGGTCGCTGGCTCCCTCGGAATATGGGACAGCGTACATGGATGGCAGGATATTGGCGGCGGCGTCGCCTATTCCATCAACGCCGAGGGCCAGGTCGTTGGCTCCAACGCAGGCGCTGCTTTCCTTTGGGATAGCGCCCATGGAATGCAGGACCTCAATTCGGGTACCATTACGAACCGGCCAGCCGCACGGGCTGGACGCTTTCTTCGGCCAATGGTATCAATGATAAGGGCTGGATCTGTGGGACAGGCACGCTGAGCGGCCGAACGCACGCTTTTTTGCTGCTGCCCGCCAATGTTGCTCAGGTGTATGCCAACAGCATGACGTTCCAATCGGCAGGGCAAAGCATCTGGGGGTTTGGTCAGGGCAGCTTTGACTTTGATTACTTTTTGGGGCCGCAGTGGAACACCGGGACCAAGACCATCGGTGGATACTTTGATCCCTGCACACCCGAAGTAGACCTGTTCCTGTTCACGATCCCCTCCCTCTGCCTGGGCAACTTTGGCGCGTCCGCAGCGCTCGGTACACAGGGACGCGCCGGCTTGCAGCTCACTGCTCATGCCGACACCGGCACGACCAACGTCAACTATCCCGTGTCGGTCAAACTCCAATTCCCGGATCGGGGCAGCATTTTGGCGGGGGATACGTTCGCCGTCACTTCAAATTACTCGGTAGATCCCGCCGCAACTCTGAGCACGACCTCCCCAACAGCCAGGGCCACCCTGGATGCCATTCTGGAGGCCCAAAATACCGCGCACCTCAACGCGCAGGCCTTTGGGGAGACGCTGCTGGACCTGGACCTGCTGCCCAGTTCCTTTCAAAACATCAACGATGACAAACTCATTTTTGACACCGGCCAGCTTCTCGGCAACAATCAAAGCCTCAATTTCAGCCTGCCCAGTTCGGACACCCCGCTGCTTCAGGGGACAGTGAAGATACCGCAGCTTAACACGGCAGCCGGGCCGGACCCGACTAACACCCTGAAGCCGATCAGCGCCAGTGCGGAAGACACGTTCTTTTCGCTCGAAGGCCACGTCACCGACTGGATCGCTCAGGCCTGGGGTGTCAAGCTGAGTGATGAAGGGGATTATCTCAACGGCAACGTTCACTATGATTACAACCTGCTCGACCTGCGCTCGGCAGTAAACTTCCGACTGCATCAAGACCTCACGTTCGCCGGAACGCCGCATGTGCATCTGGACGTGTCCAATGGTCAAGGCACCGCCCAGACCGTCACCTGGCAGGATGCAGCCGGCGCGGCTCACACGGGGACAGCCATTGACTTCAATGCGGGCGATACGATCCACATCACCATGCCCAGCCCGCCCAGCTTGACTTTCGCACCGACATTTACGCTCCCCAACAGCTTTTCCAACAACACTTCCCTGGTTCTCCACCCGGACCTGAGTTTTGTTCCCTTTGAACTGGCGGTGAATGCCAGCTATAAAGGCTGGGGACCTGGCGAGCTTCGATTTCATACCCTACCAGTGGAATCTGGGGGGCAATCTCGCTTCGATACCTCTCGTCACAAAAACGTTCTCTCTTAACGATTTCGCTTCACAGACGACGGCACCGATCACCGTTTCAGGCCGCGATCATGCCGCGCCGACGCTGACAGACATTAGCCCCAGCGTCGGCACGATGTATATTATCAATGATAACCTGACCGAAAGCGCTGCGCTGGCGGCTTTCGAGAGTGCGACGAGCGGCACGACAACCGTAACTCTTAATGGTGACAACTTCCAGTCTTCCGGGATGCATGTCTACTTTTCGTACTATGGCGCGCAATTGGACCTGCCGATTACCTATCTCACCAGTGCCGCTATTCAAGTTCAACTCCCCAACAAGGTTTTGCTGTTGCCAGGCGTCGGACGCTTTACTATTACCGCGCCGAACACAGCCAGCGGCAATGCACCCTCCAACAGCCTGGACTTTACCGTCCAGTATCCTGTTCCCGATCTGGTCAAAGCCGGCCCGAGCATGTGGGCCAGCGATCCGCGCTTCCTGGATGCGACCCTGAGCGTGGTCGGCGATAACTTCCTGGACATTCCCGACTACTACCAGTACAATGAGGACGTCAACCCGCAGACCGGCCTGCACCCGCACCGACTGCTCCAATACTTCTGGAGCGTGTCCAGCTATACGCCGGCCATGCCGCAATTCTTCCCGCAGTTCAACTTCAACACTGTCGCGCCGCTGCCGACAGTCAACTGGAATGGACAACAATTGCCGCTGTTCGTCGAGCCAGACCCGTCCGGCCTCGCGCCCTCCCTGCTGCCAAATGCGCTGTTCGCCACTTCCAACCTTGCGACCGTCAGCATAGTCAACCCCGGCCCCGGCGGCGGTACTTGCCCGGTGCCCGTCAAGGTCCTGATCGGCGCAACGCATCCGCAGATCGTCAGCCTCAAACCTAATGGCGCGCAGCCGGGTGATCCCGATCTACGCCTCGTCGTTAAGGGCCAGAGCGATTTCCCGAACGAGTATTACGATCCCACAGACCCGAACCAACCGGTCGCTCACGGCTTTGAAGTCGGCTCGGTCGTCAACTGGAACGGTATTCCGCTTGCCACGACGTTTGTCTCCGCCACCGAACTCCACGCCGATGTTCCCACTGCCGATTTAGCGACAGGAGCCGTCAATCAGATCACCGTCACCAGTCCAGTCGTCAACAAAGACGGGACGACCAATGTTTACACCTCGCCTCAGACGGCCTTCACGGTTGCCAATCCGGTTCCGACTCTGGCCTCGGCGTATCCTAATCTGGTCATCACGGCCAACCCCGGCACCCAGACCGGCCAGAACGCCCCTGCCAGCAACCTGACGCTGAAGGGGACCGGCTTCGTGCCGAACTCGAAGGTCTACTGGAGCGGCACGGCTCTGACGACCACCTTTGTTTCTGCCACAGTTCTGGACGCCATCGTTCCCGCCACGTTAGTGGCGCAAGCCGGTACAGCGACTATCACGGTCGTCAACCCTGCCCCCGGCGGCGGCTCCTCGGCCACAGCCGCGCCCAGTATCCGGCGCGGTCAGGCACTGGTTCCCCAAGCCGCGCCAACGCCTGTGACCATCACGATCCAGAACGCCACGCCAGGCAGTGACAACTTCCACCTGCAAGTCACCCAGGTAGCTCCCTCACCGATTGCGCCGGGTTCGGGCAACACCACCATTCTAGTGCAAGGATCAGGCTTCTTCAGCGGCTCGGTCGTGAAATGGAACGGCACCCCGCTCTCAACAACCTTCCAGTCCTGGCACGCGCTGGAAGCCGTCGTGCCTGCCGCCGACTTGAAAGCAGCAGGGAGCGCCTCCATCACCGTTGTCA
Organism: uncultured Armatimonadota bacterium; assembly: GCA_963771575.1. GTDB lineage: Bacteria > Armatimonadota > Armatimonadia > Armatimonadales > Capsulimonadaceae > JANXMY01. The sequence goes on from CAVYTV010000002.1 coordinate 90,565, forward strand.
ACCCGAACTCGAGCACCACGGCAACGCCCGACGGCGGCACGTCCAACGCTCTCACCGTTTCCGTTGCGTCTCCACCCGTACTTGTCGGACTCAGCCTGAACCCGGCTGCAATCGTTGGCGGCAACATCGTCACCGGCACGGTTACCATCAACACCATCGCTCCGGCTGGCGGTGTAGCGGTTCCTGTGTCCAGCAGCAACCCCGCCGCAATGGTTCCCGCCGTCACAGTTCCCGCCGGTGCGACCTCGGTGCCATTCACGATCATGACAGACGCCGTCACCGGTACCACGCCTGTGACAATCACGGCAGGCAGCGGCAGTGCGACTTTCACAGCGAGTCTGTATCTTTATACTCCCTCTGGGCTGCCAGCAGAGCACGTCCTCTGGAAAAACGCCAACGGCACGACCTCCATTTGGACCCTCAATCAGGCCGGAACCTACATCCACCATGAGTTTGGCCCCTATGCCGGGTGGACCGCCAAAGCCATCGCGGACGGCCCCGATGGTCGGACACACGTTCTTTGGACTAACACCAATGGCGCGGCGGCCCTCTGGAACCTGGACAACAGCACCGGACAGTTCACTTATGCCTCCTATGGCCCCTTCACTGGCTTCGCCGCCGTCAGCCTTTCTGTGGGCGGCGACGGCAACCCGCACCTGCTCTGGGACAAGACCGATGGAACCGCTGTTCTCTGGACGATCAACCATACCACCGGCAGCTACACCTTCACCAGCTACGGCCCCTTCCCCGGCTGGACTGCCAAAGCCCTGGCATCCGGCGCGACCGTGACCGATCTGCTGTGGACCAAGACCGACGGTACGATGTGCGGCTACCGCATTGCGGCCAATGGCAGCCTGACATACCACACGTTCGGCCCCTTCACCGGCTACACTGCAACGGCTCTGTCGGTTGGCCCGGACGATGGGGCGCATCCTCTGTGGGACAGCGCCAACGGTTCGGCAGCCCTGTGGAGCGCGGACTTCACGAGCGGCGCGTTCACCTTCGGCAGTTTTGGCCCGTTCAGCGGCTGGTCGGCGGCGGGCGTGGCAACTGGAGCGGACAACATAACGCATTTGCTGTGGGACAACACGACTGGGCAGATTTCGCTGTGGAGCGTGACCGGCAGCGGCCACACGCACGCGGAGTACGGGCCGTTTGCCGGCTGGACGGCGGTCGGGATTGCTACGCCCTGACCCGAAACGCGAAAAGAAGCCGCCAGGCCCTGATTTTGGGCTTAGCGGCTTCTTTGCGTTTCACTCTGAGTGCCGAAGGGGGGACTCAAACCCCCACGAGGTTGCCCCCAAAGGTTTTTGAGACCTCCGCGTCTACCATTCCGCCACTTCGGCGCACGTCAAGGCAAGGGGCAGTGTTATTATGACGCGCCCGACGCGGTTTGTCAACGGGCGGGGGGCCGGAAAAGTTTCAGGGGAAAGCGAAGCGGACGAGCCGCCGGGACAGGCCCACGTCTGCGCGGGCCGCTCGGGCCGGGCGGAATGCGGCGGGATTGTCTGCGCCCGCCGGGGCCGCTTCGCCGGTTTTGGGCAGCCGCCTGTCCACAGCATTGGGGAGCGGCGGCTGCTTACACTTGTTTAAACGATTGCGGGCGGCATTTTGTTCCCGAACAGATGTCCGAAAAATCCACCTCTCCTGCGGAGAACCTACCCGGTGCTTGCGCCGGGTGGGTTCCTGCCAGCCACTTGACACCGGAACGTGAATCGGTTACACTAATCAGAATGGGCCGGACGGGAACTTAGCGGCGGACAGGCGGAGTAGAACAACAAATGGCGGCGGGAAAACTGGCTTTGGGGTATGTGCTGTCCCTGTCTGTGGCCGAAGATGTCTTCATGGGCGGGGCGATGGTCACGGATGCCTACGGCCTGCCCCTGGAGTTTCGCTATACCGAGCCGGTGCGCGCAACCAAATTGCAGCGCATTCTCTATGGCGACGTTTTGGAAAAGTACATTCATGGCGATGTGATTGCCGGCAACCTGATCGGGCGGCTGGACCAGAAGCCGGACCTATTCCTGGTGTCCGAGCCGGCCCTGCTGGAAGCGGCCGCGGCGGCGGGGAAGAAAGCCGTGCCACTCCTTGCCAGCCGCGTGCCGCCCTTGAAAGAGTTCGGCGCGGTGCAGGAGGTCTCGGACAGCGAATACTTTGTGCAGATTTCCGACAGCGGCTCGCCCGTCCGCGTCCGTTTGCCCGCGCAAACGGCGGACCCGGCCTGGAAAGCCGAGGCCACCCGCCTGCTGCTGGAAGCAGGACGGACGATGGACCTGACGGAGCCGCTGGCCCGCGTGGAAGCGGCCATCAAAATGTTATGGAGCGACGAAGGACAGACGCCGACGCCGTAGGGGGTTCACACCGGCCCTGGGAAGCGGTCCGCCGGGCGCTGGGACGCCTGTTCGCGCGCGCCAGCGTCCGTGAAGTGTCCGCGGAGCAGCGGACGCCCGCCGTGCGCGTGCAGAACTCGGAAGCGGTCGCGCCGCCGGTTCCCACGACAGGGGCGGCGGAAAGCGCCTGGAAACCGTCGGCCCGTGTCTCGCAGGCCGCCATCCCGCAGACCGAACCGGGCGGGAAAGGGCAGGACCTGCTGCCGACGGTGCGGCTGGTCGCGGAAAATTATGCCCTGGCGCCGCCCGCCTGCCGGCAAATGCCGCCGCCGGTCACGGCGGACGCCTGCCGCGTGGCAAGCGGCGGCCTGCGCTGGCCGCTGGAGGTCGCGCGCCTGCCCGATGCGTTTCTGACGCTGCCGTCGTCACCGGTCCTGATCGGAAGCCGCGCGCTCCTGGCCGCGCCTTCGGCGCTGGCCTTGAAACCGTTTGGGCTGCCGACGCCCCGAAGCGCCGCCGTCCGCATTCCGCGCCTGCCGGCGCCCCGTGTTCGCTGGGGCGGGGACAGCGTTCTCAGCCGCATGGCGCTGACGCGGCGGGGCCGGGAAGCGCCGCCCGGCGTGCCGCCGGAACTGGCCTTCGCCTCGGAGCGCCGCCGCCTGGCGGAAGCCGTGGGGGTGCCGGGGGCAGACGTGACGCTGCTGGGGGTTTATCCCGGCGTTCCGATTTTGGCCGTGAGCCGGCTTGTGGTGGAAGAAGAAGGGCAGCGGCTGCGGCTGTGGCTCAAACCCGAAGTTTTGCGCGGGCGTGGCAGCGGGCGTTTGATTACGCTGCTGGTCGGACGGCGTATTTCCGACGGCAAGATGCTTCAGGCGGCCCTGTAACCTAAAAAGACCCCCTATCCCCCAATTCTGGGGGAACCAGAGGAGAGAGTCGAACTCCCCGAAATTTAGGCTTGATGAGGGTGGGGGCGGGAGGATTATGGGATTGCTGCTGGTTCAGTTTCTGGTTCTCGCCTTCACCGGCGCTCTCTGGTGGCTGGCGCGGCGCGACCTCGCTTCCCGCGCGGCGGCCGCTCCGCCTGCGCCGCCGGAGACGGCGGAACTGGAACAGGTGATCGCGACTTTGGAAGCTCTGGTGACGGACTTGAGCCGCCGCCTGGAGCGGGTGGAGCGGCAAACCATTTTACCTGGTAATGAAACACCGCTCTACCCGAAGAAACCCCCTCACCCCAATAGACCTTCGGGGTTGAGAGAGGCAGACGGCATCTTATCTTCAGTCCCGGAGGGACTTTCTCCGAGTAGACCGGCACTTTCAGTGCCGGACATAGAACCCGCACGCACGGAAGATGCCCACTACGCGCCGATTTATGCGCTTCTGGACGAGGGCATCACGGACCCGCAGGAGATTGTCCGCCGGACGGGCCTCAGCCGGGGCGAAATAGACCTGATCCTCAGCCTGCGCGCCCAGCGCGCACTGTAAAAAATTATCACAACATTTGCGCTTTACGATCAAAGGAGACCTTCAACTATCATGCAACTGACACGACGCGGCGCGGCGCGGCTGGCTTCGCTGGCCGTTCTTTCCACTCTGGCCCTTGCCGGCTGCAACCATCCGAGCGGCAATGACACCGGTACGACCGGCAGCGATGTGACGCTGCCGGCCCCGAACACCGGCTCGGGCGCGGTGGCCACCATCACCACGCCCAAAAACGCGACCATTAGCCTGACCCAGCCGGAATTTAATGCCCAGCTTCAGAACTACATTCCCAATGCTTCCCCGCAGAACTTCGCGCCTCTGGGGCAGTCGGCGGGCAAGCTGGTCATGCAGCAGACTCCTGCTGAACTTGATGGTGGAAGGGCTGGCCCAGGATCAGGGGGTCGCCCCCACCGATGCGGATATCAACACGCAGTACAACAACATCAAGATGCTGCAAGACGCCCGCAACATCAAAGGCTTTGACCAGGCCCTGACCGATGCCGGCATGACGCCGGACATCTTTAAGTCCTTGCAGGTCAAACCGCAGGTCGCCCAGCTCAAGCTGCTGACCAAAGGCGTCACCATCACCAACGCCGATGTCCAGACCTACTACAACACCAACAAAGACAAACAGTTCACCAAGCCGGTGCGCGTCCATATCAAACGCATCGTCGTAGCGACCCAGGCCGAGGCGCAGTCCATTTCTAAAGCGATTGCCGGCGGACAGACATTTGAAAGCCAGGTAGCGCAGTCCCTGGACAAATCCACGCCCGACGGCGATGTGTCGCAGTGGGTTCCGCTGGATCCGGCTCCCCCGGCCCTCGCCGCCGTGATCAAACCCATCAAGACCACGCCGCCCGGCAGCGTCACGCCGCCCATTCCGGTTCCCGGCCAGAACGGCCAGAACACCTTTTGGATCGTCAAAGTCGTGGAGAAAAAGGACAAGGAGACCCTGCCCTTTGACCAGATCAAAGACCTGATCCGCGCCAATCTGCTTCAGCAGAAGGTACAGCCCAGCGCTCAACAGGAGCTCCAGCAGCAGCTTCGCAGCTTCCAATCCCTGTGTAAAGTCTCCATCGCCGGCCCGCAGTATGCGTCGCTGGCCCAGGAACTGACGCACCCGACGCCCCTCGCTCCTCCAACGGGCATGGAAGGCGGTTCGCCTCTCGCGCCCGCGCCGAGCGGTCGCCCAACTCCGTGAGGCCTCAGAAGCCCCCACCCTGCCCTCCCCCGAGACGGGAGAGGGTTCAGACAAGGGCAAATACGCACAGACTCTTCTCTTACCCTCTCCCGCCTCGGGGGAGGGCAGGGTGGGGGCCTCCGGGTAGTCAGTGCTGCGCCGGGTGGGGGGCTTCCGCTCTCTTCAGGAACTCTGAATGCTGACGATTATCGGATTAGGCGCAGGCCGTGACAGCCTGAGCCTGGGGGCCTGGCAGGCGCTCCAAAGCGCCTCCAGCCCTCGCTTTTCCCGCGCCGACTCGCACCCGGCCCTCGCCTGGCTCCAGTCTGCCGAAGGCGGGGTCTCGTTTGACGCCGCCCTGGACGATCTGCCCCTGGACGCGGCCGTCGCGCGCGTGCTGGATGCGGCCCGTGTACGAGATGTCTTCCTGGTCCTCCCTGGACATCCACTGCTGGGCGATCCCCTCGGCATCCCCCTCGTGGACGCCGCCCGCCGGGAGGCGATCCCCCTGCGCGTTTTCGCGCCCGCCCCGCCGCCCGCCAACTCGCCCGCCGATTTTGAAGCGCTGGTTCAGGTCATGGCCCGCCTGCGCGACCCCGAAACCGGCTGCCCGTGGGACCGCGAGCAGACGCCGCAGACCCTGCGGAAGTACGTCATTGAAGAAGCCTACGAGGTCGTGGAAGCCGTGGACAGCGGCGATCCGGCCAAATTGTCCGAAGAACTTGGCGACCTGCTCCTGCAAGTGGTCTTTCATGCCCAATTGGCCGGCGAGGCCGGAAACTTCCAAATCGCGGACATCACCCGCGCCATTGTGGAAAAGCTGATCCGCCGCCACCCGCACGTCTTCGGCAGCGTCTCGGTGGCCGGAACCGAGGAAGTGCTGCAAAACTGGGAGCAGATCAAGCGCGGCGAGAAGGGTTACGAGGACCGTGTCAGCATTCTGGACGGCATCCCGCCCGCCCTGCCCGCTCTCATGCGCGCCCTGGAAGTCTCCAAACGAGTCGTCAAAGTCGGCTTTGAATGGCCGTCCGTGTCCGAAGTGCTGGACAAAGTGGAGGAAGAGATCGCCGAACTGCGACTGGAAATCGCGTCGGGCGAAACCGTCCGCGCGGGCGACGAGCTCGGCGATTTGCTGTTCACCCTGGTCAATGTCGCCCGGCAATTGAGAGTAGACCCCGAAGACGCCCTGCGCCGCATGACCCGGCGCTTCGCCGCCCGCTTCCGCCGCATTGAAGACCATGCCGCGGCGTCAGGCCGCGCCGTTTCCGACCTGACCCTGGACGAAATGGAAACGCTCTGGCAGGCGGCGAAGAAAGAAGAATAGCATGTCCCCCAGGCAATTGCAGGTATTTCATTGCCCGGTTGTCATCCCCGTGCTGCTGGCTGTTCTGCTTCTGTGCCAGGGCGGCGCTTTGGCCGCGCCCGCAGCGCCCATGCAGCAAATCCTGCTGTCTCCCCTGGATGCGGACTCCCCTGTTGACAAAGGCGGGTGGAAACTCGGCAGCCTCACGGCGGCTCCCGCGGAGGTGACGCCCAAAGTAGGACAGTGCGCCCTGCGGCTGGGCGGCGTCGCCGAACAGGCCGGGGCGAAAGGCGATTTCGCGCTGGCCCGGTCCGTGCCGGGTCAGTGCCGGTCACTCAGCCTCTGGGTGTATCTGGAGCCTGCGCCTGATGTCGCGTCGGTCGGTTTGCAGATCACCGATGCCGAAGGGGAAGCGTTTCTGTTGACTGTCCCCGCCGACTGGACCGGCTGGAAAGAAATCACGCTGGATTTGTCCGGCGCAGCCCCGCCGCAGGCTTACGCGCAGCCGGACAAAAACAAGCGGGTAGACTTCCCGCTGGCGAGCGTCCATGCCGCGTGGTTCGCCAAAGCCGCCGGGCCGACGGCCATTGTCGTAGACGCCCTGACTGCCGCGACGGCACTGACTGAGACCCCTTCTTCCCTGAGTGTTCAGGTTTCAGGCGCGGACTGGGCAGAAACCGGGATGCCGCTGGCCCCGCAGACGGTTGTGCTGACCAACTTTGCCGCCCAGGCGCGGGCGGCCAAAATTGAGTATGTCATTCAGCGCGACCCGGCCTTCTATTCCACCCCTGCGCCTGACCCCGACTACGGCGCGGACGTTGCCCTGGGCGCAAAAAGCTGGACCGAGGCCGAGGGAAAAATCATTGAGCGCGGCTCGCTGACGGACGGCAAAGACTGGACCCATGCGACGCTGGGCTGGGGATCGCACAAGGAAGCCGTGCAGTATGTGGATCTGGGCCGCGCCTGCACTGTGACCCATCTGGCCTATCAATCAGGTGACGCCAACTGGGCCTGGAAAATGGAAATCAGCGCGTCTGGGGACGGCCAGACCTATCAGCCGGTTCCGGGGTTGGCCGATATGGACACGCACGGAAAATGGGGCCGACAGGAAATCTCCGTCCCGCAGCCGTTCCGGGCGCGGTTTCTGCGTCTGCGGCATCACAACGGCGGGCAGGTTGTCAGCCAGATCGCCATGCCGTCGTCGCTGTTCGTGTATGCCGGATTGGCCGGGGACTGGCAGTTCCCCACAGTCGGCGAAACTGTCGCGCGCGGGACGCTGTCCCAGACGGTTCCGGCGCAGGCGTTCAGCGATGCAAGCATCACCGAAAAGGAGCCGCTCGGCCCCGGCGCGTACCTGATGGCTTTGCGGGTCACGGACGGCAGCCGCACGCAGTTGATTTATCGGCACCTGCTGGTCATGCCCGCGCCGCTGGCCTCTGTGGCAGGCTCACGGTTCGGCGTGAATGCCAGTAATTACTTATGGGCCGGACAAAATCGCCGTCTGGGAGTCGGCTGGGCGCGCTTTGAGAACCTCAAATGGCCCATGGTGTCCCCGCAGCCGGATGTTTTCAATTTTCACGGCGTCGCGCCCTGGAGCCTGGATCACGATGCCATTTTTCAGGCATATCACGACGCGGGCCTCCATATTCTGCCGTTTTTGTTCCAGTCGCCTGACTACGCGACTTCGGCTCCCGCCACGATCCAAAAGAACCGGGACGATTATCCGCCCCGCGACAACGCGCAGATGGCGGATTTCGTCTTTCAGACCGTCGCCCGCTATGGGTCGCAGAAGCATCGCGCCGCCGAACTCAAAACAAGCGATAAAAAGACGGGTCTCAGCGAGATCAATACCTACGAAATCTGGAATGAGTCCAATCTGCACGATCCCGGCTGGGGCGCCTGGGTCGGCACGACGGCGCAATATAACAGCATGTTTCGCGCCGCCGCCGAAGCGGTCAAACGGGCCGATCCCACGGCCCGTGTCACCAACAGCGGCTTCGCCGGGATTGATATTGAGACCATGAACACGCTGCTGACACCGTATGCCGACGGCAAAAAGCCGCTGGACTTCGTGGACACGCTGAATGTCCATTATTACAGCGGCCAGATCGCCCCGGAGATTGCCACGGTCAATTCCAATACGGATCGTTCCGGCAATACCGAAGGCGTTCGCACCTATGGCGATGATCTGCGCCGCCTGATTGCCTGGCGCGACAAGAACAAGCCGGGAATGCCGATCTGGATGTCCGAAACGGGATACAACTCCGCCGGGCCGACCGGAGTGAACGAGCAGTATCAGGCGGCATATCTGCCCCGCGCCATCATGCTGGCGCTGGCGGCGGGCATAGACAAGGTCTTTGTGTACCGAGAATCCGGCTCCACGCCCAGCCTGTTCGCGGCGTCCGGCGTGATGCGCGATGACGGTTCGCTCAAGCCTGCGTGGTTTACCTATGCGACGCTGATTCGCGAGATGGACGGCATCAAGACCGGGGCGATGCGCCTGCCCTACCCGGACCCGAACGTGCGCCTGTACGCCTGGACGCGCGGAACCGAAACCTTTCTTTCCGCCTGGGCGATTGACGGCACGGCAGAGTTAAAGCTGCCGCTGGGCGTCTGCCAGGTGACGGACGCCTTCGGGCATACCCGTCAGGTCACGGTCACGGACAGCCTGCCCCTTTCCATCTTTCCCGTTTACATCCAGCACATTGCCAATCCTGCCGCCCTCAACGCTCTGACGGCGCAGGCGCGGCAAAGCGAAGCCACGCGGCGGCAGGAGCAGGCGCGTCTGGCGAAGCTCAAAGCCTATCTGTTCCAATTCGGCAGCAAGGACCGGGTCGGAACAATTGACTTCGGCGAGACCCGGTCGTTCACTCCCCTGCTGGGTTCCGACGTTTACGACGCCGGGAAGGGCTACGGCTTCTTCCCCGGCCCAGGGGGTCAGGACAGCATCGCCGGCTGGGTAGATGACCCGTTGGAGCGCGGCGCGACCCGGATGAACCCCGGCAACTCGTTCCGCTTCCATCCTGCGCCGGGCCGCTACCGGCTCCGGGTCAGCCTCAGCCCGCAGGGGCCGGGGCAGCTTGTCCTCAAAGGCGCATTGGGCGGCGACCAGACCTTTCCCATCACGCAGGGCGGCCCGGTTGTGACGGCGGAAGTGGAAGTCGGACCCGACCCGCTCTCGCTCTCCAACACCGCCTACGGCGACCTCCACTGGCTGACACTGGTAGAAGATTTACACAAATGAACCACTCTCTGCCGCCTCTGACTGTGCTGCTGGCCTGGCTGACGCTGGGCTTTTTCTGGCTGCTCCTCCCTGTCCGCGCCGACAATCTGCCCCGAATTTGGCAGCCCGTCGGCGGCCCCGACATCGTGGGCGCTCTGGTGCGCCAGACCGACAGCGCCGCGCTCATTCAGACACCGGCGGGCAAGAGCGTCGCTCTGCCGCTCCAGCAGTTGGGTGACGAAGATACTGCGTTACCTCCGAAACATGCGCCTGACTGTCAATCCGTTTCGGCAATGGACGTTCCATGAGGCGGATGCAGCTCGCACCTTCCAGGCTTCTTATGTCAAGACTGCCGGATTTAACTCGCCCCTGTCCAAACTGTTCGTCGTGCTGATCCATGACGACGGGCGCGAGCGAGGCTACCCGCTGGAGCGGTTCAGCGAGGCCGATCAAGCATATGTCCGCCAGCGGCAGGCTGCCGCGCCGCCTCCGGTTTCCACGGATGCCGCCCCCGAGGATGCCTACAAAGTTCACTGGACCGACTATGATCCGGTTCGGGACAAGGCTGTCCTCAATTTTCACGCGACCCGGCACTTCCTGTTCGTCTGGGGCAATCAAATTGAGCCGAGCGCCAAAAACTGGACGGACCCGCAGTTCCGGCAGATGAACTTTGACTATTTTGAGAAGGTCTGGGACTTCAACGAGAACGTCCAGCATGTGCCGATGCCCTATTCCGAGACGCCGGAGAAATACAAAACAACGGTTTACATTACCGGAACCGGCCTGCCGAACCAGAAGGAAGGATTTGCGTTCGGCGGTTTGAGCATCCTGATCCATCCAGGCGCGATGCTGGCCGGTTCTTCCGTGATTCCGCATGAGTTCACCCATACGCTGCAACTGCACATGGGCGGCTTTCAGGGAAAGCTCGGCCCGCTCATCGGCTGGATCTGGGAGGACCACGCGAACTGGAACGCCTGCCAGTTTCTTCCCAGCGTCGCCCTTGCCCTGGAAGTCTACAATGATCGGATGCACTATGAGTTGTCTTCAACGCGGGACAACTACGGCTCCTGGCCGTTTCTGGAATACTTCGCCGAGCATCCGCGTTTCGATCCCGCCTTTTGCTTTGACATCTGGAAAGCGAACCGCAAGGAAAACGGCGAGTCGGTGGAAACGCCGTTTGAGACGATGATGCGCCTGGGAGCGCAGGAGGGGAAATTTTCGGGGGACGGCATTGCGGGATTCGGCGACATGATCGGCGAGATGGCCGCGCATAATGTCACCTGGGACTATGTCAACCAGTGGACCTATGCGGACACGATCAACGCCTATCACCGGGGCCAGAACGATGCGTCGCGCGACCGGACGCTGCTCCAGCCCGTCCCGGATCGCCCCGACTGGTATCGGCCCCCGAACGCCCAGGCGCCGCGTCAGTATGGCATTAACCTGATTGATCTGGTCCCGAAACCCGGCGCACGGCAAATCACGGCCCGCTTTCAGGGCATCGCCGATGAACAGGAAGGATCGGACTGGCGCGTGACGCTGGTGGCCGTGGACGACCAGGGCCGCGCCCGCTACAGCCGCATGTGGCGCAGCGGTGTCGGGACAATCACGCTCCGGCCCGGCGAGACCCGGCTGGCGCTGGCGGTCGCGGCCACCCCGACGGTCTACAAGCCGCAGCCGTTCCGGGGCGGTTACAACGTCAAGCCGCACTTTCCCTATGAGGTCTCATTTACCGGATGCGCTCCGAGCCTGACCCCCGACTATCAGCGGCCCCGTCCGAATGTGCCGGGCGCAGCCCACCCGAACGGCGGCGGTTTCGTGGCGGCGTCGGCCCATGTGGACCCGACGGCCTATGTCGCGCCGGACGCGATGGTGCTGGACCGGGCGCAGGTCACAGGCCATGCCCGGATCGAAGATCACGCCGTTGTCGCCGATGACGCGCGCGTGTCCGATGAGGCCATTGTCGGAGGCTATGCCACCGTGCGCCATCAGGCCCAGGTTATCCAGGCGGCGCGGGTGGGCGACCTGGCGACGGTGGAGAATGGGGTCAAACTGTCTGGCCATGCCCGCGTCCTGGAAGGCATCCGTGTCCACGGCCCCGGCGCGGTGGGCGGCGATGCGCTGGTCAAGGGCTTCGGCGATCTGTACACAGGACGGGACTGCCCCATCGGCGGCGGCACGGTGATCGGCCAGGAACTCGGAGATACACGCCGATGTGTGGCATAAACCCATCGGCGGCGGCCTGCTGTACGGGTTCATGGCCGACGATCAGTTTGCACACGAAGTCGCAGACAATCATGGCCTGTACGCCCATTGGGACTTCCGCCAGCCATGCAGGCAGGTCCTCAAAGATGCGTTCGCGGATGAGGACGGGGTGCTGCGCGGCGGCCCTGTTTTCACGACAGACGGCGGCGGACGCCACGCGCTGGTTCTGAACGGGAAAAATCAGTACGCCGTTCTGGAAGGCGAGGCCGCCGACACGGCGGATCTGACAGTGGATATGCAGATCAAATGGCTGGGCGGCGCATCGGGCCAGCGCGTGCTGACCTTTGCCTCCGCCGACGGCGCGCTGTCATTCACGCCCCGAGATGCGGCCGGTCACGCCGCGTTCTTTCTGCGCCGGGGCCAGACCGTTCAGACGCTTTCCGCGGCGCGGGCGGTCCCCGCCGGGCAGTGGACGCGCGTCACCATCACGCTTGGCCCCGGCGAGGCAATCATGGCCTTCAACGGGCAGCCCGTAGGCCGGACAACGGTCCTGACGCTGCGGCCCGAGGACGTGCGGGCGACCGTGGGCTTTCTCGGCTGCAATGCCGCCGGGGGCGACTTCTTCCACGGCGAGATCGCCGACCTGGCCCTCTATCGAACTCCTGACCGCGTCTTGCCCTAGACGCCGGGAGGAAGTTTAGTCGCCGGCAAACGGGGAAGAAGAGCGGTATAAAGCCGACGGTTTTCACACTCTGCCGCCACGCCGCCTTCAGCCTGACCCTGCCCAGACCGACGCGGTTCGCCAGACAGATGTCGCCCCGCCTGCCTCCGCCCGCAAAACGATCACGATCCGTTAACAAAAGATGCACGGGAACAGTTAGAAACATCCGCCGAAAATGCTGCTGCGATTGTAGTCAATCATTTCGGTGCCGCCCTAAGTTTCCTTCAGCGGCAAATCTTTGGTGAAGGGCCTGAAGAAGAAAAGAAATCCGAATCAGGAAGCGGTGCGGAATAATGCCAACTCAAAGAGGGATGGGCAAAGGTTTGCGGAAGGATAGCCCGCTCAAGATCACTTTTGCCTTCGTCTTTTTCGCAGTATGTATGATAGCCACTGGCCTTGTGATAAATGTCGAATTCAAAGAAGACGAGAGGCAGAAAGCGTACAGCAACAAATATTATGTGCTTGCCGTTCAGGACTATAACGCGCATCGCTATCAGGAGGCCATCGTGAAATTGCAAGCAGACTTACAGGCTTTCCCAGACGACTACAAAGCAAACTTTGAGATGGGCCTCGTTCTGCTGAAGCTGGGTAAGAAGCAAGAAGCACGCACTTACTTCGTAAATGCTCAGAACTCTTTCCTAAGCCACCACGGGCGGTTCAGCACATGGGAGAGGTACAACGCGGCTCAACATGAAATCAACAAAATTGACCAGCCGAAAAAGTGAGAGTTTATGAAATCTTTATCCGCTGACGACTATTCTTTGATCGCCGGTACGCTTTTAATGGCTCTTGTGGTTCTTTGGGCATACACACGACTCAAAACAATTAGCAATAGCCATGACAGAATTAAATTGTTTTTACGGATAGCTGTGATAAATGGATTAATCTTGCTGATAACGATTTTAGTGTTCATTTCTATGCAGTGACTAACAACATTTATGGCATCCGCCCGCCTTCTCTAGTGAGCAGGCTTGTTCCTTGACAACCGAGTGTTCTGCTATCTTTCACGAGGCGGCAGACGCTCAGGGGAAGCATTTTACCCAGCGGGCCAATCTACCCAGCAGCTTCGCTAACATCAATTTTCTCTCAGCGAGAAGGAAAAACCCTGTGGCTAATCGTCATTTCACTGGACTCATATCCACATTCTCTCAGTTCTGTATGCTCGGCAGTCATCTCCTTTATACGTTCGTAGTGATTAAAATATGTATTGACCCCTGCTTTGTTTTTCCTCGCTTTGAGCGTTAAGCAGAACAGCGCGGAGCAACGCCCGAACCTGCGCGGGGGAAGTTCGGGCGGCGTTTAAGGAACGCATGTGTTGTGCCGTGTAGTAACACTCGCAGGCATCCGCGTGCAGTCCCCGATCTTCGCACATCAGCCCGCAGCGGGCGGCGGCTTCCACGACTTCCAGATATGCCTGGACATCTGCCCCCCGATGAGAGCCGATTCCAAACCCTTCATGGTAAGCCTGGAATGCCTCAGCCCGCTTCCCCTGATAGTCCCGCATCAGTCCCAATTCTACCCACATATACGACTTCCAGGGACAATACTGGATGCGCGTCTCCGTCTGATAGTCCGCTTCCGCACTCGCCCAATCTCCCCTGGTTTTCGCGGCTTTGGCGGCCTTTTCCAGCGCATCCCACTTTTTCATGATAGCCTTCATTTGCGGCGTCTCGGGGGCGATGCATGGGCCACATACCCCCGGCAGGGTCGTATGCGAACGCGGCATAACAGCGAACACGGAAACCACAAGAAGGATCGCTATGAGCAATAGCAGTTTGGAAGACATGAGTGTCACCTAGACTATTCCGTTTGACCGGACTTGGCGATCCAGGCGATCTCAATCTCGCGCGCCATCAGCAACTCAGACAACTGGCCCACATGCCCCTGGAGATGGCGCAGGTTCATCAGTTCGTGCGACAGCTTGGTCATGTTCGGGTACCAGGAGAAGCCGGTCTCCGGGCTGTCCAGGTCAAGGCCGTCAACGGTCGCGTCGATAAGGCCGCTGATGTACGCGAGGTAGTCGCAAATCTCCCGCCGGGTCAGCGGCGTGACCCCCTCCGGCAGTTCATACGGCTCAACATCAACCGCTTTCTGAGTGTCACTCACGCCGAGCGCTGTTCTGACAGCCGGCGGCCAGTCAACGACGGAGCCGTTGAAGGCTTCTTCGTTCTGCACCACATAATTATGCGTGAAGAAGGCCGCGTGCCAGGCGATGCGCCAGAATAGGCGCGGGTGCTGGCCCGCGACCCACATGTCCTCCGGGCACTTCTCCACGCACTCTGTCAGCATCGCCAGCCCGGCCTGAAGTTGCTCCTTCAGCGCCTGTCTTAGCTCCATTTTCATCACCTTTCCGGGGCGGCAAAGAAATTCGTGCTATCTCCACACAATTTTGAGCGCGACCCTAATTTTCTCAGTCATCAATTCGTCGGCTTAGTTGGTTTCTGTAAGGTTTCTTCTGTAATATCCTAAAGTTTGCCATATGGCAATTCATTAGTACACCACTTGTTCGCTCAAGTAGACCGCGCCCTCACTCACGAGTGGCAATGTACTTTCTTGTCGGTGAAAGTCTGCATACGCCTTTTCCAGAGCCTTCACCACCCGCAGACGTTTACTCTCCTGTCGCAAATACAGCGGCAGCCGATTGAAACGAGATTGACGAGACTTATGGCCTGTGTCATGGGGACGCTTCGTTCTGCTGGGAAGAATTTTGAGGGAATAGTATCGGATGTAGGCGGGAATTTCCTCTGTTGAGAAGAACGCAAAAGTAAAACGGCACACAGAGACATAGTAAATCCACTCATTGACGGGCGTTAACTTCATCTGTTCGGCGTAACGGTCGGTCAAAGGAGATAAAACATTGTGCTCTGTAACGGGACGCAACACACCGTCTGAGTCTCGGGATAACACAGTGCGATCATGTCGCATCTGCCCGATGATGACGCTCCCCCCATAGTCGCGTATTTCAAGCTGACGCGCTTTGACAATACTAAAAGGTTCTCTCCAGTGCCGCGACATTCTGTGTTCCCTTCGTTTCAATAAAGCCAGATATGAGCGTGTCTGGAAACTCGGAACCGCTCACATTGTCTGCCCCAGAGGGCCGGGCGGATCAGAGTTCTTCCCTCTGCCGCCGCCCGCCGAAGTCGTCTCAAAGACGTCAAGGTTGAGCCGGAGGCGAGTTTCCAGACACCGTCTATGTCATGTCCGCATCTTAACGCAGTACGGCATATTGTTAGGCATAGTGCATTCAATTACCAAGTGAAGAGAATTGCGTACCTATGACGGGAACATATTTCTAGAAAAAGCCGGGCCTCACATTTCGCGTGTCGAAGCCACCATTCATCCTCTGAACTATCCTCGTCGTAGTCCGGCTCATCCTCTATCCGGTAGCTCCAATGTGCCAAAGCGTTTGCTTTCTGAACCACATCAGGAGGCCAGCACAACGAGCCTGTCTCGCTGTCTGGTTCATAGCAGGCAATTGGGGTGGCGAGTAGCAAACACTTCTTGCTGAGTGGTCCGCCCAATCCTCCGTCGATGATTTCCCCTCCGTCACCAACCAGCTTTATCAGTTCGGCATTCGCTTCCTCAAAAACGATATGCATCTCTGCATCAAGCCGAGGCTCAGTGCTATTAACGTCATCCACACTTCGGAGCGCGTAAGCATCCCATCCCATACTTAACCCCATGAAGGACGAATTTCCTCTGCCGTCACCGGAGGATACGCGCGAAATCAATGTCCGGGCTGGGAGCGCCCTGCCCCGTTTCCAGGTACTGCTGCAAACTGACGAGGTAGTACCCCCACCCCGTCGTTGTCAGCGCGTAGATGTCGTCGGCCTGCGCGAAGCCGCGATGCGCGAACAAAAGCGCGGTGCCGCTCCCCGCCGCCCGCAGATCAAAGGTGAGCGTCGTGCCGGCCCACTCCGGGCGGAACGAGGAGAGCGTCTTCCAGGCGACATGGAAGGGCAGCGTCAGGGCGTCAATCCGCACTTTTGTCACGACCGGGCCGTCATAGGAAAAGCGAAACTCGCCGGTTCCGCCGATCTCGGAATCCAGGTCGGCGTCGCGGGTCCACCAGTGGCGGATGCCGTCAACGGTCGTGATCGCCTCGTAAACCCGTTTGGGGGAGGCGTTGATCTGGAGAAGGTGCATGATGTCAGGCATGGGCTGCGGCGTCCTTGAGCGCACCCAGATTGTACCAGAATCACTGGGCTTTAGCTACCCTGCCTTGACACCCGCCGTGCGTTTTAAGGCAGGGTTCGTAGGGTTTCAACACAACAGCCTCTGCTCAATGAGCAGAGGCTGTTATGTCCAAAGGGAAGCGATCCGTTTTTCAGGAGGCTTGCGTCGTTGGCAGAGCGCGCGGTTAGGCGTTGGCCTTTTTCCGCTTGGCGGCGAAGGCGAGACCGCCCAGAACCAGCATCAGGCCGAGCGAGACGGTGGTAGACGCTTCGGGAACCGGGGAGGAATAGGTCACAACCGCGCCGAGCGCCCCCGCCGTCTGCGATCCCCCGACACCGGGCGGAGAGAAGCTCAAGTCACTCAGGGTATACGTCCCCAAGCTGCCGAAGTTGTAAACGAGCGTTGTCGGCCCATCGAAGGTCAACTGTGTGGACGTTTGAGTCGTGTTGAAAGTGCCTGAAAACGTCCCGGTCAAATCCTGGGTCATCGCCGTCCCGCCTGTCGGCGTGATCGTGATGGCGTCCGTGAACGCTTGACTGAACGTGACCATGTCCGGCGACGAGGTGTTGCTGAATTCCACGAAGTTATTCAGGCTGATCTGGCTCGGCGCAGTGACCGGGATGCTGGTGTTGCTGGTCACTTCAACGAAGTTCCCCACACCGCCATTGCCCGTCACCAGGTTCGGCGTGAATTGGTCGGTATACTGAAAAGTCTGCGCGAGTGTCGCGCCGGTCGCGACAATCGTCAGGGCCGCCACGCTCATCAATCCAACAATTGCTTTTGTTATCGTCATAATTTCATCCCCATTTGTCTCTGACACAAGCACCCGAAGGCAATGCCTGCGCCTCTTCTTCCGCCCTGGAAACGACGGCATCTGCGCCGCGTCACGAGAACGTGCCATGTTCACCAAAGAACCTGTCTTGATTATACCACTAAAAGCACTATTCTTACAGTGCGCTTGCTTACACCCAATAAAAATGTGAGAATGCTAATGGCGTAAGTCACTGTCACAGGATACATTGCTACACTGCAAGAATCATGCCAAGTAGAAATATGAGTGGCTGCCCTTCCAAAGCCCCCTCTTTTTTACGCTGCTGTGTCCGCCGCCCGCGTCTCTTTCTCGGCGCTCAGAGGAGGCTATCATTGAGGTACAATTTAGCGGCTCTCCTGCCGCGCGTTCGCCCGCGGGATCACATGCTCGATGCCGATGGTATCCGTCACATTCACAAAAAGCATGGCGGAAGCGGAGAGTATGCGCGTGGGCAGGTTCCGATTGTCAAGCAAGATTTTTTAGACTTGCGTTTGGTGATAGCCGCCCCCGACACAATCACACGAAGCGTTCAATCCCATCAAGGGCTGGCCGCCATTGAACTCACCAAAGAGGTGCAGGGTTATACGCTCTATTATGTGGAAGTAGTGCGGACAGGCCGAAAGCGGCTTGCACCGGTGAGTTTGTATAAGAGAAAAACGAAGGGAACAGGCTGAACCGAGATTTAACAGGGAACTTTTTTGCGCTGAAAGCATTTATTTTGGTAGAACCCTTGATAAATCTATCAATTTGGGTAATAATAGAAACACTGGCCCGAAACGTTTTGGACGCTTAAGCGGGGGACTTCCGAAAGTGATTGCTATCGCTGGGTTCCACAAGGATCAGGCGGCAGGCATTCGTACTGAGGAAGATGCATCTGGCGTCGGGCCACAAAGTTCAATACAAAAGCTTCTGCTCAATGAGCGGGGGCTTTTTTTGTTAGGATGAGGGCCAGACGGAAGCGGTTTAGCAGGTGACGAAAAGGGAAGAATAGTACAGGGACATAAAAATGCAGCCAACTCCTGTAGAGAACATCGCGGGGCAGAGGATGCTCCGGTTGACGCGATCACAAACCTTCCGTTTGGAGACTTTCCCGTTCTGGACAATCGTCTCTGAGAACGCCAAAGCGCTTTTTGTTGCTCTCACGATCTGCCTATTCGTCGGAGTTCCTGTAGGCGTAGCAAATTACAAGTTAAGTATGGCGAACGCCTGCTTTAAACAGGGGTTGAAATTATATTATCAGAAGCGATATGACGAAGCCATCCAGCAATACCAGCAGGCAATTCATTTTCTTCCCAAATATTCCGGCTCTTATGACAATTGGGGATTATGTTTGTACAAGCAAGGGCACACTGATCTCGCCATTACTAAGTACCGGCAAGCCCTCGTATTAGATCCAAACAATAGTCATGCCTGTTCTAATCTCGGCAAAGCCTTGTTTCTTCAAGGTAACCGGACAACGGGCTTGGCAGAGCTTTGGGAAGCAGTTCGAGTCAATCCGAACGATGGCCGGTCACACACCATGTTAGGTTCCGCGCTCTACCGGTCCGGTGACAAGGGGCAGGCGCGGCAACAATGGCAAAAAGCCATGCGCCTCGGCGATCAGGAAGCCGACGACGATTTGCAGAAGTTCAGCGACGGCCCGACGGCCTTTACGAAAGTTTCTCCGGGACTGAAGACCGAAAGAAGTAGGAGCACTATAGCTGCCTTCCCTTTTCTTTAGCCCCGGAGGGACTTTGAGCTTTGGGTAGCCCGGCCTTTCAAGGCCGGGCCAATCTACGCTGCTGTGTCCGCCGCCAGCATCTTTTCTTCGGCGGTCCCGGCTTCCGCCGCCGTTTTGGTCATCTTGCCCTTGTCCGCCGCCTGGGCGTTGGCCCGCGATTCTTCGGCTTTGGCTTCCATCTCTTCGACGGTCTTGGTATGGCACCCGCGCCGCGCCTTCGGTTTGAACCGTCGCGACCCGCGTGCCGGTGCGCTACGGCCTCATCCAATCGCCGGGCGGCGGCCGCAATCTCGCCCGCGTACTGCGGCAGCCACTGCGGCCTGGGCGACCAGCATCTCGTCGGTCATCTGCCAGACTTCTTCCGGGTTGCAGACCGCGCCGACCAGCGGGTCGTGCAGCATCGCCTGTTTGAGCAGCAGGACGTCGCCATGGACGGCCGCCTCCATGCCCATCTCCTGCACACGGACGCTGGCCGAACAGGTCGCCGCGCAGGCCAGCGGCAGATCGCCGACGACCGGCATGTTGATGCCCGTTCCGGTCCACATAGCCGGGGATTTCGATGATGCAGCCGTCGGGCAGGTTGGTGATGTGGCCCTGGTTGACGACGTTGAAGTGGCCGCGATAGATGCGGCCGGTTTCCAGCGCCTCGATGATGTATGAGCCGTGCTCCTCGCTCCGCTTGTCCGGCGGTGAACTTCGGCGGGTCCTGCTGCCAGCCAGTTCGGGAAGTCGGTCTCGAACCAGTTGCGGCCCTCGGTGCAGACGCGCAGGTAGCCGCCCGTCTCGCCGTTGATCCAGGACGACAGGTCGATCCAGTCGGTGATCTCGTCCACCCGCTTGCGGTACCAGGGCAGGTATTCGGACAGATGGCCGTTGGACTCGGTGCTGTAGTAGCCGAAGCGCTTCAGCACGTCGATGCGCACCTTTTCGTCGCGCCGGAAGTCTTCCACCGCGGACATCATCTCGTACAGCTGCGGGATCAGGTCAATGCCGCGCCAGATTGCTTTGAGGCACCAGGTCTGGTGGTTGATCCCGGCAAACGATCGCGTCGACGTCGTGGCGGTGCAGCTTCTCCTCCGGCCCCATCAGCCCCTGCGTTTGGCCCACTGCTCGGTCGCCCGCGTGATCTGCCAGTGCGCGCCCTGGACGCCGTGGCACAGGCCGATGGTCTTGACCCCGCCGTATTTGTTGCAGGCCCAGGTATTCATCGCCATCGGGTTGGAGTAGTTCAGGAACAGCGCGCCGGGCTTGGCGACTTCCCGAATGTCCTTGCAGAAGTCCAGCATGGCCGCGATGCCGCGCTGGGCGTACATCATGCCGCCCGCGCAGAGCGTGTCGCCGACGCATTGATCCACGCCGTATTTGAGCGGGATGTCGATGTCGGTCTGGAAGCGCTTCCAGGCCGCCCTGGCGGATCATGCAGAGGACATAGTCGGCGTCGGCGATGCGCCGCCCGCCGGTCCGTGGTCGCCTCCACCGTCGCGGGCAGGCCATTGGCCGCGATGTCGCGGCGGCAAAGCTGCGTCACCATGTCCATGTTGTGCAGCGACAGGTCGGTGAAGGCAAAGTGCGTGTCGGACGAGTTCCGGCACGGACAAAATATCCTGCATCAATCGGCGCGTAAACCCGACCGACCCGGCCCCGATCATGGCGATTTTCAACGGCATCAATTTTCTCCTGGTAAGCGCTGTGTTCCGTTTGTGCGGAAGCCAAACGTGGCTTCTGAAATTATATCACGAATAAAGCCATGAGGCAAGGGTCAAAAAACGCTATTTATAGTCAGTATGTGATATAGTATTTCCCAATGGACACACTCCTAGACAGGCTCCAAAAGATCGCGCCGACGGCGGAAACGGCGTTCGCGTCCGACCTCTCGGTGTATGCGGGATTGGAAACCAAAACCGACCCGGCGGACTATGTCTGGGACGGGCTGCGGCGCGGCGGCGACCCTGAGCGCCCCTTTGTCGTCTTTCAATACACGCTGGCCGGCGGGGGCGCTTACACCGCCGAAGGCGTCACGCATCAACTGCTGCCGGGCATGGCCTTTGCCGCTGTAGTCCCGTCCGCGCACGTCTACCGCCTGCCGCCCGACTCGCCTTCCTGGACGTTCTTTTTTCTGATCCTGCGCCATCCCTACGTCGTGGGCCGCCTTGTCCGGGCGCAGGCGGACATCGGCCCGCTCCTGACGCTGACGGCCGACGCCCCCCTGCTGGCCCGCGCCGTCACGCTGTTTGAGGGCATTGCCGCCCGGATCTTCCATGACTCGTGGGCATTGGAATCCGCGCTTTTTGATTTTCTCTTTGAGTACGAGCGCCTCGCCCAGCGGCGAATGTATCCCCAGGCCGAGCGCGAAGCGCTGCTGGAAACGGTGCGCCGCCATGTCCTGGCCCGCGCCGGCCAGTCGGTAGACGTCGCCGAACTGGCCGCCCTGCACGGCCTGAGCCGCAGCCATTTCAGCCGCCACTTTAAGGCCGTGACCGGCCTGCCGCCCGCGCAGTGGGTCCGCCAGGTGGAATTGGAAGAAGCCACCCGGCGTTTACTGGACAGCGACCGCAAATTGGAAGCCATCGCCCGCGAAACCGGCTTCGCCAATGCCAACCATCTGTGCAAAGTCTTCCGCCGCCGCTACCACCTCAGCCCCGGCGAATTCCGCCGCCAGATGCGGTAAAATAAAGGCATGAAATCACCAGGCCTAATGATGCTCTCATTGCGGCTGAACGTGTTTGGGATCGCCTGCTTCTTGTACCGCTCCTTTTGCCCGCTTGCGGGTATGCGGCGTTGGACGCCGAAGAACCTGGAAGCCGCCGATAATTTCCTGACCAACTCAAACACACTATGACTAAAGCTGAACTCATGCAGTGGGTGCACGATGCAGGCTTGTCCCGCGTGGCGGACGATATTGAACGGATAATCAAGCCTTCTATTCGCATCACAGCGCATCCCACTGATGAAAGTGACTTGTCGCCCGGTACGTCTAAATTCGGCGGCTTGCCAGATCTACCGCCTGACGTAGAATGGCCCGAGCAAAACGGACGCCCCCTGAACCTGATCGCGCAATTGAATTTAAGAGAGATTGCACTCTCAACACCACTCTCTGAGTTTGCCGGACAGTTATCCCTGCTGGATGTGGCCGTGAAACCAGTGGAATTAGAGTTGCTGCCTCCTTCCGGCATTCTCTATTTTTTCTATGACGCGACCGAGCAGCCCTGGGGATACAAAGTTGAGCATCGCGCCGGGTGGCAGGTGATGTATTCTCCCATGGAAGCCAAGCTTTCCCGTTCACCTTTACCTTCCGCGTTCACAGAAGATGACGCTCTGCCGGCGTGTCGGTTGGAGTTCTCCAGAGAAGTTAATTTGCCTGACCCAGCCTCAACAAGCATACAGATTCTTTATCTGAGCCGCGATGAGGAAGACGCCTATTGGGAACTGACCCGAGGCACAGATAGATCGGATGAGACGCATCACAGGCTGCTTGGGGACCCGCAGATCATCCAGAACCCAATGGAAGAAGAGTGCGCCGTTCTTTCTCACGGCTTTTCCGAGGCTGACCCGCAGGGGCAAAGTTATAGAGAAGAAGCAAAAGAATGGCGCCTGCTCCTGCAAGTGGACTCGGATGACAGTGCGGAGATGATGTGGGGAGATGCCGGACGGCTGTATTTCTGGATAAAAGAAACCGATCTTCATGCGCGGCGCTTTGAGGGGGTATGGCTACATCTTCAATGCTTCTGACTTAAACCGTTTCTGCCAAAGTAAAAACGGGGGCGGCTGTGCCGCCCCCGTTTTTGTTTTCATCTCCCAATCGCTCAGGCGGCGACTTGGTCGGCCTGTTTGCGGTTGTGGTAGCGGTGCTGGGCGAGAGCCTTCAGGAAGTTTGTCGTCAAGTCTGTCCCAGCGCCGAATAAGACGCCTTGCGCGGCGGCCTCTGCGCCGGGCAGCAGTTTTCCAACAGCGGAGGCTTGAACTAAAGCCGCGCCTTCTTCCGTGGCCGCAATCGGCTTGCCGTGCTTGTAGGCTTCATCCAAGAACTGGCGGGCGTCGCCCATTGAGGCGAGCTTGTCCGCGCTCCCCGCGCTGCCGGGGACAAAAACGGCGTCGTACAGCACCGAACTTGTGTTGGCAAAGGTCTTTTTCGCCTCCACGGACTTCCCGCCCTCGCCCGGCAGCATGCCCAGATGCGGGCCGACCACCTCACCCATCGCGCCGGCTGCCGTCAGGGCGGTTTGCAGGGCGGAAACCTGAGCAGCATCCACACCGTCTGCTGCCAGGATCGCGACTTTGCGGGCTTTGGCCGTGCCGGGCTGGTCTTCCTCCATGCTCAGAGCCGGGGATTTCTGGACGCCGCCCGACGCGGTTGTCGGCGAAGTCGCGCCGGCCAGCGCCTGCATTTCGTCGGCTTTGTCCGCCGTGCCGCCCGGCTCCGCCGTGGGATGACCCGTCGGGACCGATTCGCCCAGCGCCAGACCCACCTGCGCGGCCAGAACGTCGTTGATTTTTGTCAAATGCCCCAGCATCCGCTGCCGCACTTCTTTCGTCTCTACCTTGCTCAACTCAAACTGCAAGGCCTTGACGATGTGCTCTTTTTCGGGCGGGGTCATGCTGTTCCAGAAGAGATTGGCCTGCCCGTAGTGGTCGCCGAAGCTTTCGCTGCGCTGCGCGCACTTTCGGGCCGCCGACCTGCTCCGGGTAGGAGACAAAGCCGGGCCGCGCGGGAGTGACTTCGTCGGGCGAATGGCCGTCCAGCGACGCGGGGGCGTAGGAAACGCGGCCTTTGTTGATCGTGTGGCGCATCTGGGCGTCGCGCTGGTTGTTGGAAACGTCGGCCAGGGGCCGGTTGATCGGCAGTTCGGTGAAGTTCGGGCTGCCCAGGCGGCTGAGCTGCGTGTCCAGATAGGAGAAGTTGCGGCCCTGGAGCAGCGGGTCGTCGCTGAAATCGATCCCCGGCACGATATTGGTGGTGTTGAAAGCCACCTGCTCGGTTTCGGCAAAGTAGTTGTCCGGGTTGCGGTTCAGGGTCATCTTGCCGACGCGCTGGACGGGGAGCAGGTCTTCCGGCCAGAGCTTGGTGGCGTCTAGAATGTCGAAGTCGAACTTGGCTTCCTCGCCCTCGGCCAGGATCTGCATGCCCAGCTCCCACTCGAGGAAATTGCCCGCGTCGATCGCATCCCACATGTCGCGCCGGTGGAAATCCGGGTCCTTGCCGGCGATCTTCTGCGCCTCATCCCAGACCAGCGAATGCACGCCCAGCAGCGGCTTCCAGTGGAACTTGACGAAGGTGCGATTTGCCCTCGGCGTTGACCAGGCGGAACGTATGCACGCCGAATCCTTCCATCATGGCCGAACGAGCGCGGGAGTGGCGCGGTCGCTCATGATCCACATGACCATGTGCATCGACTCCGGGGTCAGCGAGATGAAGTCCCAGAACGTGTCATGGGCGGTCGCGGCCTGCGGGATCTCGTTGTTCGGCTCGGGCTTGGCGGCATGGATCAGGTCGGGGAACTTGATGGCATCCTGGATGAAGAAGACCGGGATGTTGTTGCCGACAATGTCCCAGTTGCCTTCCGGCGTGTACATCTTGACCGCGAAGCCGCGCACGTCGCGCGCCGTGTCCGCCGAGCCGCGCGAGCCGGCGACGGTGGAGAAGCGCACGAAGACGGGCGTTTGAAGCGACGGGTCGGTGAGGACTTTGGCCGTGGTTAGCTCGGCCAGCGACTTCGTAAACCTGGAAGACGCCGTGCGCCGCCGCGCCGCGCGCGTGGACGATGCGCTCGGGGATGCGCTCATGGTCGAAGTGCTGGAGCTTTTCGCGCAGGACAAAGTCTTCCAGCAGCGTCGGGCCGCGCGCTCCGGCCCGGAGGGAGTTCTGATCGTCGCTGATCGGCTGCCCGATGATTGGTCGTCATCGGCTGCCTGTCTTCCGTCGTCACCGTCGCCAGGGCCTGATCTTTGCCCTTCGCTCCGACAGGTTTCTGATCGTTCATGTGTCTGTTTCACTTTCTAATTCATTCACTCTTCTCATTCACTCAATCGGCTGAGTCGTTCCAGTGCAGGATTTCCGAAAAACGCCGGACTTAAACGCGGCAGCCCGGCTTCCAATTCCGGGAGTTTCAGGGGGATGTTTGAAATGTTAAGAAAATGTTAAGAGAAGGTTAAGAAGCGGGTAAACACAGACAATCATGCGCGAGGAGGGAGCAGGTGGGAACGCAGTCCGTTGTCGCGGAGCGCCGCGAGGATCAGGAGGGACGCAGGCGACAGGGACAGGGGATCACCCGGCAGGAAGGTCTGGCCGACCAGATCCGCCCCTACTTTGCCGAGCTGCTGGGGACGTTTCTGCTGACTCTGGTCGCGGCGGGCGGCGAAGTCATTGCCACGGTGAGCGGCGGCGAGGTCAGCCACTCTGCCCGCATGGTCGCGCCCGGCCTGATGGTCATGGCCCTGATTTATGCCATCGGAGACGCATCCGGGGCGCACTTCAATCCCGCCGTCACCTTTGCGTTCGCCGCCCGCAGAAGCTTTCCCCTGACGCGCGTTCCCGGCTACTGGGCGATGCAGATGCTGGGGGCGGTCAGCGCCGCCCTGCTGCTTCAGGCGCTGTTCGGGCGAGTGGCCGACCTCGGGGCAAGCCATCCCCATCACGGCCTGGAAGCGGCCTTTGTCATGGAAATCGTTCTGACGTGTCTGCTGATCCTGGTGATCTTAGGCACAGCCACTCGCTATAGCCTGGTCGGCCCTAACGCCGCCCTGGCCGTCGGAGCAACCATTGCTCTTTGCGGACTGTTCGCCGGGCCGATCAGCGGCGCTTCCATGAACCCGGCCCGCTCACTCGGACCGGCGCTGGTCAGCGGCGCGACCGGCGCGGCCTGGATTTATATCGCCGGCCCGTTTCTGGGCAGCGGCTTGGCAACGCTGATGATGGCGTTCCTGCACCAGAAACGCGATCCGAAAGAAGATGAAGCCGCCGAAGGCGACAAGGGGAAAGGCAAACAGGGAAAAGAGTAATGAGCAACTTGGAAGACTTGCGGGCGCTGGACCCGCACACGCAGACACTCAATGTCATCATTGAGTCGCCTAAAGGCAGCCGCAACAAGTTCACCTATGACCCCAAGCGCCGCCTGTTCATGCTGGGAAAGGTGCTACCGGCGGGAGCCATTTTTCCCTTTGACATGGGGTTCCTGCCCTCCACACTGGGCCAAGACGGCGACCCGCTGGACATGCTGATTTTGATGGATGAGCCAGCCTTCCCCGGCTGTCTGATTCCCGCGCGTTTGATCGGAGTCATTGAGGCCGACCAGACGGAGCGGGACGGCGAGACGATGCGAAATGATCGCCTGATCGCCGTCTCCGCCCATTCCCACACCCACAGCGGCGTCAAATCGCTGCTGGACCTGGACGACAGCTATGTCCGCCAGGTCGAGCATTTCTTTGTCTCCTACAATGAAATTGCGGGCAAAAAGTTTCAGCCAAAAGGCCGGTTCGGCCCCGAACGGGCGCAGAAACTGATTGACGCAGGCGTGCGGCGATTTGACGCGAAGTAGCTTGATCTAAATCGCCTGCTTGTGCGGGCGAATTTGGACGCTGATGACATCGCACCGGGCCGGCTGGGTCAGGCAAAAATGCACGGCGGCGGCGATGTCTTCGGCCAGCAGCATCTCGCCGGCCGCTTCCTGCGCGGGCTGCTCCTGGGGCGTAGAGTTGGGGAAATCCGCGCCCACTTTGCCCGGCTCAATCAGCGAGATTTTGATGCCCTGCGGGTTGACCTGCTTGCGAAGCGCCTCCGAAAAGGCTTCGATGGCCGCTTTGGTCGCCACATAAACGTCCGCGCCTTCGTTGCGAAGTTTGGCGCTGAGAGACCCGATGTTGACGATGTGGCCGGACCCTTTCTCTTTCATGCGGTCAATCGCATGGCGGGCGCAGGCCATGTAGCCCAGAACATTGGCCTGCACGACATACTGCCACTCGGCGTAGTCGGTATCCAGGATGCTTTGCGCGGCCTCGGCGGCGTTGTTAATGAGAATATCCACGCCGCCCAACTTGCGGTCGGCCTCCTCAAAAACGCGCTGAATGTCTTCCGGCTTCGTGGTATCGGCGGTCAAACCGAACACACGCCCTCCGTCCGGCATCTCGGCCAGCGCGTCTTGCAGCTTCTTTCTCATGCCGCCCGAAGATCAGGACATGGGCGCCCTCAAGCGCCAGCAGGGCCGCCGTCGCCCGTCCGATTCCCGTGGTTCCGCCGGTCACGATAATTGCCTTGCCGTCCAGACGGGTCGGCGTAATTTTTTTCAGCATTGGCTTCTCCAAACTTTTGGTTTCGGCGAGGATATACCCGCATGATTTTTGGGAACAAACGAGGCAGACATACGAAACTCTGTAGAGAAAGGAGCAAAAAAGGCTGAGATGAAACAAGTGGAACAGATACCGGACGATGAAGTCATGGGACTGGACCCTGGGCGATGGCGGTGCGGGATGAACTGGCCGGCAGCCGTGAGTGGCTGCCTGGCCCCTGGAAATCCGGCCCGGTCACGTTGAACGCCTGCGCGGGGCGCGAATCGCTCTGGATCGTTGCCCGCTGGCCGCGCGGCGGGGGCGTCGCTTTCCGCGCCGCCTACGCGCCGGGCGGGACGCTGTCGGTGGAGGAGGTCGCGGTTGAGGCCGGCACGGCGCGGTTTCAACTGAAGACTTCCCTGGGACGCTGCCGGGTGGAGATGACGCTGCCCGAAGACGGGCTGCTCCACTGGACCACCTGGCTGACGCCAAAGACGGATCTGCTGCTCCCGTTCTGGCCGCGCGACATTTACCCGCTCAACGGCGCGGACGATCCGCAGCCCGCGCGCGGCACGGTTCATGCGGGGCAGCCGGATTCCGGGCTGGCCGCGCTGTACCTGAGCCTGACCCATCCCCATTCCGGCTCGCTGCTGTACCTGCAAAACATGACCGCCCTGAACCCGCTGTTTCAGGCCCTGAACTCGCAGCCGGGCTGCCTGGTCGGCGGGACCTGGCCGCAGCTTGGGCTTTCCCTGCCGACCTCGGACACGCCGCTGCCGGCGGGCAAAGAAACCATTATTTCCAATGCGTTTGTCCGGTTCAGCCCGACCGTCCCCGGCGACGAGCGGCAGGCGGCGCAGCAGTTTTTGGAACCTTCTGGCGGATATTTATCCCCATCTGCCGCAGCCGGAAACGCAGTGGCGGGACTGGCCGCGCCGGGCGGAAGAAACGGCGCGCGATCTGTCCGAGTGTGACGACTGCACGACCCGCCAGAAAGGGCGGCTCTATGTCCGGCCTTATCTGGGCGCGGAATACCCGGACAGCATGGTGCAGCTTGCCCTGCTGCTGCCGCTGCGCGAGTATGCCGGCTGGCGCGGCAGCCCGATCCCGCTGGCCCGAACTGCGAAAAGGCGTCCCGGCCTTCTATGACCCCCAATTGAAAACCATGCGGCGCTACCTGCCCTCGGTCGGGAAGGACAAGAACGCCAACGAAGTGAACTCGTGGTATCTGTATCATCCGCTTTTCAGATCTGGCGCGGCTGGCCGGAACGGGCGATGCTGAAGCGAAAGCCTTGCTGCTGGACTCGGTGGATTACGGCATTCAAATTGCGCGCCATTTCCACTACCGCTGGCCGGTGCAGTTTAATGTGGAAACGCGCGAAGTGATCACCGGGGAGCGCAAGCCCGGTCAGCCGGGGCAGTCCGATGTCGGCGGCATCTATGCCGATGTCATGCTGCATGTCTGGGACCTGACCGGCCAGGATCGGTTTTTGGAGGAAGCCAAACGCGCCGTGCGGGCCATGTCCGGCTACCGCTTTGCGGTCGGCTACCAGTTCAACATCACAGCCCTCGGCGCGGCGGCCTGCCTGCGCCTGTGGCGCGAAACGGGAGATGAGTTTTATCGCGGTCAGTGCGATCTCCTGCTGGCCTCGTTTTTCCAGCACACGACGCTGTTTCAGTCCGAACTGGGCGCGGCCCGGTTCTTCCCGAGCTTTATGGGCGTCCTGTGCCTGCACGACGCGGACTACATGGCGGTTTTTGAGGCGTTTGAAGCGTTCGCTGCGTTTTACGAGATTTTGAGCCTGGCCGGGGACGATCTGCCGCCCTCGGCGCAGATGCTGCTGACCGAATACTGCCGGCACCTGCTGAACCGGGGCTGGTTTTATTATCCCTCGGAACTGCCCAAAGAAGCCCTGGCGAAAGAAGTCCGCAACGGGCGCATAGACCGAACGCTGGCGCTGCCGCTGGAAGACCTGTATTCAGGCGGCGACCCGGCGGGGGCGGTCGGCCAGGAGATTTACGGGGCCGGCGCAGCCTTCGCCTTCGTCAACCGCGCCTTCCGGCGCCTGCCGGATGTCCCGTTTCTGGTGTACTGCGATTACCCGCTGGCCGATATCAAGCAGGAAGGAGACCATATCCGTCTGCGCGTTCGGGGCGTGCCGCAATTTGCCTGCCGCCTGCGGCTCATTCCCCAGGAAGGTCAATCCTTGCCTGGCCTCCGAGTCAGACATGCCCACACAGATGAGGCTCTGGCCGGCCATGCCACCGCGGAAGGGCATCGCGAATACACGGTTCCCGGCGGCAGCGTTCTGGATATTCAGTGGCCGAACGGTTGACCTGCCAGGCGCACGGGTACACCTGTGAAAAGGAAAATCTGATGACACAGCATTCCGCCCGCTACGTTCTGGTCGGCGGCGGCCTCGCGTCCGCCACCGCAGCCGAGAACATCCGCAAGTACGACAAAGACGGTTCCATTTTGATCATCGGCTCCGAGCCGCATCCGCCCTACAATCGCCCGCCGCTGTCTAAAGAATACCTGCGCGGCGAAGCCGAAAGCCGAGGAAGGGCTGCCGGTTCAGCCTGCCTCCTGGTACGCGGACAACCAGGTGACGCTGATGACCAGGACAAAGGCCGTCGGCGCGGACACGCAGGCCAAAACAGTCACGCTGGACAACGGCGACACAGTGGCTTACCAAAAGCTGCTGATTGCCACCGGCTCTTCGCCCAATACTCTGGACATTTCCGGCGCGGACGGGCCGAACGTCCATCTGCTGCGGACATGGGAAGACAGCGACGCCTCAAGGCGCATCTAGGGCAGAAGATCCTTCTGGTCGGCGGCGGCTACATCGGCGTGGAAGTGGCCGCCGATTTTCTGCAAACGGGCGGGCAGGCGACCATCATCGAGCCGACTGACGCACCTGTGGAGCAAGTTCGCCTCGCCGCAATACGGCGCGTTTCTGAAGAAGAAACTGGAAGCGGCGGGCGCAAAGATCATTCTGGGCGACGAAGTGACGGAAATCAAGCCGACCGGCGTCAAAACCAAAGCCGGCCTGTCCCTGGACGGCGACCTGGTGCTGGTCGGCGTCGGCGTCAAGCCCAATTTGGAGTTTGCGAAAGCCGCTGGGTTAGACAGTAGACGAAAAGAAGAACGGCGTCCTGGTCAACGAATATCTGGAAACAAGCGCCCCTGATGTCTGGGCGGCGGGTGACATGGCCGGTTTTCAGGACCCCGTTCTGGACAAACAGTGGCGCGTGGAGCATTGGAACAACGCCTTCTGGCACGGCGAAATCGCCGGGCGCGAACATGGCGGGGCAGCGCGTCGCTTATGACCATGTCGCGAACTTTTTTTCCGATCGAACTGGACATCCACTTCGAACTGTTCGGCGACCCGCAGGGCGGCAAAGGCGGCCTGTTTCACGGCGATCCCGATTCCAATCGCTTTGACGAATTATATCTGGACGACAAAAATCAGGTCGTGATGGTGATCTCGGTCAACCCACCGGAAGACCTGTACGAGACGCTGGAAAAGCTGCCGCGCGTCAAGCCTCCCGTGGACGGCCTGGAAGAAGAAATTCGCAACGCCGATTTCGACCTGGATATGCTGCTGGCATTAGACTGAGGGGATAGATTTTTATGACCACAATTGCCTTTGTTGGGTGCGCGCACGTTCACACGCCCGGATTTATCAACATCGTCCAAAAACGCTCCGATCTTCACTGCAAGAGCGTCTGGGACCATGACGCGGCGCGGGCGGAAAAACGCGCGGCGGAGATGGGCGCGCAGGTTGTCACCGATTTGGACGCCATTTATCAAGACCCGGACATTGACGCCGTGATTATCTGCACCGAGACCAATCTGCATGAAGAGGTCGTGCTGCCGGGCGCGGCGGCCGGCAAGCACCTGTTTGTGGAAAAACCGCTCGGCATGGGGGCGCGGGACGGGTATGCGATGGCGGATGCCGTTGAGCAGGCCGGGGTGCTTTTCAGCACCGGCTTTTTCATGCGCGGCGACCCGAACCATTTGTTTTTGAAGGCGCAGATCGAACAGGGCGGGTTCGGCCAGATCACGCGCATTCGCGGTTCCAACTGCCACAGCGCTGCCCTGGGCCGCTGGTTTGATACCGAGTGGCGCTGGATGGCCGACCCGAAGATTGCCGGCGTGGGCGCGTTCGGCGACTTAGGGGCGCATTCGCTGGATATTCTGCTGTGGCTGATGGGCGATGTCACGCAGGTGACGGCGCAGATAGACAACGGCATCAGGGCCTATGAGGGCTGCGACGAAACCGGGGAAGGGCTGCTGCGCTTCGCCAATGGAACCATCGGCACGCTGGCTGCCGCCTGGGACGACATCGCCAACCCGGTCAGCCTGCTGGTCAGCGGCACAGAGGCCCATGCGGTGGTTTTCCACGGGCAGTTGTATTTCCAAAGCAAGCATATTGACGGAGCGGATGGGAAGCAGCCCTGGACGGATTTGCCGCCCGCCCTTCCCGCCGGATTGGAACTGCTTTTGAACGCGGTGACCGGCCAAAAAGCCGCCGCTCTGGTGACAGCGCGTGAGGCGGCCTACCGGGCGGCGGTGATGGAAGCCATGTACGAGGGGGCGAAGCAAGCGGCTTGGATCGCGCCAAAAACCGCCTGAAATGGTGATTTTGGCTCGTATTTGTACTTGGCACGATTTATGCAAGGCAGACTACTATCCCAGCGGGAAGGTGTCTCATGCATCTCTTCAATCGGCGTCCGCACGAAGGCAGCAGCTCGGTCATTCAAATCGGCGAAGGCATGAATGTTATTGAAGTAGAAATTCTGGAAGTCGTGGGGGAACAGGTTATCGTCGGCGTCTTCGCGCCCGGCGAGGTGCCGGTGCGCCGAAAAGAGGCTGTGCCGGCCGGAACGGAAGAGCCGCCGCCCAAGCCGCCAACGGTGCAATGACCCCCTAACCCCCAATTCTGGGGGAACCAGAGAAGAAAACGCTGGGCATTCTTTCTTTTTCTGGCTCCCCAGAATCGAGGCGGGGGGCTTTCTGCACAGTTTTTACGCAGGCTGCACCGTCACCGGCCCGAATTCGCCGTAGCCGGTGTCGGCCAGCAGGCCGATGGCCCCGCGTGTCGGGCAAATCTGTCGCCCGCACGCCGTCAGCGTCATGTCGCCATAGTGGGCCGTGATGCCCTGGTCGGTGACCGTCAGCGACGAGTGTCTGCGCTTCTTCGCAGACTGCCAGATCGCGTCCGACTCCGCCAGGACGCGCCGTTGCCGTCCCGCTGCTCGATCAGCCGGACTATGCCGTCCTCGTCCAGTACAAGCGCGACATAACGGCGCAGGCCGCGCACGGCGGCCGGCCAGCCCCAGCCGCTTTGCCAGATGCGGCAGGACAGCGTGACGGAGACGGTGTAGCCGGTCCAGTCGTATTCGCCCTGCGTGACCAGACCCGTTCCCTCGTTTTGAATGACCCGATACGGCAGTTCGGGCGGCCCCCCGCAGTCAAATTGGCTGACGGCGTTCACCCAGGCCCGTTTCCACAGATCCCCGTGCGCGGCTTTGCCCAGCGTGACGGTTGGGACGCCGTTCCAGGTCAGCCAGTCCAGCAGAACCGTTCCCGACACTGCGCCGTCCGAACGGAGTTCCACCCCCACTTCGGCCACCGGCTGCCCCTGCGTATCCGGCACGGTAGCTCAAAATCGTCGGCAACGGGTGAAAGTGTCAGGGCTGCCCCGCGATAGAGGGTCAGGGCGTTGTTTTCGCCGTAAACGCGCACGGTACAGCGCGGCTTGCACAGGCCGGCGCAGGTCCGGCCAGGCCAGAACCTGCGCCCGCACCGTCTGGCCGGGGTACAAAGGGTCGGGGAGCAGACCAGATCGTAACCGCCCATCGCCAGCGCGGACGGCGGGATAAATGTCGCTGTCGCGACCCGCGCCGCCCGGCCCCGTGCCAGATCATGCAGTCGCAGGGCGAAGTTTGCCTGTTGCGTCGTACTCTGACCGTCACTGTCCCGCGCACTTCCGGCGAATCTTCGGGCATGAATCCCTGCACGGAGCCGGGCAGGGAGAAATGGAACCGCGCGCCGTTCTTTGGGAGCGACCGGCGGCTGCCCGCCGAGGCCGCGCCCCATATTGACCAGGGCATACGTCTCGCGAACGGCATCCGTGATGCAGCGCCCGCCGTCGGCGGTAGGCAGGAACAGGCGGTCGGCCACCGGGCCGCGCCAGTCGGGGCCGGCATCGATGCCCGCCAGGCCGTTTTTGATCCCCAGCAGGCAGCCGACATTGCCGGAATTGCAGTCGGTGTCCCACCCGGCCGTGTTGGCGATCATCAGCGACCGCTGGAAAGTCATCGTCCCCATGCAGCAGCGCCAGCAGGATAACGGCATGGTTCGGAACCATATGGCAGTTGCCGCCGAACTTGTCGTAGCCGTAGTGCGCCTGGATTTGCTGCAGCGTCGCCCGCCAGTCGTCGCCGTTCTGCCGCCGCCCACGCGCGCACATCGCCGATCAAGCGATAGATGACGCTGTCGTTCGGGATCAAGCGCGGCCGCCGTGTCCAGCAGCGTGTTCAGATTCGCTCTCGACAAACGCCTGCGCCTCCATCGCCGCGACGACCTGCGCCCCGTAGATGGCCTCGCCGTCATGCGAGACGCGACGCCGCTCGACGCGCGAAATCGGCGGCTTTTTCCGGGTCGCCGGGGCAGACCATGCCCCAGCCGTCGATAAAGATCTGCGCCCCGATCTGCTCGGCGACGATGGCTCCGTTGGTGGCGATGCTGCCGCTGTCGGGCGCTTGCAGGCCCGATTTCAGCCGCAGATACGCCGTATGCTCGGTGGACATCCCCAAGCCGCCCCACCAGAGAATCGTCCGGCCTTCAATGATCGTGTTCAGCCACCAATCGCCGATCTGCGCGGCGGTCAGATTTGGGTCGTTGCCGTTCTCGGCCAGCGCGCGAACGAACGTAAATGTGCCGGAGATGTCGTCATCGGTGACGATCAGCGGCGCGTTGAGCCGTTCATGGACGTAATAGTTGATCTCGCCCAGCTCCCGCTCGATGCTGCTCGTTCGGCCAGCCCTCAAAGGGCCGGCCCAGATAGACGCCGATGATCTTGCCGAGCACGCCGGCATAGACGCGCTCCTCATAATCGCCGGAGAGTACATAAGCGGCAGAAATCGGCATTAGCATTTCCTTTGGCGAAAGGCTGAAGAACCCACCCTTCGGAACCCATCCCGCGACAAGTCGCGGGGTGGGTTCTTTCTGGGTACAATACGCCTATCCATGTCCACATTCCTCCGCCTTCTCTCCTATCTGCGTCCCTATAAATTGACACTAGTGCTTGGCTTTGTCTGCCTGATCGGCTCGGTCGCCCTGGAACTGGCCCCGCCGCTGGTCTGGAAAGTGGTCGTGGACGATGTCGTTGTCCGGCGGAGCTGGCGAAGCTCTGGCCGGCGGTCGTGGCGCTGACACTGATTCAGGGCGGCAGCGGCGCTTCTGTCCGCCGTGCGGACGCGGCTGCTGGAGTCGGTCGGGCAGCGGTTCGTCTTTGACCTGCGCAACAGGCTGTACGACAAGCTGTCGCATCAGTCGCTGGCGTACTTCAACGAGGCGCGGACAGGCGATTTGATGAGCCGGGCGTCGTCGGACGTGGACGCCGTGCAGGAAGTCGTCATCCGGGGGACCGACTTGGTCCTGGCGAACTTTCTGCGGCTGGCCGGCGTGTCGGTCATCTTCTGCGCCCTGAATTTCAAGCTCGGCCTGGCGACTCTGCTGCCGATTGTGCTCGTCGGCGTCCTGCTGAAGCGTGTTCAACAGGCGCGTCAAGGGCGTCTACAAGCAGGCGCGGGAGAAACTGGGCGCTGGTCAACGCCAAACTGCAGGACAATCTGTCCGGTATCCGGGTCATCAAAGCCTTTGCGCGGGAGGACGCCGAAGAGGCTGCGTTCGGGCCGTCAACCGCGCAGTATCTGGACGAGAACCTGAGCGCCATCAAGTCTGCGCGCGACGTTTTTCCCCTTTGTCCGCTGGATCGCCGTCGTTCGGCAACACCATCACCATCGGCTACGGCGCGTGGCTGATCCTGCACGGCCAGTTCACGGTCGGCGGCCTGGTCGCGTATCGCGGCTACGGGCGCTACTTCTTCGGCCCGATCGACGACCTGACGCAGATCAACGACACCGTGCAGCGCGCCGTCGCGGCGGGCAACCGCATCTTTCAGGTGCTGGACGCGCCCGTCACCGTCACGGACGCGCCCGGACGCCATCGCCCTGCCGCCCGTCCGCGGCGAGATCGTCTTTGACCGCGTTTCGTTCCGTTACCGCGCGGACACGCGGCCCGTGCTGGACGAACTGTCGCTGCGCATCCAACCCGGCCAGACGGCGGCGCTGGTGGGCGAGTTGGGCGCGGGCAAGAGCACGATCTTCGCCCTGCTGTCCCGCTTCTGGGACCCCGACTGCGGGCACGCGTCCGCGTGGACGGCCACGATCTGCGCGACGTCACCCAGCACTCGCTGCGCCGGCAGATCGCCGCCGTCCAGCAGGAGACGTTTCTGTTCGCCGCCAGCGTCGCCGAGAACATCCGCTACGCGCGGCCCGACGCTACCGACGCCGAGGTGGAGGCCGCCGCCCGCGCCGCCAATGCCCACGGCTTTATCGCCGACCTGCCCGACGGCTACCACACGCTCGTCGGCGAGCGCGGCGTCAAGCTCTCCGGCGGCCAGCGCCAGCGCCTCTCCGTCGCCCGCGCCTTCCTCGCCGACCCGCGCATTCTGCTTTTAGACGAGGCGACTTCCGCCGTCGAACCCGAATCGGAGCGCGTCATTCAGGAAGCCATCGAGCGCCTGATGCAGGGCCGCACGACGATTCTCGCCGCCCACCGCCTGTCCACCGTCCGCAACGCCGACGTGATCTTCGTCCTGGAAGGCGGGCGTCTCATGGAGCAGGGAACGCACTACGAACTGATGCGCCTCGGGAGGCCGCTACGCCCGCATGGTGGCGCAGCAGCACGGCGCGGTGGAGCGGGTGTAGGGACGCAGGAAAGCGGGCAGGCTGTGGTACACTCTCTGTCAGCAACGAAGCAAAGTCACACGGGATGAGCAGGGGAGCGGCCAACATCACGTCATCAACGGAAAGAGATTCTCATGCGGAACACATCACGACGGATTGAAGCGGTTCTTTTGACCTGTCTCCTCGCGGGCTTCGGCGCACTGGGGCTGCGGTCAGCGACTCTCGGGGCGAGCGGATTTGACCCCGCATCGGCCACGGTCGGCAATGCGCGCCTGCTGGCGCTTGCCGTCACGCAGTACGAGCAGAATAACGACGAATACCTGCCGCCGACCGACACGCAGGCACATTTCGAGGCGGCCCTGCTGCCGTTTGTTCCCGACTCCTCGGCATTTATTTCCCCAGAGACCGGGCAGCCGTTTCAGCCGAATCCGGCCATCAACGATCACCAAATATCGCAGTTCGCCGATCCGGGGACAGTGGTTGTTTTCCAGGACGCGCCGCCATCAGGAAAGGCGCCCGTCATGGCTTATCTGGACGGGCATATAGAGCGCGGCGGCGTTGAGCAGGGCGACCCAAATCTTATTGTCCAAAGCCGGGCTGTCCTGCTTGCGTTGGCGGTTCAGCGCTACACCCAAGATCATGACGTCGTTCTGCCTCCCACGGATACTCTAGCGGATTTCCAATCTGCGATTTTACTCTATGCTGGGAGTAAGAGGTTCTTTACTTCGCCGAATGGCAAACCTTTTCTCCCTAATCCGGCCATCAGCAGCCTCCCGCTGTCACAAATCAATGATCCCGCGAACACGGTTCTCTTTCAAGATCAGGACCCTCCATAGGAGGCATTCAAACAATCGCCTATGTAGATGATCATGTCGTGCATGGCTTGTTCAATTCTCGTCACCATCCCTTGAGTGACTATAATAACATACGACATCTTTTACAAGATGTGATTGTTTATGAACAAGACCTGGGAACCGTTCCACCTACCAATGATTACCAATCTTTCGAGGCGGCGCTTGCGTCTTATGCTCCTGATTCCAGTGTCTTTGTTTCTCCCAATAATGGCCTGCCGTACACGCTGAATGTCGGTGTCAGCGGCTTGCCTTTGACCAGCATCACTGACCCCGCAACGACCGAATTGCTGCGCGATAGCAGTCTCAACCAAGATGGCTCCTTGAACATTGCATATGTGGATGGGGGTATCGTCACACAGGAATATTTTGTTCCCCAAGCCCTCAACGTCGGCCCGGACAATGAGACGCATTTACTCTGGCCGAAGGCGATCAATCAAAACCGATATGGGCCATTTTTCCCCGGTCAGGCGGCGCTCTGGACGCTGACGCCTTCTGGAACAACGCTGACCGAGAACACTGAAACCATTGCCTACAACGACAAAGTGATTGCTTTCAGTGTCGGCGACGACGACGGAACGCGCCTGCTTGAGAGTACCTCCTTTCTCACAGTCTATCCTAATCCACCCATCACTGGCGCGATCACGCTGGACACAATAGCCACTGATGGCAGTTTGGAAGGCACGCTCCACTATGGGCCGTATGACGGCTGGACGCCGCTGTTTCTGGCGACTGGTCCAGACAACACTTCGCGGCTGTTGTGGCAGCGCTACGACGGACAGTTTGCCCTCTGGAACGTGTCGCCTGCCGGGGATTACTTGGGCGATGTCCGCCTCCAGCCTCTGTTTGGCACCACACCAGCGGGCATGGCGCGCGGGCCGGACGAACGGACGCGCCTGCTGGAAAAATCAACGACGACAGGCGTGGCGACTCTTGTGACCCTTTCTCCGCAGGACCGCGTAGAGCACATGGTCAAATTCCAGCCGCATCCCGGTTTCGCCGTCACTGCCCTGGCAATCGGTGCGGACAACCGGCCGCGCCTGCTGTGGGACAATGGACAGGGTCAGGCGGAAGTCTGGACGCTGACATCCGAGGCCAAACGCATCCAGGTCGTCACGTTCGCTCTGGCCCCTGGATACACCGCGTCTCAACTGGCCGTCGGTCAAGCCGGTGATCTGCACATCCTCTGGACCGCCTCGGACGGCAGCGGACGCCTCCAAGCCCTGCATCCGAACGGAACCGTCATCAGCGTCCGTGACCTGACGCCGTATCAGTAACCCCAAATAATGGGAGAGCAGGATAACAAATTTCCCTCTGATTCCCCCATTATTGGCCGGGTGCAGTTGCTCCGGGGTGAGGGGGCCTTTATCGCGGCTGCTTGTTCAGCACGACTTCGCAGGGGGCGCGGTCCAGAATGGTGCGGGAAACGCGGCGCATCAGCGTGTCAGAGGGGTCTTCGGAGGGCAGATAGGTCAGCACGATCATGGTGGCCCCCAGACGCTCCGCCTGCGTGACGATTTCTTCCCCGGCATCGCGCGAACGAGTCACCAGCGTTTCCGCCGGCACGTTCAGAGTCCGCGCAATGCGCCCGGCGGCTTCCAGCGCCTGCGCGGCGGCGGTTTCCTCTTCCGGGAGCGGGGACGAGAGCGGCAGGTTGCGCGGCACTTCCAGCACATACGCCAGATGCAGACGCGACTTTTGCCCGGTGTCGGCTTTGGCCAGGCGGCAGGCCAGGGCCGTCGCCACTTCCGGGTCGTGGGAACTCAGAAACGGAACCAGAATCTCCAGCGGCGGGCGGTTTCCCGCGACGGCGCGGGCCACCCCCGGCCCGGCCAGTTTCAGCGAGGCCCGCGCTTCTTCCAGCGTTTCTGTGACCGGCAGGCGCGAGCGGACTCCCGGCGCGGCCCGGACCACGTCCATCACGCACTCCGGCAGACCAGACACGACAATGCGCGCCCGGTAGCGCTCAATGTAGTCCATGGCGTCCCGAAACGTCTTCGCCCCTTCCGGCGAGCAGCCGGTCAGGCCGCTGCCGTCCACGATAATCCCCTGCACATGATGGCGCAGCAGCAGGTTCGCCGCCGCCTGAATGGTCGGCCACAGGTTCTTGTCCAGACTGCCTTCCAGCCGCACCACATCTTCACGCGCTTCAATAATCATTTGTTATGCAATCTGTTCTGTGTGTTGGAGCAGTGTAACACTGAAATCATCGTCCAATTTGCCCGCATTGGCATCCAGAGCGGCTTGACGGAGCGCCGCAATGAGTGGTTCGCCACCCTGCGTGGCAGCCATACGGGCCATGTTTTCCCAGCCAACGTATTTCCAAACGCCGTCCGACATGACCAAAATCTTCCAGCCCGGCTTGAGTTTAGCAGAAAAGGCAACCGGGTGGGCGGCGCTGGACCCAACTGGCGGATTTTTGCGCTGGTTTTCAGTTAAAATCGTTACCTGCCCACCGCTCAGAAGAAGCGCGCCGCTGTCGCCGCAGGATGCGCCGCAGACTTCGCGCTCAGACACGCACAGGCTGATAAGCGTTGTATACCCCGCCCCTTCGTTGTCCCAGACCGCTTGATCAGCCGCGTTGACGATGACGTACCACCAAACATCTTTATGAAACAAGTCTTTTACGGGGAAGGTGGACGCTACCCGGACACTTTCTTCAACAGCTACCTGCGCCGCAACGGCCCCACCGAACTGCCCGCCTTGACCGTCGGCCAGACAACACAACAACACCCGCGCGTCTTCGGGATGCGGACGTACCAGCACGGCATCTTCATTGGCGTGATTATGGCCTGCCTCGGAATGAAGTAGATAGTCAACAGACATTTCTTTTATTTTTCGCTCGGCGGCAGAGGCGGGATGAGTGTGAACGACTTCAAGAACTTGTCGGCATCTGCGGCAGCCGCTGTGTCCGGGGCGTCGTAGACGACACGTAGGTGATATATGCGAGTTCCAACAAGATAAGCGCAAATCGTTTCCTGCCTGCCATTGGGTTTGAGGCCGGAAATCTTCACACCGGGAGAGCCATTTAGAAACAATCGGCTTTTACTGATTGTCTTGGTATGACTGGTACGTTGAAAAGCGTCACTCACAATTGCCAGCAGTTTCTCTGCACCCAGCACTCGTATATTTTCAGAAGGCCTGTCGTCATACTGCACTATATAAATTTCTATCCAGAATTGTGCAAATAAATTCGTGAAGTATACTGCTGTTCGCGCCTATGGGAATAGCTTTAGATGTTTGCTGACCAGGCATAAGAATAGAAAAGCGACCTTCTGAGGACGTAAAAGGGTGCCAATTGAGTTCAGGCGGCGCAGGAACCGGCGCATTCCCCGTAGACGCTGGTTCAGCCGGATTCGTCGGCAATGCTCGGACCGGATTGGGTGGGGCGAGAGTTGTTATGCACAGGAGACATATAAACCAGAGGCTTCGCAGTGTCTGTTTCATAAAATTTCTTGTCCTGGTTTCGCCTGCTGCGCTATATGCTCTTGTGCGGCCTTCAATAGTTCTTCATCTTTCACATCGTAAACGGCGGATTTGACCGAGCCTTTGGCAAGTAGGGAAAGATTTGCGATTAATTGGCCGAAACGCTAGGTAGGATGCGCCTTTTGCTCTTGTGCCAACGCTTTAATGAGCTTTTGTATCTTGTCTATAATCTTCTAAATCTACAGCCGCGGTCTAAACTTCTATGGCAGGCCATGTGCATCTGGATACAGCGTTACCAGGAAGTACCATAGGAAAAGCGCAAAGGCTAAGAAGCTGCCCCCGAGAAAGCCATAGGCCAAATAAGGCGTCCGTCGCCGAAAACATAAAAATAGTATCACAGGAGCGACATTGGATAAGGCAACTTGTGCCCATCCTATAGGTTGGCCTGATAAAGACTCCGAAGCGAGAAATGAAGTGAGAAACGAATTGTTTGTTACTACCCAAAAGGACGCAATGACCCAAGTCAGGATATATAGTGAGAAGCCGCCGATTGCGCCTGGAATGCTTAAAAGTTTAGCGCCTCCTGGGTCCGGCCCACGCGGCAGAGAGACTGGTTCCGGCGCGGTCGGTTTCGGAGGCCAGATGTTGTGCTTCTCATGGGTCATGTTCTTGCCACGCGCCGCACAGCGTCCGCCAGTTCCGACACGTCTGTGACCGTTTCGTCTGCCGTCAAGGGCAGGGTCGGCGGGGTTGTAGAGAGTGTACTGGATGCCGCGCTTGAAGCGGACGGTTTTCATGCCGGCGGCTTTGGCGGGACCGATGTCGTTGTCGGGGCGGTCGCCGACGAAAATGGCTTCGCTGGGCATGATGCGTGCCTGTTCCAGACCGGCGCGGAAGATGGCGGGGTCGGGCTTGAACAGGTGAACGATCTCGCTGATAATCACCACGTCAAAGAGGCCGCCGATGCCGTAATCGGCGATGGCCTGCGCGACAGGCGGGTGCTGGTTGGCGATGATGCCCAGGTGGAAGTCGGCTTTCAGGTCCTGCAAGACGGGCGTGATGCCGTCCAGCAACTGGCCGAACGGGCGGGGCTTACGCATTTGCTGGTATACGTCCCGCGCCTCGTGCCATAAGACTTCGGTCTCGGACTCGTTGACGCAGTAGGCGGCCAGCGTCCCCTTAATGGCGGCTTCCGGGTTCGGCCCCTGTGCAGTGAGCATTTTTCGGGTGGCATTGAAATCGTCCCACAAAACGTCTTTGCCGTGCGCCCGCAGGGTCAGCAGGAGGTCATGGAACAGCCACTGATGCTGGGCGTTCTCGTCAAACAGCACGTCGCCGATGTCAAAAAAGATGAATTTGATCATGATAGGAGATTGTACGACATTCCGCGGCGTTTCTCCTTTATCGCGCGGGGTATACTGAGGGGAAAGAAGCCCGCAGAGGCCCCCTCACCCCCAATCATGGGGGAACAGGATGAACAAGGAGACACAACCGATGACAATGGCAACGCAGGCGGAGCGCCCCGGCGCGATTACATTCAAAGGCGGACCGATGACCCTGGTCGGCCAGGAATTGCAAGTCGGCGACAAACTGCCTGAGTTCCATTTGCAGGCGGCGGGAACGCTGGCAACGGTCGGCTGGAACGAACTCAGCGAGAATGGCACAAAAGCCGTGCTGATGATTTTAGTCCCCAGCATTGACACCAGCGTCTGCGCGCTGGAAACCGGCAAGTTCAATCGGCATGTCGCCAGTCTGCCGGGGGACAAGATCAAAACCGTCTCCATCAGCGCCGACACGCCATTCGCGCAGGCCCGCTGGGCTGAAACAGGAAAACGTCACCAACATCCAGATGCTGTCCGACCACAAAGACCGCATGTTCGGCGAGGCGACGGGAACGCAGATCAAAGAACTGGGGATGCTGGCGCGGGCGATTTATCTGGTGGACAAAGACGGCATCATCCGCTACATCCAGACCGTCCCCGAAGTGGCAAGCGAACCGGACTACGACGCCGTTTTGGCTGCTGCGCGGGAGTTGGTGGGAGCGTGAGACTGTAGAGGCGGGCGGAAGTATCTCCGCCCGCTGTTTCTCTGTCAACTTGACATTTTATTCCAGTTCTGGTATAAACAACTAGATGAGAAACACGGATAGCGCGAAACCATCAGCAAAGCCACTCCGCTTTGCCGGTGACTCCCGCAGGGAAATCTCCGAGATGCCGCTGCCCGTCAAGACGAAATTCGGCTACGCGCTCCGTGACGTGCAAAACGGAGAAACACCATCTGCCGCGTCGCCATTTGAGGGAAGTCGCGCGAACGAAATTATGAAGCTGACCGCACGGCACGACAGTGACACTTACCGCTGCGTCTACGCGGCTAAGTTTCCGAAAGCCGTTTATGTGCTGTACGTGTTCCAGAAAAAATCCCATTCCGGCATTGCCACTCCGCAGAAAGACAAAGAGACTGTGTACGCCCGTTATGCACAAGCGCAGGCCGATTATCAAGAGAATTTCGATGCTCCCGCAGACAAATAGACCGAAGGAAGGCAATTCTATGGCAGCAGATGAGAAAGTAAAATTTGAAGCCTCCGGCGGAAACGTCTTCGCCGACTTCGGCATCCCGGACGCCGATGAGCATTTGGTGAAAGCGGATCTGGCCTTCCGCATCCGTCAGGCGCTTCAAGAGCGCGCCCTGACCCAGACCGAAGCCGCCGACCTGCTCGGAACCAGTCAGGCCCGGATTTCGGAACTTTACCATGGCAAAGTAGCCCAGATGACCTATGACCGCCTGCTGGGCTGGCTGAACGCTTTGGGAAAAGACGTGCAAATTACGGTTCTCACCAGCAGCCGTAACGACCAGAGCAGGCGCGGCAGGACGCTGGTCAGCGCGTAACTTTATGCCTCGCACCGAGCCATCGCCCTTGTGGACAAAGACGGCATCATTCGCGACCTCCAGACGGTCCCCGAAGTGGCAAGCGAACCCGATTACGACGCCGTCCTCGCCACCGCGCGGGAATTTGGGGGCATAAGAGAAACCGATGACACGGGGCTGAAGGTTTTATTGGGGTAACCCCCGTGCTTTAGAAGGGCGAATCCCCGCCTACGCGGGCATAAGAAAAACTGGAAATCCTCGCCCGCGTCGGCGGGAGATTGCATTTCTAAAGCCCTGCCGTTTAGGGCAGGGCTGTTTTTCACGTCTGAGTCGGCGGGGGCGGCCAGACGCCGCCATCGGCCATGCCTTCAGCGGGAATTGCGGTCTGGGCGTGGCGCGGGAGGGATTTGGGGCCGGTGACAATCCGCGTCAGGTGGTACAGGTTCTGGAAGAAATAAACCGGCGTCAGCACCAGGCCGACGTAGCCCCACCAGCCGCAGACCAGCATGACGCTGTTGAAGCCGGCGCTGATTTTCCAGGCGCAGGGAACGCAGAAATTGCCTTCTTTGCGGGCCGTGAACCGAATGTAGAGCAAACTGATGTTTCGCAGGAACTTGCCATAGGCTGTCGGCACAGTCGCCGAGCCGCAGCCGGCGCAGGGGGCCAGATCCGGCTCGGCCACGGTTTCCAGGTCAAACGAGTGGCAGTGGACGCCGATATTGTACAGCCACTGCGCGGCCTGCGCGCCGACCGCCGACCGAATGGCCTCCCGCGCGGCGAGGGCCTGCTCCGGCGCCAGCTTCATCTTTCCCACCGCTTCCGCTGCCCTTGCCGAGAGGCCTGCCTGAAGAACGTAGTCCGCCACCTGCGCGGGGGAAACGCCCGGCTGCGCCAATGCCTTGCCGCCCGTGCTGAGAACGACGGCGCAGAAGCGGGCCGGGTCGGCGATCTGCACCGCGCATTTCCCCTCCAAAGTCGTGTAGGTCAGGCCATACGCCGCGCTCTGGGAAAGGATAGTCCGTGCGCCCCAGGGCAGCGTGCGCGGGAGGGCAGTCTGCACCAGAAAGACGGACGCCGGCAGAGGCATGATGTCGCTGGCGCCGGAGCGCGGCTTCATCTTCTGCATCAGTTGGGGCAGCGTCGCCTGGTCTATGACATGGCTGCCGGGCGGCAGGATGTCAAATGCCTTGCCGTCTTTGACCAGCACGCCGGCATAGCCGGGCGGGATGTCCAGCCGGGAGCCGAGCAGGAGGCCGCTGGCCGCCGGATGAAGCTGAAGAAGCGCGTCAGTGTCGCGTATCGCAAAGTCCATAGGTGTATTATAAGGCAAATGTCCGCCCGCCGTCA
The DNA here is from genome assembly GCA_963771575.1 of uncultured Armatimonadota bacterium. Lineage (GTDB taxonomy): Bacteria > Armatimonadota > Armatimonadia > Armatimonadales > Capsulimonadaceae > JANXMY01. Next base: position 135,443 of record CAVYTV010000002.1, read on the forward strand.
AGGGCGATTTTCGGCAATGGCGAACGGCAAAATCGCGCTTGCCACAACAAACGATTCGCGGTATAATGGACGGCAACGAGGCGGCGATTTCGTACCCGGAATTGGCCGCCTTCTTTTGTTGCCAGGCACTTTGGCTTTGCCAAGTTCTTTGCCCAGGCGTCTCCAGGAAACCCGTGAGCAGCCACCCAACGTCCGACGACAACTCAAAAGACCCGCGCCCGGATGCCTTCCAGGATCAGCAGTTGGAGCTGGGCGAAGAGGAAAGCCTCACCGCCCTGCGCCGGGCCTGGGAACGGGACCCTGCGCGCCCTGGCTGGAACGCTAAACAAGCAGACGATTGACAACTGGCTGCGCCCGCTCAAGCCGCTGTCCTACAGCCCCCCGATTGTTGTCCTGGGCGCCCCGTCGTCGTTTGCCCGCGAGTTCGCCGAAAAAAAGTACGCGCAGCCGCTGGCCCAGCTTCTGGCACAGTATCTGGACATTCCGAGCGTGCAGGTGCGCTTCGTCATTTCCACGCCGGATGTCCAGCCCCTGCTCGGCGAAAAGCCCCTGCCCTTGCAGCAGGCCGCCTCCCCCCTAGCCGGCCCACGTCACACCGCGCCGCCCGTGCCTTCGCCGTCCAACGAGTTGGCGCTGCCGGTTCTCGCGTCGCAGACCACGCTGCCGCTGGCCCCGGACAGCAGCGTCAACGGCAGCATAGACGGCAGCGGACGCGCCAGCCGCAACCCGTTCACGCTGGAACTGTCCGCCTCGCCCCTCAACGCCCGCTACACCTTTGACAACTTCGTCGTCGGCAAGTCCAACCGTCTCGCCCAGGCCGGAGCGGTCCACGTCGCCGAAGCGCCCGGTAAGATGTACAATCCCCTGTTTTTGTACGGATCGCCAGGTTTGGGAAAGTGTGTCGCCGCCTCCGAGTATCTGCATTTGGCCGACGGCCGCCGCGTCCAGGCCGGGGAATTGATCGGCACAGAGTTTTCCCTGCTCACCCTCGCCAAAGAGGAACTGCGCGCGGTTCCGGCACGGGCGGAGTTTAACGCCATTGAGCCGGTCTTCGCGATCCAGACGGAAAGTGGTCGTCGGATCGTCCGAAATCGGCAGCATCCGCTCTGGGCAGCCAATGGGGTTGAGCGGTGGGGCAAAAAGTACGATCTCATCCATGTTCGCGGCTGGAGACCACTGGGCGAACTTCAGCCAGGCGATCTGGTCGCCGTGCCGGAGAGGCTTCCTGCCTTCGGCGATCCCGTTCCGCTTCCAGAGCATGAGATTAAGCTGTTAGCCTATCTGATTGGTGACGGCGGATTTACGCAGCCCTGTGTTCGCTTCAGCCAGCAGGATAATCTACAGCTTGCCGAGTTCAAGGAGTGCGTCACCCTGACAAACTGCCGCATGGTTCAGCATAACAAATACGACTGGCGAATTATCGGTAAGCGAGGCCGGGTGGCACATGGCAAGGACAGCCGTAATGATGTCATGAATCTTCTGCGAAGGCATGAGTTGATGCTGACGCATTCGCGGGACAAACGCATTCCTTCAGCCATATTCCGGCTGCCCCGGGAGCAGTTGTGCCTGTTCTTATCACGCCTGTATGCGACCGATGGCTGGGCTTCCTGCGGCCCGGAGCGGCAGATCGGCAAGCGGCTTCCGCGTACTGAAATCGGCTTCTGCTCGGCTTCGGAAGGTCTTGTTAGGGACTTGCAGGAGTTACTGCTGAAGCTTGGGATCATGGGGCATATTTCGCGCAAGGCCAAAGTCAACGCCTGGACCATTGCCATTCATGCCGCCTCCGAGGTCACCAAATTCGCGGCTATGGTGGGCATCTTCGGCAAGGAAGACGCCGTGGAGCGCGTTCGGCAGGTTGCGGAAAAAGCAAAACAGAATCTTCCTAATCGCGGGCTTTGGCGGCATCGGAACGCGCCGACGGGGATGCGCTGGGAAAAAGTGGTTTCGGTAGCGCCGGCGGGCATGGAGCCAACGGTTGCCATTGAAGTGCCGGAGTATCAGACATTTCTGACGACATTCTGGGAGCATAACACGCACCTTATGCACGCCATCGGGCATCAGATACGGCTGGCGATGCCGCAGGCGCGGGTGGCATATGTCAGCGGGGAGACGTTCACCAATCATTATGTGGCGGCGATCCGGGACAAGCGGACGGAAGATTTTCGGCGGGCGTATCGGAACGTAGATGTCTGGCTGGTGGATGATATTCAAACGCTGGCCTCCAAAGAGCAGACCAAAGAAGAGTTTTTTCACACGTTCAACGCCCTGCATCAGATGAACAAGCAGATTGTCCTGAGCAGTGACCGCAGCCCGCGCGAACTGCGGGCGATGGATGAGCGCCTCTGGTCGCGCTTTGAGTGCGGCCTGGTCGCGGACATCGCGCCGCCGGAACTGGAAATGCGCGAGGCCATCCTGCAAAAGAAAGCCATTTTGGAAAGCATGCTGATTTCCGACGAAGTCATCGCGTTCATGGCAAATTTGATCCAAAGCAACATTCGCGCTCTGGAAGGCGCACTGATCAAGCTGATGGCCTATGCTTCACTCACCCGCAGCCCGGTCACCAAGCAGCTTGCTTCCGACGTTCTGAGCGGCTACTTTGTGGATCGGCCCCCGCCGCGCGAGCCGGTGTCCGCCCACCCGGAAGACCATGCCAGGCCGGCCCTTCCTGCGTTGACGGCGCCGGCGTCCCCGGTCGGCCCGGCAGGCCATGCCGTGGATCAAATTATTGCGGCAGTGGCCCATCAGACCGGCGTGGAGCTGGCGTTGATTCTGGCCGGCGGCGGGCGCAGCAACCGGGCCAATCGGCTGCATGGCGACGCGGGATTCGCGCGTCAGGTCGCGATGTACCTGGCCAAGGAGATGGGCAGCGTGCCGCTGACCACGCTGGCGGCGACATTTGGCCTGAAGAGTCACACCGCGGTTGTGCATGCCCACGCGCGGCTGGCGAAAGAAATTGAGGATGACCCGCAGATTCTATCTTTGATCAGCAAGATTCGGCAGGAAATTGAGCGTGGCGGCTAATGTCACAGGTTGTGTCACAGGGGGTGTGACACTGTGACACAAGTGTGACATAAGAGTCGTGTGACTCAACTGTGACTCTGTTGTGACTCAGCGTGACTCAAATGCCCTGTGTTGTGACTCAACGGTTTGGCTTGAGTCACAGAGTCACAAATCGCGCCTTGAGTCACGGCTGAGTCACAGGCGTTTGTGACTCAAGCGTGACTCTGCGAATCTACCGATTCTGAGACGAGTCTGCAAAGATGCTTCCGTGAAAGAAAGCGTTTCGGGACCAAAACACGGCGATTCGCGCTGCCCGGATTTCTTGAGTCACAGGAGTCACCGTTGAGTCACACCCCTACTACTACTACCACTAAGAATCTGAATCTTATCTAAGGGTATAAGACTCTTGCACAGGGCAAAGCGAATCTCTTCAGGGCAGTCTGTCACATCATGCATGTCACTTCTTTGAAACTGGAAAACTTTCGGAATTATGGGACTCTGTGCATTGAGCCGGGAGAGGGATTAAACATCTTTGTCGGGCGCAATGCTCAGGGCAAAAGCAATCTGCTGGAAAGCCTGTACATTCTGGCGACCAGCAAATCCGCGCGGGCGGGCAAAGATACGGAGCTGATCCGATTTGAGCAGGCGGCAACGCGCATTACGGCGGACGTGATCCGGGAAAAGAACAGCGACATTGAGATTGAGATGGCCCTGTCGCAGACCGAAAAGAAAGTCGCTCGAATCAACGGCGTCAAGCACACGCGCCTGGCAGAAGTCATCGGACAGTTGAACGCCGTGTTGTTTGACAGCGGCGATTTGGAGATCATCCGGGGTGAACCCGCCGTGCGCCGGCGTTTCTTAGACCTGGAAATCTCGCAAACGTCGCCGCGCTACGTTCTGGCGCTGGGGTCTTACCGTAAGACATTGGAGCAGCGTAACCGATTGCTGCGTGATCTGCGGGATGGGCGGGTGCCGTTTTCCGCCCGTGACAGCCTGCCGGCCTGGAATGAGAGCCTGGCCCAGCATGGGGCGCGGCTGATTGAGCGCCGCCGACTCTTTTTGGAACGATTGGCCCAGCTTGCCGCGGAAACGCACCGCACGCTCAGCGATCAGCGCGACCATCTGGACGTGACGTACCTGCCGTCGTTTCCGCTGGACGGCCTCACCGAAGCCGATGCCATTCATGCGCGCTTTCTGACAGAGTTAGCATCCGTGGCCGGGGAAGAGACGGCCCGTGGAACCACCCTCAGAGGCCCGCAGCGCGACGACATTGCGTTTCTGGTCAATGGGGCCGACTGCCGCCTGTTCGGGTCGCAGGGACAGCAGCGGACCGTCGCTCTGTCCCTGAAGCTGGCCGAGAGGCAGTTGATCGAAGAACTGGTCGGCGAGCCGCCCCTGCTGCTGCTGGACGACGTGCTTTCCGACCTGGACGATGCCCGCCGCAGCCTGCTGTTTGATCTGACCGCCCGCGCCGGCTCACAGACCTTTTTAAGCTGCACCAATCTGCGGGCCTTCTCCAAAGGCGTTCTGAAACGCGCCTGCGTTTACTCGGTCACGGCCGGGGAGGTCGCCAAACAATGAGAGGGAAGTGGTTTTTCAGCGCCGCCGCTTTCGCTTTGGTCGTTCTGTCTGTTGCGACAGGGCCTGTTTTCGCTGCGTCCGCCCCGGCCAATTCACCTTTCCTGCTTCTCAAACACCCGAATGTGTCTCTCATCGCGATTTCGCCGGACGGACGACTGCTGGCGAGCGGGAGCAGTGACGAATATATTGGGCCTGGCGAAGTCAAGGTCTGGGATGTTGCGACCGGCAGGTTACGCAAGTTCCTGTACCATGAGTACGAGGTAGATGACCTGGCCTTTTCGCCCGATAACAAGACGCTCGCGATTGCTAGCGGCGGAGATATTCGTCTCTGGGACGTTCGGACGTGGAAATTGAAGCACCGCCTGCGGAATGACGGAGGATGGCAGTTTACCTGTTCGGTGGCATTTTCACCGGACGGAAAAACAATCGCTGGCGGAAGCGGCATGGCCGAGAATGGTGAAGCAGATGATGCATATCTCTGGGATGCCCGAACCGGCAGACTGAAATGTGTGCTGCCTCACAGTAATGGAAAGACGAGTATTGTTTTTTCACTGAATGGTCAAACACTGGCTGGTGTAACGAGCGACGAGGCCAATGGGATTGTCAATCTCTGGAATATGCGGACTGGCCTGCTCAAAAGCGTTCACCAGCATCCCTGGGTCCAGTGCCTTGCGATTTCGCCGGACGGGAAGACGCTGGCGACCGGGAGCAGTCACGAGATTAAAGAGGACAATTCTATTGGCGAAATCCGGCTTTGGGATATGAGCACTGGTCGTCTCCTGCGGACACTTCAGCATGAGAGTGGAATTATTTCCCTGGCATACTCGCCAGATGGCTCACTCCGAGCCAGCACCGATATGGCTGGCACGGTGCGTTTCAGCGAGTCAGCCACAGGACAGGTCAAACGGGAATTGACGGGAATAGGAGCAGGCGAGATTGCCTTTTCCCACGATGGCCGGTTTCTGGCCTGTGCCTGTGACAACGGCACAGTTCAACTGTGGGCTATGCGATGAAAAAAACGCGCGGGCTGGCTCCCGCTTCCCATGCCGTAGACGGTTTCTTCCAGTCGCAGGAACTATTAGCCGCCTTGCGCCCGCATCTCGCCAAGGCCCGCTGGGCGGAGATCGTCGGTCCGCAGGTGGCGAATGTAACCCAGGTGGAAGCCGTGCGCGACGGGGTTCTGGTGGTGCGCGTCAAAAACAGCGTCTGGGCCAACGAATTGACGATGCTCAAGGACGACATGGTGCGCCGCCTCAATCTGGCGCTGGGGGGCCGTATCCTCACCGACATCCACTTCAAGGCCAGCGGCCTCGCCAAAGTCAAAAAAGCGCCCGTCAAACCGCCCGAAGAGACACCGACCGAGCAGGAACTGGCGCGGATCGCGCTGTCCCCGGAAGCCAAGACGCGCGTGGCTGCTTCCACCCGCGCCATTGCCGACATCGCCCTGCGCGAACGAATTAGAACCGCCATGACCCGCGCCGCCCGTGTGGAAGAATGGAAACGCCGCCACGGCTGGCTCCCCTGCGCCCGCTGCCAAAGCCTCGCCGCCCCTATTCCCGACTCCGACGCACATCTTTGTCCGCTCTGTCGTTCCGGTATCCATTGGAACGCGAAAAATTAACGGCAAAATAGCCTTTGAAAAGTCAAGTTGGCATGGATTGTGCTGTCCGTAAAATTACGAGGCGGATGGGCTTGACGACGGGGCAGGTCGCCAGGGAGGGCAGAGGGGATGCGGCACAGGCCGCTGCTGGTGTGGGCGGGAGCGTTTGCCGTCGGCATTGGGCTGGGCGCGATGGGCTGGCTGACGCCGGTCGGGGCGTTGGGGCTGGCTGTTGTGGGGCTGGGCCTGCTGGCCGTTGGCCGAGTTTCGGCGCTGTTTTTGGCCGGGCTGCTGGGGTTGGGCGTCTGTGCGGGCGCGCTGCGGCTGGCGGCGTTTGAGCAGGTTCCGGCGTCCGATGTCTCGCACTTTGCCGGACCGACCTGCGCCGGTGACGCTCATTGGAACGGTCATCAGCGACCCGGAAGCGCGGCGGGGCGGGCGGATCACGTTTTTCCTGCGCGCGGAGCAGCTTGAGACGGGGCGGCAGGCACGGCCCGTCACCGGGGACGTATCCGTGACATTGGGACGGAACGCGGCGGCCGGCGCGTCGGTGGATTACGGCGATCAACTGGCGCTGGAAGGGACTCTGGAAACGCCGCCCGGCGCGACCAATCCCGGCGCGTTTTCCTGGCGGGATTATCTGGCCCGGCGGGCGATTTACTGCGAGCTGCGCGTCAAACGACCCGGCGCGACCGAGAAGCGGGGCGGGAGCCGGCTGAACCCGTATGTCCGTCTGGCCTGGACCGTGCGCCGCCGCGTTTTGACGGCCATTCATGCCTCGCTGCCGCCCGTGCAGGCGGCGGTGCTGGCCGGCATCTTGATCGGGCATCGGACGGAACTGCCGCCGGACTTGATGGATGATTTCGTTCATACCGGCACCGTTCACATTCTGGCTTCGGCGGGTCTGCATGTCGGCATCGTCGCGTTCTGGCTGGGCGCGTTGTGCCGGCGTCTGACCCTGCCGCGTAAAACCGGCGCGTTATTCACCATTGCCTGCCTGTGGCTGTATGCGCTGATGTGCGGGGGACGGCCCTCGGTGACGCGGGCAGTCGTGATGGCGACTTTGTACTTCGGCGCGATTTTGTTTGAGCGTGAGCCGGATGCGCCGACGACCCTGGGCGCGGCGGCGCTGCTGATTTTATTGGTTCAGCCGACAGCCCTGCTGGAACCTGGCTTTCAGCTCTCGTTCCTGACCGTGCTGACCCTGGCTGTCACCTTGCCGGTCTGGGAAAGTTTCTGGCGGCCCCGCATTGAGTCACGATTTCAGCAATCCCAACTCCGTAAACCCGCGTTGTGGAGCATGGAGATGATTGGCCTGTCGCTGCTGGCCCAGATCGGCGCGCTGCCGGTGGTCGCCGCGAGTTACAACGAGGTTTCCCTGACTGGCGGGCTTGCCAACCTGCTGATTGTTCCGGCCCTGTTCGCGCTCATTCCCCTGGGCTTCGTCGGCGCGGCCCTGTGGGGCGTGTGGCACGTTCTGGGGGCATTCCTGCTGTGCGTGACAGGCTGGGGAATCAGCCGCATTGTCCAAATCGTGCAGCTTCTGGGGGAAACGCCGTGGGCGTACCGCGCCCTGCCCACCCCGCCCGCGCCGCTGATCGCCTGTTTTTACCTGCTGGTTTATGGAGGAACCGATGCCATCCGACAACGCCTTGCCGCCCGACAATCCGCGCCGCCGCCTGCTGCGGCTGCTTCCTCTGCTGCCGCTCGGCCCGCTCCTATGGTGGGGCCTAGACCGCCGCCGGGACCCTGACGCGGGAAAGCTGCGCGTGACAGCGATTGATGTCGGCCAGGGCGACAGCACGCTGATACAGACGCCCGGTGGCCGCACCTTGCTCATAGACGGCGGTGGGACGAGTGACGAGTCGGACCCGGAAGAGGCCGATGTCGGTGCCCGCGTTGTCGTGCCTTTTCTTCATTATCTCGGCATCAATCGCCTGGATATTTTAGTGCTGACCCATCCGCATGGCGACCATGTCGGCGGCCTATCCGCCGTGCTGCGGGCGTCGGAGATCGGGACGGTCCTGGACGGCACGACCCTGCCCTACCCTTCCCCGGCCTACACGCAGTTTCTCGGCCTCGTTAAGAGCAAACAAATCCCTTATCAGCGGGCCGTGCGCGGCATGACGCTGGACCTGGGCGACGGCGTTTCTGTGGAAGTCCTGAACCCGCCCGCCGAACCTGTCTATGGCAGCGCGGCGCAGTACGGCACCGGCAGTGACGACGCGACCATCAACAATTATTCCGCCAGCCTCCTGGTCCGCTATGGCCGGACGCGCTTCGTCCTCACCGGCGACGCCCAGGCCGAGGCAGAACAGGCCATGCTGGACTCCCACGCCGATCTCGCCTGCGACGTTCTCAAAGCCGGCCATCACGGCTCGCATAACGCCACCGGCGAACCCTGGCTAGCCCGTCTCCAGCCGCAAATGTCCGTTATCTCCTGCGGCCGTCACAACCGCTTTGGCCACCCCGCCCCGGCCACCCTCGCCCGGCTGGCCGCCCACAGCGTCCAGACCTTCCGCACCGACCAGCAAGGCGCCATTACTTTCATCAGCGACGGTAAGACCGTGACCGCCCGGCCATTTCTGCGGTAAGAAAAAGCCTCTGTCTCAGACGAGATTATGGGGCTGGGCGTCGGGCGGGAGAAGGCGGGCGAAATCGGCGGGAATGATGTCGGCGGTGTCACGGCCGGGAAAGAGATTTGCGCCGGTCTCGGCAAAGGCGCGGGCGACGAACTCGCCGCAGGAGAACCGGCCCGGCGGGGCGTAGTTGAGATGCAGGTGCGTGAAAATATGCTCCAGGACAATGACCAGAATGTCCCAGCGGTCGTATTTGCCGCCGATCTGCCCTTTGGCCCAGGACAGGGCCGCTAATCCCTTCCCCGCCGGGTCGGGAAGGATCGCGCAGAAATGCGTTCCCTCCGGCCCGCGCAGGTCGCGGGAAACGACTCCCTGGGGCCGGGCCTCCACGACATGGAAATCTCCGGCATAGAGCGCGACATGGTAAAAGCGCGAACGGGAAAAGAGCGTAATCAGGCGGTTCCAGCCGGTCGCATGGGCGAACAGCAGAACGTCACCGGGCCGGGGCATGTCCGAGAGGGCTGTCATAGGAAACTTTTCACAGGCGCGGGTCCACCAGGACTTTGAGCGCTTTGGGGGCAATCGTCACGGTCAGCGGCGTCATCCCGACGATCTGGTCGTCGGCATGGGCGTTTTGATGCTTCTGCGCCTCAATCCGCACCTCGCGCCCGCGCAAGACGGTCACTTTCGGCAGGCCCAGGTGCATCTGGGCGCGCAGAGCGCGCAGGTAGGGCAGAATTTCGCTTCGCTGGAGGTCGCTCAGCAGCACGACATCCAGCAAGCCGTCGGCGATGTCCGCTTCGGGCGCAATCGGCACGGCCTGCGCGATCCGATACGTGTTGGCGACCTCGCAGAGCGTGACCCGGCTCGGATGCGGCGTCCCGTCCACGATCACCTGCATCTCATGCGCCCGGAACGACAGACCAATCCGGGCCGTAGCGTATAACCCGCGCAGAAAGTTCTTGTTGCTGCCCTGCCCGTAGAGGGCCAGCGCGTCCGCGAAGAGGCCGACGCCTGCCGATTCAGTGAAATAGCGGTCCCCCACTTTGCCCAGGTCCACTTCCTGAACGACGCCGTCGCGCAGCATGCGGAGCGCGGCAGGCAGGTTGTGCGGAATCCGCAGGGCGCTGGCAAAGTTATTGAACGTGCCTTGCGACAGGATGCCCAGCGCGGTACCCGTGTGCGCCAGCGTCTGCACCGCCCGCCCCACCGTGCCGTCGCCCCCGGCCACCGCGACCCGTTCCGCGCCTTCGGACACCAGCTTTTGGAGCGCCTTTGTCATGTCGTCGGGCGACTCCGTATGGATGACCTCAATGGCAAGGCCCGCTTCCCCGGCCATTCGCTGCAACTGCTGCTGGCCCGACTGCGCGTGCATCGCTCCGGCGCGGGTGTTCATCAAAATCGGGCAGGGTCCGCTCATTCTTGATTTCCACTCACTTTCGGCTCCATTTGGCGGGCAGGGCCAGACAGCCCCAGAGCCAGGGCCAGCCGGCGGCAAAACCCGCCGCGACATCCGAGGCGTAGTGGACTCCCAGGTAGACCCGGCTGAATCCAATCAACCCGATCAAGCCAACGGCCCCGATCCAGATCCCCACGCGGCGCTGCCGGGACCCCGGCGCGTCAGCCAGTACGCCAGCAGCCCGTAGATCGTCACGGCGGCGAAGGCATGGCCGGACGGGAACGAATCCCCCAAAGACGCAAACACCGCTTCAGGACGCGCCCGGTGAAACAGCGCCTTCAGCCCGTACACCACGCCCTGTCCCCCCGCCGCGGCCAGCAGAAAATTGACGGCACCGAGCCGGGCGGGCGGCCTGCGCCAGCCTGCCAGAAGGCTCAGGGCCGACAGCCCGGTAATGACCCATCCGCAGGCCAGCAGTGAAATCCCGGCCATCAGCGCATGCAGCGGGGGCGACTGACGGGCCTGGAAGTAGTAAAACACGGCGGCGTCAAGCCGCATCGTCTCGCCGGCATGGACTTCATGCGCCAAATAAATAAAAGCCGCCAGCGCCGCTGCAACTCCCATCAGAGCCAGTGTCAGACGCTCCAGAAGGAAGGCAATCACCGGGCGAAACGCGCTCATGCTTTTCTCCCTCCGGCTTTCCTCCGATGTTCCCCGCTTGCCGGGGACTGAAACCGGAAACCTCCGGGCGCAAAAACCCGTAGAGTCTTTGGCCCGCCACTGAGGGCGCGGCTTGAGGAACCACCTTTGCAATATCTGCTCATCGCCCTGCTCGCGCTGTCCGGGATGGGACTGCCGGCGCAGGATGCCCTGAACGCCCAGCTTCGCGCGGCAATTAAATCCCCGATGCTGGGCGCATTGATCTCCTTTGTCGTTGGGGCCGTCGCGCTGGGCATCCTGACCGCGTTTGGCGTGCTGGGGCAGGGAAAACCGTCTGAACTCGCGCGGACACACTGGTGGGTCTGGCTGGGCGGTGGCTTGCTGGGCGCCTTCGCCGTCACCATCGGCCTGATCGGCATTCCCAGAAGTCAGCGCCGGGATCGTCATCGCCGCCACCGTCTTCGGGCAGCTCATCGCCGCCGTCATCATCGATCACTTCGGCTGGCTGGGCGTCCCGCGCGTCCCGCTCAACCCCTGGCGCATCGCGGGCGCCGTCGGCCTGTTCGTCAGCGTCCTGCTGATGCAGAAAAAGTGATTTTTTGAGAAAATCCGCGTATACAGGAAGAAATCAGCGCGAATGCCCAAAGCGTCCTGCAATGAGAGCCTCGTGCTGAAGCCCGGCATGGTTTTCACCGTGGAAGAAGACATCAATGTACAAAGTTCATAGTCTGCCTGTGACAAATGTCACAGGCAGACTATGAAATAGCAATCATACTCATCACCAGAGTTGGGTGTACTGTTCGCCACTGGTGGTATTTGGAGGAGTTTTCACTAGCCCGATTGTGTCTCGACCACGTTGCCTAGATCATCAATCATCACGCGCGGCGTCGGTCGCATCGGGACGTTCAAGTGGTATCGCCTCCCCTTCAGTTCCCCCGTGGCGGTCAATGCTCCCTTTTCTACTAAGACGCCCAAATCGCGCGTGGCAGTCGCCGATGTCGCCCCCGTGATCGAGATATATTTGCTGGCGCTGAGACCGCCGCTGAAACCACCTGGGCCTTCGCGAAACATGCGAAGCAGAGCCTTATCTTGCCGAGCATTGAACGTACCGCGATGTTTATCGAAAAACCTGGCCTTGTCGAGTAAGAACTTTACCTGCGCCAGTGTTCGGTGCTGGGACTCCAGCGTGATCCCTGCAAACCACAGGAGCCAGGCACTCACCTCGTTCGACTTGTTGGCGGCTTCGAGAGTTTCATAGTAACTCTTTCGGCGGGTGAGGATGGCAGGCGACAGGGCGAGGAGCAGCGGTTGTCCGATGCTTTGCAGAAGTGCTTTTTCCGCCACTGCCCGCGCCACACGGCCATTCCCGTCCTCGAAGGGATGGATACTCACGAAATACAGGTGGGCGAGTCCCGCTCGTGTCAATGGGGGAAGGGTTTTTTCTGCCTCGTTGAACCAGTCCAGGAACCTTGCCATTTCAGATGGGACCCGAATCGATGGCGGCGCTTCGAAATGAACCGTAGGCCGATCGTGCCATCCAGATACCACCTGCATTGGTTCGGAATGTGTGCGGTAACGTCCAATGTCCGTCAGGTCCCGCCGACCGTTCGTGATCATTTCATGCCAGGCGAACAGCGTTGCCTCTGTCAAAGGCGTAGCGAAATTCTGATAGGCGTTTACGGTCATCTCGGCGATCCCTTGTTCTCCTGGTCGGACGCGCCGATAGTCGGAGACGAGGCCAAGCTGCCGCTTAATCGAGGATTGGACGCTGAGGCGGTCGAGGGTCTCGCCCTCGATCTCGGACGTGGTGAGCGCTCCCTCACTCATCAGCTCGACGGTGATGTTTTCTCGCTCCTTGGCCCCCAACTGTTCAACGGACGAGAGCATGAGTCCGCCGCCGACGAGGAATCGCCGTTCTGCTTGCAAGAAGCGTGAGGCCTCCCATCTAAAGTTGGGCCAGTCCTGTTTTTGCCAATTCCACATGATGGATAAAATCCTCATTTATCAATCATATTATATCATCTTCTGATTAATAACTGATGTTACGCACCGTTCTCCGACAATGGGCTAAAGCCCTTCGCTGGGTGGCCTGCGGCCTAGTCTCACCCTAATAAAGCCTCCGCCTGCGCGGAGAAAGAAACGGCCTTCTCTTCTGCCCTTACCCTCGGTCAGTGGGCGTCTGCGCCACACCCCCCAATAAAACCTTAGCGAAGGAGGTCACTCCATCGTGCAGAAGCCTTGCGTAACATCAGTTAATAAACAAGGTTTTCTCAATCGTTGAGGCTCATATCTTCAAAATGCCCGTATACTTGAAAAAGTAAGACGGTAGCGGCTTCATACGCCTGAGCTTCCAGTTGCTGACTAGAAGGAAAGAGAGTGCTTGCCATAGTAGGTTTGTTCTGCCAGAAGAAACAATCAAAGCAAAAAGGGTATTCAGTGAATAGTTCAATCTCCCAACAAGGAAAACTAGAGTGAATCAAGATAAGAAACTGATCGTTACGATTGCACACGACTACTTATGCGGTTGGTCGCGTCCCTCTGCCAGTGACAGAGCCGGGCATTCAAATACCCGTCTGGGAGGGTTCGCCGAACGTCCTGCGGACGAAAGAGTAAGACAAGTCAGCCCTGCCTCTTCCGTCCGCAGGACGGTTTGCCTCTCAGACGGGTATTGAATGCCCGGATTTCATTGCTTGACTTAAGAAACGCAACTTGGGTGACACATATTATGGCTTACGATGGGGCTTTGTGCTGACGCTATTGCGATGAACTAATGCATGATGAAGCGCTTTTTGCGATTTTCTGTTATAATTCCAATACGCTGGAAGTATGGAGGCGTTGAAAGAAACACAGACACAGGAGAGACATGATGACCGTTGATACCACTCGTTTGTCCTCAGAACGCTTGTCCTCAGAAGTAGCGCATGTGCTGTTTTTGGACATCGCCGGGTACTCGCGCGGCTCGATGGAAGAGCAGGCCCGCTTGACCCACGATCTGCGTCAGGTCGTGCGCGCGACGCCCGAATATGCGCGGGCGGCGGAGCAGCGCGAGTTGATCGGGCTGGATACCGGCGACGGCATGGCGCTGGTCTTTTTTCGCGATCCGCTGGCTCCTGTTCAGTGCGCCACCGAAGTCGCCCGCGCCTTGAACGACCACTCCGGCTTACAGGTTCGCATGGGCATCCATTGCGGGCCGGTCTCGCGCGTTCCTGATCTTAACGAGAAAGAGAATGTGACCGGCAGCGGCATCAACATGGCCCAGCGCGTGATGGACTGCGGCGATCCCGGACATATCCTGGTGTCGGCCTCCAGCGCTGAATTTGTCCGTGACTTTGAGGCCTGGTCTGCCGCTTTGTATGACCTGGGTGAGTTTGAGATCAAGCACGGGGCGCATCTGCACCTGTACAATCTAGTCGTGGGGGCTGTCGGGAACCCGACACCGCCGTCGCGCCTGGAACACTTTCCCGCTTCCCCGGAAGCGCCGTCCAGGCGACTGCCGGGAAACGGCGCTGCGTTTCAGACGGCTGCCGCAAAACGCTTCTCGTTAAAACGCTTCTCTTTTTCGGCACAACTCAAATGGCTGTTGCCGGTTCTCGTGGGACTGTTTGCGGCGGTCGCAATTTTAACCACGTATATCTTCCAACACACCTCGCGCCAAGTGAGAGACACAGGCCGCCCGGCGGCGACCGTCCCCACCGTGACCAGTCCCAGCAGCCTCGTGACGAGCAGCGCCGTCGCTCCCGCCTCACTCCCGACCGGGAGGGTCACTCCGGGCATTGCGGAAACCGTGAAGCCTCGCGAGACGGCTCCTGTCATCGCGGCGGTTCCTCCCGCGTCCATGCCCCTCGCGCCGGTTCGTATGACGCCGCCCGTTGTTGTCGCTCCTCCCGCTATTGTCATGCCCCGCACCAACGTCGTGCGTCCCGTGGTGATTGTCCGGCCTGCCTCGCCTCCGGTGAGTTTGGTGCATCCAGTTGCCGCCCGAACCACGCTCACCTCCGAACAGCGCCATAAGGCCACGGCAGACCTGACCGCCCTCTGGACAGACGCCGATGGAAGGTTTAACCCGGACAAGGTGAAAACCATGACCGTGACGGCGGTCCAGCAGGCAATTGACGCCGGCGCGGACGTGAATGTGAAACAGGACGGCTGGACCGCGCTGACCATCGCCGCCGAATGGGGATACGCCGACGTCGCGCGTCTGCTGCTGGACAGGGGAGCCGACCCCAATGAAAGACGCGCGGTTGGCTGGTTCCCGCTTCTGGGCGCGGCCTGGCAGAATCACGCCGAGGTGGCGCGTCTGCTGCTGGACCACGGGGCGAATGTCAATTTAATCAGCGAGGATGGCTGGACCGCGCTGCTGGCGGCGTCTCGCAACGGCTGCAATGATGTGGCGCGTCTGCTGCTGGACAGAAAAGTGAATGTGAATGCCGCCACCGGGGATGGAAACACCGCCCTGCTCCTGGCCTCTGCCGGCGGCAACGCCAATGTGGAACTGGTGCAGATGCTGCTGGACAAAGGGGCGGATGTCAACGCCCGCGATAAGGGCGGCAAAACCGCGCTGGAAGATGCCGCTTCGGGGGGGCACAGCGCCGTGGTCGGCCTGCTTCTGGCCAAAGGTGCGGATGCCGGTGTCAAAGACGATGACGATGTGACCCCGCTTCAGAGAGCGCTCAGCGGGAAACATGACAATGTTGTTGTCCTGCTGCGCGCGGCAGGCGCGAAAGAGTGAGCCGAAGAACCTAACCTCGGCGGAGAAGAACCTAACCCCGGCTCGTTCCTCGCCGCCCCTTCCCTGTTAGGGAAGGGTGAAGCGGGAGGGAGGCCGCTTGCCGCACCCTTCTTCTCTTGCTCCCCTCCCTTGACAGGGGAGGGGCCGGGGGAGAGGTTCTTCGGGCCGGGGGAGAGGTTCTTCACTGCGGGTCACGGATCGCGCCCAGAAATAAGATTGTCCCCGTCGCGTCGTCCCGAATGGCGCAGAAAAACGGATGATCCACCCGCATCTGAATGGGAGGTGGTGCTGGTGTAGGTATAGACGCTGGCATCATTCCTGCGGTCACAGCCGTTGCTATGGTTCCTTCCTCGTCCACATCCAGCGTTGCTTTATGCACTACCTCGCTGATATAACTGTTTCGCAAACCCATTGGCGAGAAGTCGGCAGTAGGATCAAAGGCCGGTGCCATGCCCATGTGAGAAAGCGAGTCGTTCAGGGTCTCTGAATAATCCGCATGGAAGCGCGGCAGGCGCAGGTCCAACTCTGTCGTGTGCATCTGCGGCAGCCACTTCTCGCATTGTGCCGCTGTAGTCGTTTTCAGAAAGGCTTCCAGGCCGGAGTGAGACTTTGGCAAGAAAATATACATCGCAAGGCGGCCCTTCCCATAAGGCAGGCGCACGGCTTGAAACGTGTCGGTTTGAAGGTACGAGTATCGGCCCTCATGGGACATCAGCGGCATGGTTTTCTGCGAACCGTCTGCGTGTGTGAATAGCCCGTTGCGCGTACTGGCCTTGTCAAAGGGCGTCGCCCATTTTCCGTGAAAGTAGACGGCATTCGTCAGCACAGCGTTTGCGTTCGCGAGATCAGAGGGCGAGACAATCTGGCTGATTTTGCCCTGCGTGTTCTGGCTGACCCAGCCGTTGATCGTCGGCGCGGCATTGGCGCTGCCGAAGTTTAACGCTGTTGTGTCGGCGTCATAGAACTGCCGACAGCGGGCCTGAAACTTCGGGTTGAACGACTTCCCCTGCTGTATCCACAGCGCATTGGCGACGGAGAGTTGGACCTGCGGATCGGGGTTTTCCAGAGACGGCAGCAGGAGGCCGTTGGCCTGGTTGACCTTGTCCAGTGGCAAACCCTTCAGGCCAAGCGTGGACGCGATGCCCTGCTGCGTCTGCCCGCCCGCGCCGTTCAGGGTCAAATCCAATGCCTGCGAGATGCTGAAGGGCGAAAAGAAGACGTTCTCGCGCGGTTTGGCCGGGGCCAGCAAGGCCAGCAGGCGAAAGCCAAAATCGGTATCGGCAGCGGCGATTTTTTGAACAAAGGGGTCTGCCTGAACAATGGCGAGATCGGGCGCAGGCCGGGGCGCGAACACGGGCGAGCCGATCCCGTTCAAGGCAGGATGGGAGCGGCTGTGAAGGGCCACTATGACCCCGGCGAGGCCCAGGGCGAGAATAATTCCGGCAAGCGGTTTGAGAGTGTGTTTCACGAAAACCTCCGTTGCGCGACTGCAACTGTGGCGTTAGACCCGTTGGCGCGGGTGAGGCTTCATTTGCCGAACTTGGGAGCAGGACGTAGAAAGCCGGGCCGATAAACGACCCGTCTGGAAAGTGCAGCCGTCCTGCGGACGGAAGATCGGGCGTTCTTATGTCCGCAGGACGCTTGCTTTTGAAGACGGGTCGTTTATCGGCCCGGCATGGATGGGCCTCATAGCCCGGCCTAAACGCCGACCAACTCCACAAACTTGGCGGGCAGCGTGACGGGTTTGCCGCGCGCGAACTGGATTTCTAAACGGGGGCTGAGGCGGTCGCCCCGGATGGCGAGGATCGCGCCCTGTCCGTGCTGCGGGTGATGAACATGAGCGCCGACGCGCAGCGTGGGAGGAGAGAGGGCAGGCTTTTCCGGCAGGATAGGTGTGGCCGGCGGTGGAGGAGCGTGGTCGGCCAGATCGGCGAA
This sequence comes from uncultured Armatimonadota bacterium, assembly GCA_963771575.1. GTDB lineage: Bacteria > Armatimonadota > Armatimonadia > Armatimonadales > Capsulimonadaceae > JANXMY01. The sequence goes on from CAVYTV010000002.1 coordinate 152,926, forward strand.
AGCGTCGGGGTCTGCCTCCGCGTCCAGAATGCCATGCGCCCACGGATCGGAGTGGGCGGCGTCCAATCCCAGCGGCTGTTCCAGGCTCAGGCGGCGGGCGGCGTCGAAGAGGGCGGCCATGCGGGCGGCGGCGCGGCGAGCGAGTTCCGGCGGGGCGTGCCAGAGTTGGAAATAACGTTCCAGATTCAATCGAGGGGTATGCCGGGCCAGGGCCAGGGCCTCGGACGTTTGCCACCCAGCGGGGTCGCGCGCCAGCGTCTCTTTGACCGCCTGCACGGCGGTGAGCGTGGTCTGCCAGTCGGCTTCGGTAAGGAACTGCGAGGGCGGCTCGGTCTGGACAACGTGCAGGTGCAGGTCAGATTGCGGGCGGGTCAGGGCGACATAAAACAGGCGGCGTTCTTCTTCCAATTCGTCCGGGCCGCCATAGGGAAACGTCCCCTGGTTGCAGTCCGGGACGAAGACAACCGGCCATTGCAGCCCTTTGGCACGGAAAACGGTCATCAAGGCGACCGCGTCGGTCGTTGCGGCCTGAGAACGCCCGATGCCCTGAGCGGCCAGCGCGTCCAGATGGGTTAGCAGAGCGTTCGGCGTTGGGTGGTTGTGGGCGTAGCGCAGAAAAGCCTGGACGCTGGACGCGCGGGCTGCCCCGGTTTCCGGGAAGCCGCTGGAGCCGCGCAGAAAGTCCAGGTAGCCAAGTTTCTGTTCCAGCAGCGTCAGGGCCGCCCCGGCAGGCAGCGCTGAGAGGGCACCGGCCAGCCAGCGCAGTGTTTCGGCCAGGTCTCGTAGGCGAACTGAGAGTCGTTCGGGAGCGTTTTCGGCGGCTGCGTTTAGGGCATCGGGCAGAGGGCTGCCGGCTCGGACGGCCTGCGCGATACCCTCGCACAAAACGCGCGGCATGTAGCGCGCGGGCTTGTTGGCAATGCGGAGCCAGAGGGAAGCGACATCCCCAGAAGAAGCCCCTCCGCCCCAATTCTGGGGAACCAGAGAAGAATTAGGCTTCTCCTGTACATCTCTTCCCCCTCCCGTTTCGGGAGGGGGGCGGACTTGTCCACCGGGTGGGTTCTTCTCCCCCCGCCAGCCGCAGATAATCCAGCAGAGTTACCACTTCGGGGCGGGCGTAAAAAGGGCTGCTGCCGACGACATGGTACGGAATGCCCGCCTGAATGAGCGCGTGTTCTAAATACGGCGTCTGCGCGTAGAGGCGGACCAGGACGGCGATGTCGGCCAGACGCCGTCCGCTGTCCCGCTCCTGCCGGATGAGTTCGGCCAGATGACGGCCCTGGCTTTCCGGCGAGACTTCCGAATGCACACTGACGCTGCCCTCAAAGCCGCGCGTCAGGGACAGGCGCTTGGGTTGACGCCGGACGTTCTTTTCAATCACGCGGTTCGCGAGAGCCAGCGGCGCGGCGTGGGAGCGGAAATTGTCATGAATGAAGTATGTAACTGACTGGTAACGGGCGGCGAAACGGAGGATAAATCCGGGATCGGCTCCGCGCCATTCGTAAATGGTCTGGTCGTCATCACCAATCGCCATGTAGTGCCGACCGGACTGAGTCAATAGGTCCAGCATCTCGGATTGGACGCGGCTGACATCCTGAAACTCGTCCACCAGAACGCACTGAAAGCGATTTTGCATTTCGGCCAGCACGTCGGGAAAACGGTGCAGGCATTCCCAGCCTGTCAACAACATGTCGTCAAACGTCAGCGCGTTCTCTTGCTGCCGGACACGCTCATACAAAGCATATAAATCACGGTACCAGGGGAAGCCTTGTGGGGATGGGGCCTGAGACGCATGGGCCAGCGCCGACGGGGGCAGAGCGACGCGGACTAAATCGGCGTAGCGCAGATTGGCTTTGCAGACGCCGACATAGGTCTGGAAATCCTGCCGATCCAGCGTTTCCAGTTCAGCGGCATAGGGGACTTTCTCCCGCCAGGCGCGGGACAGAGTTTGGGTGAGGATATGCCCTTCGGCGTTGTCTTCTTCGCGGGCCAGCACCAGGTCGGGCAGATGCCCGCGCCGCCGGGCCGCTTTGAGGATGTTCCAGCCGACCGAATGCAGCGTCTGCACCTGCACCCCGGCGCAGTGGGGCCAGCGGGCGAGGGCCAACTGAATGTCGCGCACAGAGGCTTTGCTGAACGAGGTCGCGAGAATGGCGCGGGCGGGGAAAACGCCCTCGCGCACCAGCCGCTCAATGCGCCAGGTCATCGCCGTCGTTTTGCCCGCGCCCGCCACGGCAAAGACAAGGGCCGGGCCATGAGTGTGAGCGACAATGGCGCGCTGTTCGTCGGTCAAGTCAGGCATTTCACCTGTCATTGTACCGCAGGCAGGGCCGAACACAGCCGTCTGTGCTCTCAGGGGGTCTTCATTCCTGCGGAGACAGCGGAGATGTCCTGCTGACCCGACGCCAGAGAAGGATCGGGTTCACGCTCCCAAAGACGCCGTGCAGCGATGTGACGATGCTGGGCAGCTTGTCATGACCCATCAGCCCCACCTTTGAGTTAAAGCCGCCCGCCCCCGCCTCGGGATAATGACTTAAGACCTGAGTGCGCCACGACCACCCCTGCCGGTCTGTGCGGTAGCAGATCGCCAGGCGCGGACTGGGCACACCGTCGTTCCGTCCCGAACCGAGGCCGGACGTCGGCCCGCTTTGGTCCTGTTCGGCGTAACAGACGTCCAGCAGGCCATCCCCGTCGAAGTCCGCGAGCTGAATGGACGAGGCATGAACCCAGCCTGCCGTGGGATCGATCACATGCTTGACCCATACGCCCGAACGACTATCCTTCGGGGCTTCGTACCACACCAGGCCGTCCCCAATCTGGTGCGAGTCGTTGGACTTGTCCGGCCCTTCCCCCATGCTCGCCGCCACCAGGTCCAACCGGCCGTCGCCCTTGATGTCCCCGACGGCGAATGCCATCTCGTCCATGTCCTTGTTGGAGCCGCTCTTTTGACCGGGATCGGCGTCTATCACATGCATCGGCCAGTGAGCCGTGGCCGGATCACCGCCGGTGTGTCCGGGGTTCTCAAACCAGACGATCCGGTTCTGACCCCCCGCCTGCGCGACCGAGATCACGTCCTGATAGCCATCCCTCTTTCCCAGCAGGTCGGCGACCTGGGTTCCCTGGCCGCCCTTCCCGATGTCCACGAACTGCCACTGATCAGCCGTCGCGCCTTGCAGGTAGACGCCGGAGGTGGTGACGATGTCCATCTTGCCGCTGCGGGTCAGCTTCGCCGCACAGACTTCATGGGAAAAGCGGGTCGCATCCACGAGATGGACCTTCCAGGAGGTCGTGTAGGGGTCCTTGCCCTGGCCAGCCGGGTTCTCGGCCCAGATCGTCCGATTGCCCCAGCCGCCCAGGACGATGTCCGGCCAGCCGTCGCCGTTGATGTCCGCGGAGACGGCGTCCTCGTAATTGCCGGGGTTGGAAAGTGGGAAAATGACGTAGGGGTGCCAGTTCTGCGCGGTGCGATAGAGCTTGAACCCGTCGCTGTCGAGACTGCCGAGGTCGTTGACGCCGTCTCGGGAGAACCGGTCCAGGACCTTCGGCTTGTGAGAATTGTTCTCGGTGCGGGCGTCGATGACGATGCGCTCAAAGTGCGGGAAGAACCCCAGGGCCCAAGCGGCGGGCCTGGGATGCGGGTGCGCCAGCCAGTTCATACCGGCGGTTAGCCCAATCCAGACTAGCCCCAGAAGGCTCACTTTTAATGCCCTGACCCAGCGCCCGATGCTCGGCATTTTATAGAAAGTTCTCTTGGCGCCCTTGATCATTTCATCGTCTCAGATTCCGTTCGTTGAAAAAGCAGCTTTTTGGGTCATAGTGCTGCTTCTCTAGCTCCCTGCATTGGACGCATTGACGCCGCCGGCGTTGGCGACGCTGGGGTCTTCTTCCTCGCCGGTTTCCCCTGGCTGCAATCCGCCGCCGGTTTGGGTTGGGTCTCCGGCAGGGATGGTGTTCGGACCGGGGCTGGGGCCGACTGCGCCGGTCGGGTTAGGACTGTTATCACTCACGATGCGTGTTCCTTTCAAATCTGTCTGGGGAGGATATACCCAGAACGCCGGGGAATAGTCGCGCTTTGAGGGAGAACAATGTTTTGACCAAAGTTGTGATCATCGGCGCGGGCAGCCAGTTCGGCGGCAAGCTTTCGCGCGACATTCTCGCGTTTCCCGCGCTTCAGAAGGGCGCGGTGATTGCCCTGTGCGACATCAATCCCGAAAAGCTGGAGGCGGTCAGGCGCTATGTGCAGCGGATCGTGGATGGGCATGGCCTGGACGCCCGCGTGGAAGCGTCCACGGAGCGGCAGACGCTGCTGCCGGGCGCGGATTTTGTCGTGACCAGCGTTTCCGTGGGCGGGCCGGCGTATGCGGGCTTTCCGTTTACGGCGGAACTGAACCTGCCCTGGCAGAAATACGGCTTGAGCCAGTCTGTGGCGGATACCATCGGGGTTGGCGGCGTGTTCCGGTTCCTGCGGACGGCCTCGGTGCAGCTTCAGGTGTGCAAGGACATGGAAACGCACTGCCCGGACGCGCTTTTGCTGAATTACACCAACCCGATGGCGATGCTGACCTGGCTGCACTCGGCAGGCTCAACAATTGCCAATGTCGGCCTGTGCCACAGCGTCCAGGGAACGTCGCGCGAACTGGCGCGCTTTCTGAATGTCCCCTATGAGGAACTGACTTACTCCGTCGCGGGGATCAACCATCAGGCATGGTTTTTGCAGCTCAAGCACGGCAAAGAAGACCTGTACCCGCGCCTGCGTGCCTGTCTGGATGACCCGGAAACGCTGGCCAAAGACCGCGTCCGGTTTGAAATGCTGCGCCATTTTGACTATTTTGTCACTGAGTCCACGCGGCACTGCTCCGAATATCACCCGTACTTTCGGCGCACGGAAGCCTTGCGAGAGCGTTACGGCCTCGATCAGTGGATTGCCTCCGACCAGGAGCGAAACCGCTGGGCGGGGGAAGACGAAAACACCCCGCTGCCGTCGCTGGAGCCGTCCGAAGAGTACGCCGCCGCGATCATTCAAGCCGTCGTGACGGGCAAGCCCTTTGCGTTCAACGGCAACGTCATGAACGCGGGCTTGATTGATAACCTGCCGACGAACTGCTGCGTGGAAGTGCCGTGCCTGACCGACCGGACGGGCGTTCATCCCTGCCATATCGGACCGCTGCCGCCGACGCTGGCTCATTTGAACCTGTCCAATATCGCCGTGCAGGAACTGGCCGTGCAGGCTGTCCTTCAGCGCGACCGCCGCCTGGCTTTCCATGCCTGCGCGCTGGACCCGCTGACGCGGAGCGTGCTGTCCCTGGAAGACACGCAGGCGCTGTTTGACGAGATATGGGCGGCAGAGGCCGAGGCAGGCCTGCTGGATTGGTTCGGGGCGGGGTGAGAAGAGGTCCGTATCCCGGAGGCACAGCCGGGATAGGACCCTGAGAGCTTTAGAATTTGACCTGTACTTCTCCGGTGAGGAGGCTGTAGCGCGGCGGCGTCGCCGTCCCCGCCAGATGAGAAACACGGTCAGGCCGCGTCCACCACACACGAAGGCGGGTCGCTTTGTCCAGATTGTACAGACCCCCGTAGCCGATGTTCTCATCCGTGTAAGAGCCGCTCCCACCCTTGTTGAAGGCATTGGCCGGACCCTCCCCGCGACGAAGTACATCGTAGCTGCCGGCCAGGGTCAGCGGGTGATTGCCACTCTGGCCGAACGTGAAACCGCCCTGAGCATAGTAGCCGTCCACATGGTTGTCTTTGGCATACGCTGTTGACAAACCCGTTGCCGCAGGAGACGCAAAGTAAGAGCGCTGCTCGTACAGACCCCCCACATACTCCGCGTTCACAAACGGCCCGCTCGGGAAGACAATCTGAGCGTCCGCCCCATACAACTCCTTCTTGCGGCCTGTGTACTGATACCCCGTCCCGGTGATCGTCCCCGGAGGAGTGGGGCCAATGAAGTTGCCCGTCACTGCCGGCGTGTTCACCTGGCCCAGATAGTACGAACCCCCCACCGAAACTATCTTGTTGGGCGTCTGGTACGCGATCCGGTACACCTGATCCCGGTACTTATCCGTCGCATCGCTGGTGCGACCCGTCCCGTTGACCAGAGCCGCCGTCAGCTTCAGACCCGCCGGCAAAAACAGGATCTGCTGGCCCGTGTTGTAGCCGACTTGCAGACCCTTGTCATAGTCCTGGCTGTTGAACAGCCCGGCCCCGCTCTCGTTGAAGGCCAAAGGACGCTCCGGGGCCAGGGTCGTGGACATGGACGCCGGAAGAATGTACCCGAACGGCGTGGCGAACAGGCCGGCTGTAAACGTCACGTTTTTGGCCGGGTTGCCGTTGCCGCCCGTGTAGGCGACGTAGCCTTCGCGCACCGTCACCTGCTGGTTGGCGCCGGCCCCCGAACTGACCGCGCCGGACGTATCAATCTGCACCGCATACTTGGTGTTGTCCGTGACCTGACCGCTGAACTTGACGCGGGCGCGGCGCAGGTCAAAGGTAGACTGGTTGCCGCCTGCGGCATAGTTGCCGTTGTAACCGCCTGAGATGGCACTGGTTCCCTGGGGGAAGCGGTTCTGCGAGCCTTGTCCAGCGCTGACATCGGTGAAGCGCGCCTGGATATAGCCACTGATCTGGAACTTGCGATTGGCGCCGAAGCCATAGGAGTTGTTGGCGGTGTCCTGGGCTTTGGCCGCCAGCGCTTTGGCATCCAGAACATCGGCTCGGAGGGCGTCAATGTTGTCCTGTGCGGTTTTGAGGTCAGACTGAATGGTGTCGAGTTCTGGCCGGAACTTGTCAATGAGAGCTTGCAGGCGGTTGATGTCGTCCTGCGTAACCGTGCTGACCGGGGGCGTGTTAGGCGGCGGGGGGGAGCGCCGGGCTGCTGTGCTTTGATCATGTCGCTGACGGTGGAAAGTGCGCGGTCAATGGCGACGGCGAACTCGTAGCGCGTCATGGGTCGTTTTCCGCCGTAGGTTCCGTCGGGATAGCCGATGACGATGCCTTTTTTGGCGAGGTCCTGGACGGCTTCATACGCCCAGTGGTTGGTCGGCGTGTCCGCGAAAGGAGCCGCCTGGGCATGGGCCGCCGGCGCGAGGCCTAATGCAATGCCGCCGGCCAGAAGCAGGATCGCTGCCGAACCGAGCGCCGTCCTTTGGGGTGATGTCTTCATGCTGCCTCCTGAAAATGTGAGAATTGAATGGCGTTCAAGCGTTATTATACACTCTGACTCACGGATTTGCTAGTGGCAGACTGGTAAATACTTAACATTCTCTTAACATTTCCCCTGTTTTTTTGCAGCAGGCATGCGAGTAAGTTTAGATTGGGAGAAATCCGTCAATAAGGCAGGAGGGATCACAGCGCCGGCCGCTCGCTCGCCGACGCAATTTTCAGAAGGAGGAACTCCCTTGAGCAATGTGCAGATGAGCAATGTGCAGAACTGGCTTCGACTGTGCGTTTTGACTGTCCTGATGACGGCCGCGTGCGCGGTCGCTCAGGCCCAGGACGCGCCGATGTCCTCAACCACGACCACCACGAGCGGCAGCATGGACAGTATGAGCATGGCAGGAGGGCCTGTTGACTACAGCATCCTGAACAACCAGGTGTATGATTATCTGGATTTGCGGCTGGCGCAGGAACTGGGCTACTCGGACGGCGAGATTGCCAGCATCGCCAAGATCGCCCGGCTGACCGGTCTGCCGTTCAAGCTGATCTTGAACCGGGTGCATCAAGGGCGCTCGTTCGCCCTGCTGGCCTCGGATTACGGCCTGCGTCTGGGCGATGTGCTGGATGCGTCCGACGAGCAGGCGCGAATTAACGAGTATCTGGCCCTGTATCAGTCTTTGAGTTTGCTGGGGACAGCGCATACAGCCATGATTTCCACGGCGCAGGCGGTCTCCGGGCCGACTTTGACCGAGCTGGAAGCGACCTACAATCAATTGAACGCCGCGTTCCCGGCCCTGCCGCCGACGAACATTGAGACCACGCCCATCGGCAATGCCAGCGCGGAGACGACGGTTCAGAACGCTCCGCCGCCGGTCATTGCTCCCCCGCCCCCGCCGCCTGCCCCGCCTGCGGAGAACGCGCCTCCGCCTCCGCCCGCTCCGGCGGCGGTCGTGCGGGCCACGAAGCGTCCTGTCCGCCGCCACCACCGCGTGCACCGGGTGCGCCGTCATCGCCGCCACCGCGCCGTCTATAAAAGACGCATGGCAAGCTGACCCCCCCAGCCCCCAATAATGGGGGAGCCGGAATAGCCCCCCAGCCCCCAATAATGGGGGAGCCGGAATAGCCCCCCAGCCCCCAATAATGGGGGAGCCAGAGAAGAACAGGCCAAGCCCGCTCTGTTTCCGGCTCCCCCATTATTGGGGACTGGGGGGCCTCTTTCTCTTTTATCCTGCCCTGCGCTGCCCTCCCATTTGCGACCCCAGCAGGATGCCGAAAGCCGCCGGCGGCCCGGCGGGATCGGGCGCGGCGTAATAGGCCAGCGCCAGGGCGATCACGCAGTCGTCGTGGCCGCCGGAGCGCGCGCCGGTCTTCAGGCGGCTGCCTTCGCCCGGCGCGTACTCAAAGCCGCGCAATTCCGCCAGCAGCGTTCGGTGCGGCGGGAAACACAGGGCGCGGGCGGACAGGCCGACATTCAGGCGGTCTACCAGCGCCTGCTTGCTTTCTGCGCCGAACAGGAACCGCTCCACCGTCGGCCGGTTCTGGCGGCGCGGCATCTGCGCGTCAATCTGCCGGGTCAGCATCTCGGCGATGGGGTCGCCGATGCTGCTGCCGTCCGCCAGAACACGGCGCGGGCGAAAGCGGGCGATGATCCGGGCGGCGTCCACGGCCTGCGTTTCCCAGCCTGTCCCGCGCCAGCGGCTCAGGTGCACCAGCCGGATGGGCGACCGGGCCGCGTCCAGCACGGCGACCACGGTGTAGTCCCATTTCCGGCCCCAGTCAATGCCGATGACGTAGGGATGTCCGTCTTCCGGCTCGGAAACGACTTCGCCGCGTTCCAGCCGCACGCCTTCCAGGGTCGCAATGGCCGCGTCAATGTCTTCTTCGCGAAAGACCGCCCCGAAATCATCCACAAACTGCGCCTGATATTCCTGCGCGTACAGCGCCTCGCCCATGTCCTCCCGCTGCGCCTGAAGCCAGGCCAGGTCCAGATGCGCCGCGTTGTCCGTCGTCGGGCATTGAAACGACTCGCACCAGACGGTCTCGCACTCCCGGCCTTGAAAGGCCGGGCTACCTAGAGCACAAAGCCCCTCCGGGGCTGAGGATTTATCCGCAGGGGCGCTGCTTGCTGCGCCCTCTTCGCTTACCGCTTCACCCTTCCCTAACAGGGAAGGGTCGCAACTTGTTGCGGGGTTAGGTTCTGCCACCCCCCGCGCATAGAGCCGGTAAAAGGCCGAGCGCCTGCCGAATGGGGACGAGGCCAGCAGGAACTCGCCGCCCTGATCCGCCAGCATCGGCGGCAGGACATCCTCCAGAACGCCGTCCGGGACCCGCGCCGCCTCGTCCACGATGATCCGGTGCGCCCAAAGCCCCCGCAGGCCGCGCCCATCTCGCCCTGCCGTCCGGCAGGCAATCGTCGCCTGCCCCGTCGTCCCTGCCGCCGCTGTGTGGGTGAGCGTCAGCAGAAGATACGGCCGGCGGCGAACGACCAAGTTCCGTCCCTGCCGCTCCAGTGCGGCCCGCGCCGCGACCGTTTCCAATCGTTCCAGTATCGCGTCGCCGAGAATGCGCGCCTGCGCGTCGGTCGGCGCGACCACGATCTGCCGCGAGCTCGGTTCCCGCAGCGCCAGCGTCGCGATGTCAATGCTCAGGCTTTCCGTTTTGCCCCAGCGCCGCCCGCAGGCGGCGACTTTGATCGGCGCAGGGCAGCAAAATAGCCGCGCCTGCGCCTCATGCGGCGTCCAGTTCCATAACGCCTTCGCCAGTTCCAGCCGCTCCCGCGCGCTTTCCTCCCGCTCCGTTCGTGTTCGCCACACTCTTTGTCTCGCTTTCCGCCCCCTTGCTTTCATTGTACCAAAAGCGAACAAGCGTTTGGCGCTTAATAATGGCTAAATTTTCGCTTGACAAAAGGTGTGTTTGCCACTATAATGGGTATATCCGACAGATAAGCTGTAGCGGCAATCACGCCGCTCGCCTGTGCCGGAAATCAACGCAAGGAGCATGCAAATGCAAAACACACAGAAACGAGCCGGGTTCACCTTAATTGAACTGCTCGTCGTCATCGCCATTATCGCGATTCTCGCTGCCATTCTCTTCCCCGTCTTCCAGAAAGTCCGCGAAAACGCCCGCCGCGCCTCCTGCCAGAGCAACCTCAAGCAACTGGGGCTGGCGTTCACCCAGTACACGCAGGACGCCGATGAGAAATACCCCCAGGGCACAGACAACGGGGCATGTCAATGGGGCAATGCGCCTTATAGCACGCCCCAGGGGACGCAGGTAACCTGGGATGTGCAGATTCTGCCCTACACCAAAAGCGTCGGCGTTATCAAATGCCCGGATGACTCCAATACCCCGGTGGCCCTCACGGCGGATGCCGGCGGCACCGTGCAGCGCTCCTATGCCATCGCCTCTTACTTGTGGGATTACAATCCGAATTGCAGCAATCCATCAAGCGTTGGGATTGCCCTGGCCCAGATCTCTAACCCAGCAGGAACCGTTGAACTGGCTGAACGGAGCGAGTGCGCGAATGCCCCCGGAAACTGGCAAGGATGCTCGGATTTCCAGGACCTCGGCAGCGGCACCGGGTTTACGGGTGGGCAGTTCCCGCATGGCAGCAAGGACACGATGAACATCCTGTTCACCGACGGACATGTCAAAGCCATCCGTTATGGAGGCGGCACGGATTATCACGCGATTGATTTAGCCCTTCCTGGCTACACCTACGAGACCGACGGCAGCGTAAAGACATTTCCGAGCAGTCCAATGCCAAAATAGACTGATTTCGGCTTCATTTTCGTCTCCGCCGGAGAAACGCCACGCGCATTTCTCCGGCGGTTTCTTTGTGTCCCAAATGCGCCTTGACAAAGATATTATTTGCCACTATAATGAGTACATCCGACAGAGACGCTGTAGCGGCAATCACGCCGTTCGCCCGTGCCGGAAATCAACGCAAGGAGCATGCAAATGCAAAACACACAGAAACGTGCCGGGTTCACGTTGATAGAACTGCTCGTCGTGATCGCCATTATCGCGATTCTCGCCGCTATTCTTTTTCCCGTCTTTCAGAAAGTCCGCGAAAACGCCCGCCGCGCTTCCTGCCAGAGCAACCTCAAGCAACTGGGGCTGGCGTTCACCCAGTACACGCAGGATGCCGATGAGAAATACCCGCAGGAGACGGACAACAATGGGACAGGCACTCAGTGGGGTAATCCCGCCTATAACACGCCGCAGGGGACGCCTGCAAGTTGGGACGTCCAAATCTTGCCCTATACCAAAAGCGTCGGCATCTTGAGATGCCCGGATGATCCCCAGGCCCCGGCAACCCTCACGGCGGATGCGGGCGGTTCTGCGGAGCGTTCCTATTCGGCTCCTTCTCACTTGCTGGATTATCAGGGGAAGAGTATCGGCATCGCCCTATCCCAGATTTCCAATCCCGCGGCGACTGTGGGACTGGCAGAACGAGCCGTGTGCGGCGGATGGGGAGGCTGTTCAGACATTCAGCAACTCGGCCAGGACATCGGCTGGAATGGCAGCAATGGCACCTGGCCGCATGGCAGCAAAGACACGACAAATTTCTTGTTCACCAACGGCCATGTCAAGAGCATCAAATATGCGGGTACAGGTCCCTATCCGATGGCCCTCAGCCTGCCCGGCTACACTTATAACGCCGCCGGCAGCGCTATTGTCTATCCCAATAGTCCGCTGCCGCAGTAGGTCACTTTCGGCTTCTGGTCTCGTTGCCGCCGGCGAAGTCCCACTGGATTTCTCCGGCGGTTTCTTTGCGTCCCAGATTTATGTCTTCCCGAACCAAATTGGCTGCCCGTAAGGCTGCTCCCCCCGCCAGGCGCCCCCCGCGCCTCTGGATTGCGCTGGCCTGCGTCCTTGCGTTGGCGTCTCTCAGCGGCGCTTTCTGGTTCTGGCGACAGGCTGCCCGTCCCGGTGTTGTCCATGCAGCCCAGGGCGCATCCGACGCGGCGGCAGGAAATCAGATGCAGGCGGAGCAGGAATGGCTGACCGGCATTCGGGAAGACCCCGATTTGCCGCAGTGTTATGTCCGGCTTGGCGACCTGTACATGCAGCAGAAGCGATTTCCCGAAGCCGACGCGCAGTACACGGCGGCGAGCAAACTCACGCCCGATGACGGGGCGCTGTTTTTCAAGATGCACTTCGCAGCCCTGGCGGTCGGCGACACGGCCAGGGCGCGGGCGGCGGCAAAACGGGCGGCGGATTTGCTGCCCAATGACGCCGACGCCGTCGGGCAGTACGGGATGCTGGAAAGCCATAATGACAATGTCCCAGCAGCCCTGACTGCCCTGCGCCGCGCCCATGCGCTACGCCCGGACGACCCGGACTTTTTCCACGAACTGGTTCTCCGGGAAATGACTTCGGGAAACTACCCGGCGGCGGAACAGCTTCTGCTCCCCTGGCTGCAAGCGCATTCGCAGGATGCCTGGGCCTGTCACTTGACGGCGGTCGTTTACGAGAAGAAGCCGCCGACGCCGCAAACTCTGCAAACGGCGCTCGGCTATGAGGAGCGCGCCCGGCGGGGCCTGCCTGGCGATCTGCGCGTTTACATTACGCTGGGGCAGCTTTACCTGGCGCTCAACCGCCCCCAAGACGCCTTACAGGCCTATCAGGCCGGCTTGAGATTAGAGCCGACCTCCGGGCTGATGCTGCACGGGCTGATGACCTGCTATCTCCGATTAGGACAGCCGCAGCAAGCGGCAGCGGCGGCGGCCCGGCTCCAGACGACAACGACGCTCATTAACCGGATCGCACACTTGCAGGACACGCTCAAACTCAGCCCGAAAGACATTGCCGCCGGTTTGGAACTCGCGCATCTGGAAGAGGTGGACAACAATCCGAACGGCGCGCAGGGATACTACCTTCAAATGCTGCGCGTGGCTCCCCATGACGCTTCCACCCGTGCCGCGCTGGCCGCTTTCTACCGGCGTCACCATCAGGCTGCTCTCGCCCGGCAGGTGGAACAGTCCGACTTTGTGCCATGAATTTGCGCCCTAAGTTCGTGTTGGAGTGCAGAATAAAAAATCGCTTGACAAATGATATGTTTGCCACTATAATAGGTATATCCAGCAGAAGCGCGTCGTTGGCAATCGCATCGTCCGCGTCTGTCGGAAAACCAAAAAGGAGCATGCAAATGCAAAACTCACAAAAACAAGCCGGGTTCACGTTGATTGAACTGCTCGTCGTCATCGCCATTATCGCGATTCTCGCCGCTATTCTCTTCCCGGTCTTCCAGAAAGTCCGCGAAAATGCCCGCAAGGCGTCCTGCCAGTCCAACCTCAAGCAGATCGGTCTTGCCATGATCCAGTACAGCCAGGACAATGATGAACTGCTCGTCTGTGGATGGGCGGGAAACAACGGCTACAATGCCTCGGACTCTAACCCCGCCAGCATCAAGTACAAATGGATGGATATGGTCTATCCCTTTGTCAAAAGCACCGGCGTCTTCCACTGTCCCGATGACAGCGGCGGCCTGATTGCCGGGGCGACGGGCACCTACGTTCCTTACCAGCAGCTTGGCACCGCCGGTCAGCCTGCCACACCCAATGCTAACTATTACGGGAGCTACTCAATCAACTCCTACAACTTTGGCGGCGCCTTTCCCGATGTGGGGCCGGGCAACACTCCCGGAGGCGGCGTCGCTTACAATCTGGCATCGCTCAACGCTCCGGCCACGACGGTCTGGGTGACAGACGGCGCGGGAAGCTACACAGCGGACTGCGGCGGCTCTGTCATGGCGGCGACCACCATCGGCAACTATCCTGCCCTGCAATGCAGCGGCCAGACGGCCACCTTGAACGACAATAGCCCGTTCGTGTTCCGGCACGGAGCACCTGATCTCGAACTCTGTCCTGTACTGCGACGGCCATGTCAAGTCTGTGCGGATCGCCAATTTGCTGGCGACCAACGGCAGCGGCATCTTCTACAACCTGACTATGCGCGGCCAATAGGCTTCGCCCTGCGAAATGACCACCGGCAAGAACTTCCTTGCCGGTGGCTTTGTTATCGCCGCTTCTCGCGTCTTATGTCGTCCCGTTCTAAATCCCATCGGCGTCCCTCTCCTCTTGCCGTTTCCCCGTCCGTGCGTCCCAGTCATCCGTTACGCCGACTTCTTTTGGCGCTTGGCCTCGTCGCCGTCCTCGCAGGAGGAGGATACAGTGTCTGGTTCTGGCACCAACCCGCGCGCCCTGGCATGAGTCATTACCTCAAAGGCAAGAACTATATCGGGGAGCATCAAACGGACCTGGCGAAAAAGGAGTGCCTGCTTGGCATAAGGCAAGACCCGCTGTTTCCCCAATGCTGGATACAGTTGGGAGACATTTACACCCAGAGAAACCAGTCTGCCCGGGCCGTTACCTGTTACCAGGCCGCGTCCAAACTCCTGCCTGACGACGGACGGGTGCTTCTCCGCCTGGCCCTTGCGGAGCAGTCGGTTGGTGACACGGAAGCGGCCGCATCCGCCGCCGGGCGAGCCGCCGCGCTGCTGCCAAATAACGGTCAGGTTTTGGCGCTTGATGGATTTCTGGAAGCCACCCTCCGGCACCGCGAGGCCGGTCTGACGGCTATACGGCGAGCCTATCAGCTAATCCCCGACTCGCCGGACATCATCCGGGAAGTGACGCGGCAGGAGATCAATGCCCATAACATTGCCGCCGCCGAGCGCGATCTGACCCCCTATGTGCAGGCGCACCCGCAAGACGTGGAAGCCGACTATCTCATGGCCCTGATCGCGACCGAAAAGCCGGCCACGCCGGAGAACTTGCGGGCCGGTTTGGATTATGCAGAACGCGCGCATCAGGGGCAGCCGAACGATCTGCGCTTTCTGGATATGCTGGGTCAGCTTTATCTCAAAGCGAATCAGCCGGCGCTTGCGCTTCCGCTCTACCTGGCCGGCAAAAAAATGGCTCCTTCTTCCGAGGCCATGATGAATGGGTTAGTCACCAGTTATAGCCGCCTGGGCCGCACCAAAGAGGCGGGCGCACAGGCGGCCGAACTGACAGCGGCCAGCCTTCGGCACGAGGAAATCAGCCGCCTCATCTTTGTGGTCAAGGCAAATCCCGCCGACATCACCTCCAGCCTGCGGCTGGCGCATTTGCAGGAAGCGGACGGTGAATACCACCCGGCACAGTTCCAGTACGAGCGTGCGCTGCGCCTGGCCCCCCATGACCCGCGCACGCACCCGGCGCTGGCCTCTTTTCTACGCCGCGCGGGTCGTCCCGACCTCGCCGCCCAGGCGGAACGGCCCGACTTTGTGCCATAATGAGACATGCTGACACGACGCTCTTTTTTGTGGACACTGGCCGGAGGCATTCTGGCGCTGCCCGGCTGCCGGGGGAAAGTCTCCCCATCCGTTGAAACTCCGGGCGTGGAGACTCCTGCCGTTGTCCCGGTCAGCACCGTCTATGACCCCAAAGCCGTCGCCGCTGCCCCCCTCTTGACCAAATATCCCGTCCGCTTCACCGACATCAGCGGCGCGGCAGGGCTGCACTGGACGTACCAAAACGGCGCGACCGGGCGGCATCTGATGATTGAAGACCTGGGCAGCGGCGTGGCCTTTTTTGATTACAACAATGATGGCCTGCTGGACATCTTTGTCGTACAGAGCGGCCCCGTTCCCGGCGCGGGGCCTGCCGAAAAGAACTTTTCCACGCGCAGCGCCCTGTACCGAAACAACGGCGACGGGACATTTACCGACGTGACCATTGGGTCCGGGCTGGACCGTGACTTCGGCTACGGGCAGGGCGTTTCGGTCGCTGATTACGACAACGACGGCTGGCCCGATCTTTACGTCACGGCTTACGGCGGCAATCACCTCCTCCGCAACAACCGCAACGGCACGTTTACCGATGTCACCGAACAGGCCGGCGTGGCCGACCTGCACGGCATGATGCCCGGCGAGCCGCCCTGGCCGCTGTCTTCCTCCTGGGGTGACTATGACAACGACGGGCATTTAGATTTGTTTGTCTGCCACTACGCCCGCTGGTCCCCGAAACTGGACCGCACCTGTCGCGGGCTGGACGGCAAGCCTGCCTACTGCCGCCCGCAAGTCTATGAGCCGAGCCACTGCGCCCTGTTTCACAACAATGGGGACGGCACGTTTACCGACGTAACCCGGAAAGCGGGAATAGACAAACTGCAAGGCAAAAGCATGGGCGCGGTCTGGCTGGATTATGACGAGGACGGCTGGCCCGATCTGTTCGTCACCAACGACACCATGCCGAACTTCCTGCTCCACAACAATCGGGACGGCACGTTCACCGACAAAGGCACGATTGCCGGGGTCGCTTACGGCGACCAGGGTGAGGCGCAGTCGGGCATGGGCATCGGCGTGGGCGACACGGATAATGTGGGCCGGGAAAACCTCTTTGCCGTCAATTTTTCCGGTCAGCCCAAGTCGGCGTTTCGGAACCGGGGCGGGGGCGTCTTTGAAAGCGCCTCGTATCAGTCCAACCTCGCCAGCACCAACCTGCAATTCTTAGGCTTCGGGCTGGAATGCTTTGACTATGATCTGGACGGGCGCAAGGACTTGATCTTCGGCAACGGCCATGTGCTGGACCGCATGGATGAGGGGACGGCAGGCTCCTCCTATGCCCAGAGCCAGCAGCTTTTTCACAACCAGGGCAACGGGACATTCGCAGAAGACCTGCATTCGCTGGGCGATCTCGTTCTGCCCCGCGTGACGCGCGGCCTGGCAGTCGGGGACTTTGACAACGACGGCGATCTGGATGTCGTGATGGTCTCGCAGACCGGCCCGCTGACACTGTTTCGCAATGACGGCGGCAACCAGAACCACTGGTTGACGCTGCGCCTGGAAGGCGTCCACGCCAACCGGGATGCGGTCGGCGCGCGCGTGACCGTTCAAACGAAAGCGGGCAAGCAGACGCAGTGGGTGCATGGCAGCACGAGTTACTGCTCGCATAGCGACACGCGGCTGACGTTCGGCTTGGGGGCGGAGACGGCGATCCTGTCGGGCGAAGTTCTCTGGCCGCGCGGCGGTCGCCAGAGTTTCGGCCCGCTGACGGCCGGCGGCTTTTACTGGCTGCGGGAGGGCGCTGCGCCCGTTCCCGACCCGCGCGTTAAGCGGAAAGCCTAAAAACCCGCCCTGCGACTTGTCGCGGGCGGGTTCTTCCGCCGCAAAAGCACCGGATTTAGGGTAAGATAGCCCTGTCAGACGATTTCTTTTCAGACGATTTCTTTTCAGACGATTTCTTTTCAGACGATTTCTTTTCAGACGATTTCTTTTCAGACGATTTCTTTTCAGACGATTTCTTCTCTCGCCGCCGGCTCGACTTACGACGAAGCCATGAGACCCGTCCATGACATCCTCTGATGATGACCCGCCGCTGCCCTCCACCCCCGCTCCTGCCGACGAGGCCGCCCTTCAGCGCCGTCTGGAGGAAAGCGAACAGCACTACCGCTCCCTGTATGAACAGAACCCCGATGCCGTGTACACGTTTGACCTGGAAGGGCGGTTCGTGGAGGCCAACCCGGCCTGCGAGGCGCTGACTGGTTATGCCATCGAGGAGCTGCAAGGGACCCCATTTTTGGATCTGATCGTCCCGGAAGATCGAGCGCGTGCCGATGCAGCCTTTGTAGCCGCCCGGCAGGGGAAGCCGGCGCATGACGAACTCGCCATCCGGCACAAAAGCGGCCGGCGCGTTTCGCTGTCCGTCACCAAAATCCCGATAGTGATTGATGGCAGCGTCACCGGCGTCTTTGGAATCGCCAAAAACATCACCGAACGCAAGGCGATGGAAACGGCGCTGCGCGAGAGCGAGGACCGATTTCGCACCATCGCTGAGACCAGCCCCGTCGCGATGACCATTACTCACTGGCACGACAGCCTCTTGTACTACGCCAACCGCCATTTTCGGGAAATGTTCGCGCTGCCACTCCACGGCGATCTTTCCCACCAGCAGACCCTGCCGCTGTATGTGAAGCCGGAAGATCGGGTGCGGCTGCTGGCCGCGCTGACCGAACACGACTATGTCAAGAACTATGAAATCCATTGCCAGCGGAGAGATGGGGCGTCGGTCTGGATCACCGGGTCCTTTCAGCGCTTTGTCTACCAGGGGGAAAGCGCGATCTTCTCTGCGTATCACGACATCACCGAACGCAAGGCAATGGAAGCGGCGCTGCGCGAGAGCGAGGATCGGTTTCGGACCATCGCCGAAGCCAGCCCGGTCGCCATGACGATCACGCGCTGGGGAGATGGCCGGATGCTGTACATCAACCAGCATTTCCGCGACCTGCTGGGGCTGCCGCCGGAGGCCAATCCAGGCGATCATGCGGCGGCGGAGTTTTATTCCAATGCCGACGACCGGGAGCAGCTCCGGCAGGCGCTGCAAGGCGGCGGGATCGTTCAAAGCTGGGAAGGCTGCCTGCGCCGCACGGACGGCACGACGCTGTGGATCAGCGGCTCCTTCCAGCGGCTCGTTTTTCATGGTGAGGAGGCGATTTTCTCCGCCTACCACGATGTCACCGAGCGCAGACGACTGCTGGAGCAGGCTCAGGAAGAAGCCGAGCGAGACCCGCTCACAGGCCTGCTCAACCACCGCGCGTTCCACAAGCGCTTTGAGGACGAAGCCGAACGTGCGCTGGAAGACGGCCTTTCCCTGGCCGTGGCATTTCTGGACCTGGACAACTTCAAGTTCTTCAACGATGCGTATGGGCATACGACCGGCGACGAGGTGCTGCGTCAGGTGGCGGACGCTCTGCGCGGCGCGTGCCGCTCACAGGATACGCTGTCCCGGTTCGGCGGCGACGAGTTTGCCCTGCTGCTGCCCAATGTCGGCGCGGAGATCACCGCCGATGAGGTGGCCGCGCGTCTGAGCGCCGCCCTGCGCGATGTCAGTCACCAGCCCGCCGGCTATGGCAGCGCGATCCCCCTGTCCCTCTCGGTCGGCGTCGCCCTGTTTCCTGCCGACGCTCCCAATCGCTCCGCCGTCATGCAGCTAGCCGATGAGCGGCTGCTGCGCGCCAAGACCGGCGGCCTGTCCGAAGGCGAGGCCCAGCAGGTGCGGGCCGAGATGCAGGGTTTGGAGGGGTTTTCCATGCTGGACGCGCTGGTCAATGCCGTGGACAACAAAGACCGGTACACACGTCGGCACTCGGAAGACGTGATGACCTACAGCCTGCTGATCGCGCGCGTCCTGGGACTGGACAGCGCGACGCAGCACACGGTCTCGGTGGCCGCGCTGCTGCACGATGTCGGCAAGATCGGCGTTCCCGACGCCATTCTTCGCAAGCCTGGCGCGTTGACGGAGCATGAGTTTGAGGCCATCCGGCAGCACCCGGTCATGGGAGCGGTGATTGTCGCCGCCGTGCCGGGGCTGGAAGGGACGCTGGACTCGGTCCGGCATCACCATGAGCGCTGGGACGGGCAGGGCTATCCTGACGGCCTGCGCGGCGAACAAACGCCTCTGCTGGCCCGCCTGATGGCGGTGGCCGATGCCTATTCGGCGATGACCTCCGACCGTCCCTACCGCAAAGGCAAAACTTCGGCCCAGGCGCAGGCAGTGTTAGAGGCCGGGGCGGGGACTTAGTGGGATCCGGCCTGCATTGCCGCTTTCTTGCAGGCAATGCGGACTCGGCGGGCTTGACGCGGTCCCCACCCCCGCAAGCCTTTTTCAAGCCTTTTTGTACTGGATCAGCAGGACGCCCGCGAAAAGCAGCGCGGCGCCCAGAATGCGCCAAATGTTCAGGGGAGAGCGGGGGACGCCCAGCCAGCCGAACGAGTTAAAGGCAAGCGCGGCGAGGAGCTCGCCCGAACACAGCGCAGGAGACCACGACGGCTGCGCCGACACGAGGAACGCCCACCACGGCCAGCGTGACGTAAAACGCCCCGAACAGTCCCCCGGTCCAGGCCCACCATGGCAGCGGCCCCAGCTCCGTCAGTTTCCCGCGCCCGAACGCCCCAAAGGCCGCCAGCAAGCCCAGCGCGACGCCCCCGACCACAAACGAGATCAGCGCCCCGAGAACCGGAGACACCACCGCCTCCCGCAGCCGGGAATTGACCGCCTGCTGGAATGTCAGCCCCACGCCGCCCAGAACCAGCGCCAGCACCAAAAAAATCTGCATGGGGCCATTGTACCCGCCCTAGCCGTAGGTTGGCTTCTGGGGCCACCCCGGCGGCGAATCCTCCCAGTCTTCCTGACGGCCATACGGGGTGACATCCAGGAGAGGATAAGCGTCGGTGAGAGATTCAACTCCCCGCGCGTAGGTGGAGTAGGTGTGAAAGACATCGCCGCCGTCGCGGAAAAAGACGCTCAGGCCCGGTGCCTCGCCTTTGCCCGGTGTGTCCATTTCCGCTTTACTGCGATAGTTGTACTCCACCGGCGCGACGCTCTCATCCAGCGTGACGTGGAAATCGTAGTTGAAATCGCTGCCGAAGGAGGAATACCACGGAACCCCCCACCCCTTGCTTGCTTTGTAAGCCTCCAGCTTCGCCAGTGGGGCGCGGGAAACAAGCGCAAAGCTTGTCTCCCGCTCGTTCAGCATTGACAGGTCGCCCAGGGCGTCTACAAAGCCTGTGCAGCCGGGGCAGCCTTTTTCCCACTCCGGGTCAAACATGAAGTGGTAGATGATCAGTTGGCGGCGCTCGTCAAAGAGATCGGCAAGGCTTCGTTTTCCTTCCGGGCCGTCAAAGGCATACTCTTTTTCAATCTTCACCATCGGGAGCCGGCGACGCTCGGCGCTCACCCGGTCGCGCTGCCGGGTGAGTTCCTTTTCACGGGCCAGATGCTGCTTGCGCGCAGTGAGCCATTCGTCTCGCGACACGATTTCCGGGTGCGGGGTCTCGTTCTGTGCCATTTTCATTTATCCCCCCATATGCCAGTCATGATCGCCATAGATGGTCTGAATATAGTCCATCTGCGCGATATGACAACTGAGATGGTAAGCCGGAAAGGTAATCCCGATAGCCATAGGAGTGGGCGGGCCGAAGGGCACCTGGAATGTGGAGGCAAGCTGCTCCGGCGTCAGTTTGTCCAGCCAGGCCAGGTATTCCGCGCTGTTTTGTTCCAGCAGGCTGAGAACCTGTTCGCGCGTGGAGTATTCTTTTTCGTCGCTGCGAAGAGCGGCGTCAAATTCGGCAGTGTTGGCGAAGGGAAATGGCTTGCCGGTCAACATGCCCTGAATGCCGGCAATCGCCCCCGCGCCATGCGCGACTTGCTGGAGGGGCGTTCGGGCGGTCGGCGAGGGCGACCAGTTGAGTTTGTCGTCGGGCGTGGTTGCCAGGGCGCGCGCCATGCGCTCTTTGGCGCGGACAAATTCCGCTTTGGCCTGGCTGATGCTGTCTTCCATTGTGATGTCCTTTAGTGTCTGATGAGACCTTTTCTGTGCGCGGCAGTTTCTGTGCGCGGCAGTCATTGGGTCAGCGTGTGGATGTAAGTGATCTGTCCCTGGTGGTAGCCCATGTTCCAGGCAGGGTAGGCAATTGTTTTCTGCATGGTAAACGTCCCTCCCCAGGGCAGAGCGATCTCAATGGGAAGAGCGTCATCGGTGACAGTCAAAATGGTGTCTGCGGCCTCCGCGGCGCTGGACACGAGCAAAGCGACGGCCTTTTCCCAGTCTTCCGCCAGCTTGTGTTTTGCCTGTATCCACGCCTCCATATCCGTGGCGGGGAATTGGCGGCTTTGGATCATTTCTACCGTATTGTGATTGATCATCGCGCACTCCGCAATTTGATCGAGCGCGGAACGGCCTTTGCCCAGCGGCTGCCAGCCGCGTTTGTCTTCGGCCAAAAGCAGCGCGGCATCCAGCATGTCCTGGGCAGCGCGGCGAGTGGCGTCTGCGAGAAATTTCTGGAGCGAGGTTGCCATTATGTCTTTCCTTTCGGCCTTGCCGACGTTATTCTTTCACGTTTTGGTCGTAGTTCAAAATCCAGTTCTTGCCGAACTTGTCGGTCAGAGTCCCAAACGTCCCGCCCCAGAACATCACTTCCAGAGGGCTGGTGACGGTTCCCCCCGCAGAAAGAGCGGTGAAAAGACGAGTGATCTCCGCTTCACTGTTGAAGTTGAGGCAGAGAGAAACGGTATTTCCCTCCATCGGTTCTTCCCGCGCCATGTCCGTCGCCATCAGCGTCAGGCTGCCGCTGGTTAAAGAAGAGTGCAAAATTTGCGGGCCGTACTTTGCCGGCATCTGGTCGGCCACCGGCGACTCTTCCACTGTTTGCAATGTGAGTTCCCCGCCCAGGCATTCCTGGTAGAAGGTCATGGCCTCGCGGCAGCGGCCATGGAATCCGAGGTAAGGGTTAAGCTGTGTCATGGTGATCTCCTCCGTTTCGCTGTTTTGATTATATCGCAGGAAAGCAGGGGAGGAAGCGTTTCACGGGGGTAGCAGCCAGGCGATTTGCTGATTTTCTCACTTGATGAGAATTTTGCTCGTCAAGCCTTACAAGCGCGCAGATGCCGCTCTTTGGAAGGTTACTGGCGCATTTATACTTCGGCAGCCTGCGGCGTTCGCATTTTCGTAACCTTTTCGGCGGGCGAAGCAGCGCGGCGCGAGACTTGTCCGTTCAAGGCAGTCGGGGCTGAACGATCTGCGGCGAAATAGTCTCCGCCAACTCGCGACGCGTCATGCCAAGCGCAAGTAAAGCCCGGATCATCAGGTCCAGGGAGACATGCGGATCGCCCGCTTCCATTTTAGCGACGCGCGACTGGCTGGAGCCGATCTGCTCTGCAAGCTGGCTTTGTGTCAAACTGCTGCTCCTGCGCCATTCGTTCAAGGAGTCCGTGAGAGAAAGTTTGATTTCTATCAATTCGCTCTCGGCCACAGTAAGGCCGAGGAATTCCGCGACCGTGCCAACTCGGAAGCCCGCTGCTTCCAAATGCTTGCGTTTTGCTTCATCCATCTTGCATTACCCTCCTATTTCATCCAGCCCTGCCTGCGCCCGCCGGGGATCTAGGCTGTTGATGCCCGGCGCGACCGCCTTCTGGAACTCCTGACGGGCTTCTTCTCGGTCACCCAGACGCAGGGCGATCTCGCCGAAGTGGAAATAAATCGTGGGCAGAATGGCGGGCGTGGGGCGGCTATCTCGGTAGCACTCGAAAAAGCGGCGGCTTTCGGCGAGATCGCCCATCTGCAAGGTGGCCCGACCCAGATGGCCGAGTACACCACGCATCGTGGCGTGGTCGGTGACAAAAAAAGCTGCTCGGCTTTCCACACTTGCCATCAAGCGGCGGGCCTCTGCCATGTGCCCCTTCTGCGCTAGGACGTTGACCATTGTGGCGTCACACCAGAGCGCCAGTTTTTGTTCGCCGCCGGGCGGCGGCGGCCAGACGGTGGAAGAGGAGATAGCCTGAAGGCCGGTGCGGGCGGTTTCCAGATGCACCATTGCTGCGTCTGGCTGCTCGGCGCGGGCCTCAATCCAGGCCATGCCCAGTGCGCGGAGCGCCTGCATCTTTCGCTCTACGGAGGGCTGGTTGAAATGCGGACCCTCGGAGCGTTGTGCCATCACGGGACGGGCTTCGTCAAAGCGCCCCATGTCCCGCAGACACTCGGCTTCAGTAACAAGGTTCACGCGGCCTGGGCTGTGCGCCACCTGTCGCGCCCGGCGGCAAGCAGCGATAGCGTCTTCAAATTGCCCGCGTTTGTGCTGGATGCTCGCCAACAGGGTTAGGCTTTGGGCGATTTCTTCGGGCTTGCTGGCGGCTTCCGCCAGTTCCAGCGCGCGGCGGTGCTGCGCCTCGGCTTGATCCAAATCTCCCCCATCACTGAATCCGATCCCCGCCATGCGGTGCATCAGGGTTTGAACCGTCTTATCCGGTCCATTTGCCAGGGACGCCTGCGCCCAGCGCAGCGTTTCCTCAGAGCGGCCCGCGTGATGATGCGCCAGCGCTAGTTTCGCCATGATGTGCGCCCGGCCCGAACCCGGCAGGGCCGGAGTCAGAGAAATCGCGCGCTCAAAGAACTGGCAGGCTTCATTATGGCGTCCCTTTTGGGTTAGCAAGTCACCCTGCGCCATCAGGGACATCGGATCGGCCAAGTTTTTCATGGCGCCCGCTCCCGCCCGCTCCCGCTCCACGGAGGCTTCTTCGGTTCGTCCCAAAATTTCCAGGGTGTCGGCCAGACGGCGGCGCGTGTCCGCTTCAATACCCGAAGGGGGGCGGCGCTTCAGCACCAGTTGAAAAGCCTCGATGGCTTCGGCATAACGTTTAGCCTGGAAATGCCGGACGCCGATACTCTGCGGCTGAAAGAAGAATACCCATTGGTAGAGAAAAACGACAACAAAAATAGCAGCCAATAGCAGCGCGTAAAAGCCAAGCGAATGCATCAGTGGTCCCATGACGAAATGATACGCCGGGAACTTATCACATTCCTTCCGCATTCTATCTCTTGAGTGTCACATACTCAAATAACTTCAGAGAAATTAACCGTTTAGGAACCGAGCGGGTGGGAAACAACGTAAGATAATCCCAACCCTTTGGAAAAGGCAGGAGACGCACCTATGGCGTTCAATGATTACCGCGACATCATCCGGCAGATGGAGCGCGAGATGCAGCAGTTGTCCGATGAGGCCTTTCGCGGGTTTTTCGCGATGCCCACCGGCGGCGGCGGGACGCTTCTGGCAGCCGCCGGTAGACATCCATGAGACCGAACACGCCGTCATCGTTAAAGATGGAACTGGCGGGAGTCAAGGCCGACGACCTGCATGTTTCACTGACGCCCGATGACCGCATTCTCAACATCAGCGGCGCGCGCGCCGAGGGACAGGGCGACCGCGACGGACGTATCCGCTGTCATCAATTGGAGATTTATTTCGGGCCATTCGAGCGGGCCGTCGCGCTGCCGGGCGGCATCCGCCTCAACCGCGAGGCGATCAAGGCCGCTTACCGCGAAGGGTTTCTGCTGGTCACGCTGCCCAAGAAGCGCGCAGTCGCGAGAAGCCGCAGTCGCGCATGATTCCGATCAGCAGCGACGCAGAGCCGACAAATACAGAGCCGATCAATGACAGAGAGTGAGGACAAGTCTAATCATGTCCGAGCAGAACCAAAACGAAGACCAACAATATCAAACGCCGATAGACGCGATCGCCGAAGACACGCCGATTGAAGGCGAGGTCGCCGAGCAGATCGTCAAGCAGATCAACAGCGAAGGGGAAGGCCACCCGCCCATCCCCGAAGAACTGCAGCCTGCTGCCCCTGCGCGACACAGTGATCTTTCCCGTGCTGGTCGCGCCCATCGCCGTGGGCCGCGAAAACAGCGTCAAGCTGGTAGATGAAGCCGTGGCCGGAGGCGACCGGATCATCGCGCGTCGTCGCCATGAAGGACGCCTCGGTCGAGAACCCGACGGCTGCCGACATTTACCCGATCGGCGTCGCCGTCGTCATCCGCATGATGGCGAAGGTCCCCGACGGCATCCGCATGATCGTCCAGGGCATCGCGCGCATCCAGATCCAGCAGATCACCAGCGAGGAGCCGTATCTCAAAGCCCGCGTCAAAGTCATCGACGCCAAGACTGAGATCGCTGCCGGGCGACGCGGTAGAGATTGAGGCGCTCAAGCGCGGCATCGGCGACCTGTTCCAGAAAGATCGTCGCGCTGTCCCAGAACATGCCGGATGAACTGGCCGGCCTGTCGACGTCCATTGACGACCCTGCCGTGATGACCGATCTGATCGCCGCGCACATGCCGATCGGCGCCGAAGAAAAGCAAGAGCATTCTGGAGACTGTGGACCTCAAGGCGCGCATGAACGCCCTGATGGAACTGCTGACCAAAGAGCTGCAGGTTCTGGAACTCGGCTCCAAGCTGCAGTCGCAGGTGTCCGAGGAGATCAACAAGACCCAGCGCGAGTACTACCTGCGCGAGCAGCTCAAGGCGATCCAGAAGGAACTCGGCGAGGGCGACGAGCGCGGCGAGGAGATGGACGAGCTTCGCAAGAAGATCGACGAAGCGCACATGCCCGAAGACGCCCTGAAAGAGGCCAACCGGGAACTGGACCGCCTGCAGCGCATGTCGCCGGGCGCGCCCGGACTACACCACGACCCGGACCTACTTGGACTGGCTGGTCGCCATGCCCTGGGACAAGTCCACGCGCGGACAACCTGGACATTCCCAGCGTCAAGCAGACGTCTCGACGAGGACCATTACGGCCTGGAAAAGATCAAGGACCGCATCTTGGAGTATCTCTCGGTCCGCAAGTTCAAGCCGGAAGGCGACCTGCGCCAGCCGATCCTGTGCCTGGTCGGCCCTCCCGGCGTGGGCAAGACCAGTCTCGCCAAGTCCATCGCCAGGGCCATGGGCAAGAAGTTCGTGCGGATTTCGCTGGGCGGCGTCCATGACGAGTCCGAGATTCGCGGCCATCGGCGCACCTATATCGGCGCGCTGCCCGGCCAGATCATTCAGGGCATCAAGCGGGCCGAAACCAACAACCCGCTGTTCGTGCTGGACGAGATCGACAAGGTCGGCGCGGACTTCCGGGGCGACCCGTCCTCGGCCCTGCTGGAAGCCCTGGACCCGGAGCAGAACTGCACGTTCCGCGACAACTACCTGGATGTCAACTTCGACCTGTCGCGCGTCCTGTTCGTGACCACGGCCAATCAGCTGGACACCATCCAGCCGGCCCTGCGCGACCGCATGGAGATCATCGAACTGTCCGGGTACACGGAGGAAGAAAAGACCCAGATCGCCATCCGCCATCTGGTCCCCAAGCAGCTCGGCGAGCATGGCCTGACAGCTGAGCAGTGCAGTTCACGGAGGCGGGCGTCAAAGCCATTGTCCGTGGCTACACCCGCGAGGCGGGCGTTCGGTCTCTGGAGCGCGAGATCGCGGCTGTCTGCCGCAAGGCGACGCGCGAATTCGCCGAAGGCCGCACCGAGACCGATGACGATTGACGCCGCGCAGGTCGAGAAATATCTGGGTTCGCCGCGCTTCGAGTACGAGGAAGTGGCGGAGCGAACCGCAGCAGCCCGGCGTCGTGACGGGCCTGGTCTGGACCCCGGTCGGCGGCGATGTCGTCTTCATTGAAGCCAGCCGCATGGACGGCGGCAAGGGCCTGCAACTGACGGGGCAGCTTGGGCGACGTGATGAAGGAGTCGGCGCAGACCGCGCTCTCCTATGTGCGCGCCCATGCCGAGGCAGCTGCACATCAAGCCGGACTTCTACGAGAACGTCCGACCTGCACATTCACGTCCCGGCGGGCGCGCGTCCCCAAAGACGGGCCCGAGTGCGGGCGTCACGATGACCTCGGCCATCGCGTCCCTGCTGTCGGGCCGCCCGATCAAGCCTGCCCTGGCGATGACCGGCGAGGTGACGCTGTCCGGCAAAGTGCTGCCGGTCGGCGGCATCAAAGAGAAGGTGCTGGCCGCCAAACGCGCCGGCATCAAGACGGTGATCCTGCCGGAGCGCAACCGCAAGGACCTGATCGAAGACATTCCCGGAAGAGCTGCGCCGGGGCATGTCCTTCATCTTCGCCAAAAACGTCAGCGAGGTCATAGACGCCGCCTTGCAGCCGATGGACGCGCCCAAGCCCGCCAAAACGGCCCGCCCAAGCGCACACCTGAAAACGATGGAAACCGCCCCGCCCTCGCCCGACATCGTGGCAAACGTGCCGAGCAGCGCATAACGACGACTAAAATCAGCCCTTGCCTTCTGTGAGGCAGGGGCTTTTTATTACTGCTTGACATTATTAACGCGCTGCGGTAACATAACAGGAGTGATTGTCTCGTTCAACTCGGAGGAAGCGGCAAGGATATGGGCAGGCGAAGTCTCCCGAAAACTGCCGCAGGACATTCAGCGGGCGGCTCTGCGGAAAATGGAGATATTGAACGCGGCAGTGGATGTGACGGATTTAAGAACGCCGCCCGGCAACCGCCTGGAAGCGCTGAAACGAGATCGGGCGGGGCAGTACAGCATCCGCATTAACGATCAATGGCGCATCTGCTTTGTCTGGCGCGAAGCCAACGCCCATGATGTGGAAATCGTGGACTACCACTAGAGGAGCAAGTATGGAAAGACTGCCAAGCATTCATCCCGGCGAGATTTTGCGGGAAGAATTTCTCAGCCCGCTGGACATCACCGCGTACCGGCTGGCAAAAGACATTCATGTGCCCGCCACCCGCATTGCCGACATTCTCAACGGCAAGCGCGGCATCAGCGCCGAGACAGCGTTGCGGCTTTCTCACTATTTCGGCAACAGCGCTCAATTCTGGCTAAACTTGCAATCCCACTATGAGTTGCGGGAAGCACAAAATCGCCATCAGGAGGAAGTCTTGACCATTGCACAGTGTAAAAAACTGCCTGTCGCCGCGTAACCAAGTCAGGAAATTATGAAAAACACCTATCTCAAAGCAGCCGCTCTGGGGATGATCGCCGGCATGCGGAGCATGTCCGCCCCGGCCTTTGTCAGCGACCATTTGAGGCACGCGCAGTCCCCTGCCCTGTCGCAGTCTCCGCTGGCGTTTCTCGGCTCCGCAAAGACGGCCACGGCATTCAAGGTCCTGGCGCTGGGCGAACTGGTCGGGGACAAGCTGCCTTTTGTGCCGGCGCGCACTGCGCCGGGGCCGCTGACTGGCCGGCTCGTGTTTGGCGGCATGTGCGGAGCTGCCCTCTGTGTGGCCGAGGACGAACCGCTGGCGGCAGGTATGGTAGTCGGGGCGATTGCTGCCTTGGCTTCTTCGTTTGGCTTTTATCATTTTCGGCGTCGGCTGGGCCAGGTGACAAAGCTGCCCGACCCGGCCATCGCCGTCGCTGAAGATGCGCTGATGCTAGGCGTGGGATACAGCCTCTTCCACGGGAAGTGACAGATCGGGTACAATTGGCTCATGCCGACCAGATTTCCAGTCCCAAAACGGAGCAGCCTTGTGGAAGACCTGTACGGGGTGCCGGAGAACGGCAAGGCTGAAATCATTCACGGAAGAATTGTTCGCATGAGTCCGACAGGAGCCAAACCGGGGCAAGTCGCGTTTAAAATTCCGTCCAGATTATCGGAGTATGCCGACGATTTACCGGCGCGGCGACGTGGCCGAGGCAGAGCCGGCGGTTCCCGGATGGACTATGCCCGTAGACGACTTGTTTCAGCGGCCTCTCGGTTCAAACCGTACGGTAAATTTGCCGGAAAATATTTCAGAAAGGGGATAAATCGCCCTAAAGAACTTTCCAGAGTGCGCCATAATCAAGAGTGTCATCGGCCACAGTGGCCGCGTGACGACAAGGGCAAAGATGACGAAGGGCAAACTCGCCGAAAGACGAGGACGCAAAGCTAGTGGGTCTAAGGCAGCCGTTTTTGTGGTATCCACCGCTGCTAGGATAGCCAAGCCGCCGCACCGCCTGCGTTCGGGTAAATGGGACGTCCGCGAATAGTCACGGGCGCCGCGACCCAAAGCAAAGCAAGGCATATCAGGGGGCAAACCGACCAATGAAAATCTCAAACGACGAATCGCTGCGCGCCAGCCGCATTGAATCAGTCTCGCCGGTTCCATCCGGCGCTGTCAAGACATCTCCGGCGACGACGCCGGGATCAGGACCCGCCGCCCAGGTGGAACTGTCCGCGCAGGCGAAGGCGCTTTCTGCGTCCAAAACAGTTTCCAAAGCCGAAGCGGCGCGCTTTCTGCCCGCCGTCCAGGCCGCGCCGGAAACGCGCGACGACCTCGTGAGCCGGCTCAAGACTCAGGTGGAGAGCGGCAGCTATCATGTTCCGGCGACGGACATTGCAGAGCAGATCGTTCGCCGCGCGAATGCGGACCGCATCCAGTAGACCCGAAAATCGTACATCTGTTCGGTTAAGTAAATCACGTAAAAAGCGTGGGAGCACAGGCTCCCGCGCTTTTTTGCGTCTTATTCTCCGCACAGGCAGGAGATTGGCGCACAATGGAGAATAGGAGGATAGACTTTCGTTGGAAGAAGGAGTGCGCGCATGGCATGGACATTGGCGGTTGTCAACCAGAAAGGCGGTGTCGGCAAAACGACGACGGCAGTCAATCTGGCGACCAGCCTTGCCCTCGCAGGCCGCCGGGTGCTGCTGATTGACTGCGACCCGCAGGGGAACGCGACCAGTGGCCTGGGGCAAAAGGAAACGGTGGAGCAAAGCATCTATGATGCTTTAACGGGAGGTGTCCCCATCGCGGATGTTATCTTAAAAGACGTTGGCGTCCCCGGACTGGATCTGGCGCCGGCAACTTTGGATCTGGCTGGAGCGGAGATGGAGATGTTTCAGGAACTGTCGCGCGAAACGATCCTGAAAAAAGTCTTAAAGCCGATTGAGAAAAACTACCAGTACATCTTTATTGATGGCCCTCCTTCGCTGGGCCTGCTCACCCTTAACATCCTGACGGCCTCAGATGCCGTTCTGATCCCCATTCAATGCGAATACTACGCGCTGGAAGGCATTTCGCAGTTGATGAATATTGTGGAGCGCGTCCAGCATCATTTGAACCCGAAACTGTCAGTCGGCCTGGTCGTCCTGACGATGCATGATGAGCGCATCAATCTCTCCCGGCAAGTGGTCGCAGAAGTCCGTGAGTTTTTCGGCGAGGCGGTGGCGCAGGCGATTGTCCCGCGCAATGTTCGTCTGAGCGAAGCGCCTTCGTTCGGCCAACCGATTGCCCTCTACGATCCTAAATCTAAAGGAGCCGTCGCCTATGCTGAACTGGCCCAGGAGGTTATCGCACTTGGAAAAGAATAGTAAAGTCACCGAAAAGAGCCGCCTGGGACGCGGGCTATCATCTCTCATCCCCCCGACCGTCAAAGCGCCGGTCATGGAGCGTCCTAGCCCGGCTGCGTCTGTTACCCCTGCCCCTCCCCCACCCGCCCCTGACCCGGTGGAAACGGAAAGTAGCGTCCAGCAGATTCCATTGAGCAAGATCGTGGCGAATGCCTATCAACCGCGCACCGAGTTTGACGTCACTGCGTTGCAGGAGTTGACCGAGTCCGTGACCGTGCATGGCGTCTTGCAGCCGATCATGGTACCGCCCGCGTGGCAATGGGCAGTATGAATTGATTGCCGGCGAACGCCGGTTCCGCGCCGCGCAGCAAGCAGGCCTGATAAGAATTCCTGCCGTTGTTCGTGAAATGACCGATGAAGACTCGCTGACGGTCGCTCTGATTGAGAATATTCAGCGTGAGGACCTGAATGCGATGGAAGCCGCGCGCGGTTACAAGCAGCTTTTAGACCAGTTTGGATTAACCCAGGTGGAACTGGCGCGGCAGATAGGCAAGTCGCCGTCCACGATTGCGTATTCCTTGAGCCTTCTGCGCCTGCCTTCAGAGATGCAGGACAGCATCTCTGCCGGACAGATTAGTATGGATCACGGCAAAGTTCTACTCTCTGTCGCCTCTACAGAACGACGCCAGGCGCTTTGGCGAATGATGATAGAACAGGGGATCAGCGTCGCGGAATCTCGCCGCCGGGCACAGGAGGAGCCAATCTCCCCCACCTGTGCCTCCCGCGCCGCTGCGATTGAGGACTTGGAGCCGGAAAATGACATCCATCTCAAAGCCATTGAAGACCGCCTCCGCAGTGCGCTCGGCTTGAAGGTCACGATTCGTAATGGGCGCACTGGAAAAGGCATTGTCACCGTGGATTTTTCCAACATGGACGAACTGGAAACCATTATTGATCGGATTGTCGGTTAAAAGTTGCGGCGATTGAACTCCCCATGAAAGTTGCGTCGCCGCAAGTTACAACTCTAGAGTCGTATTTATACGATGCAAACTCTCTGGTCTATAGTTGCGGCGACGCAATGAAAGACTCAAGAGTTGTATAATTTAAGGATGTCAATAAATCGTCATGATCGCTGAAATCATCTCTGTTGGCACGGAACTACTTCTGGGGCAAATTGTAGATACCAATGCCGCTTATCTGGCGCAGGTGCTTTCACGCGCTGGCGTCGCCGTCTATTTTCGCACGACGGTCGGTGATAATCCCGCACGAATGAATCAGACATTGACACTGGCACTCTCACGCGCCGATCTGGTGATTACCATTGGCGGGCTGGGGCCAACCACGGACGATTTGACTAAAGAAGCCGTTTCTGAGGCGCTAAGTGCTACTTTGATGGAAGACAAAGCACATATTCAATGGCTTTTACAGCGCGTGGGCAGCCGTGAGAATGTGCCGCAGAGTTTCTGGAAGCAAGCGCTTGTTCCCTGTGAGGGGCGAGGACTGCCTAATCTCAACGGAACTGCGCTGGGCGCGCTCTTTGAGCAAGAAGGCAAGATTGTCATCTGCCTGCCGGGACCGCCCAATGAATTCGTCCCAATGGTGGAAGAGAGCGTCGTACCGTTCCTTTGGGAGAGAACTGCGGGTGAGCGCGCCGTGATCCAGTCCCGTACCTTACGGATAATCGGGACCGGTGAGTCGCAAGTGGAAGAACTTGTACGCGATTTAATGACATCCGATAATCCGAGCGTCGCACCGTATGCTAAAACCGGCGAGGTGCATCTGCGGATTACTGCCCGCGCGCCGTCGCAGGAAGAAGCGTTCGCCCTGATTGCGCCGCGTGAGGAGGCTTTGCGCGAACGCCTCGGCGATGCTGTGTATGGCGTGGACGATGAGACCCTAGAAAGTATCGTCGTCGGCCTGCTGAAGCTTCTGGGTCAAAGCCTTGCCGTCGCCGAGTCCTGTTCCGGCGGACTGATTGCCAAACGCATTACCGATGTCCCAGATGCGTCGCAGGTTTTCGGATTAAGTTTGGTCACCTATTCCAATGATGCCAAAACGCAGTTCCTGCAAGTGCCGGAAGATGTTATCGCGCGGGTGGGGGCTGTCAGCCCGGAAGTGGCGCAGGCGATGGCAGTCGGCGCAAGGCAAGCAGGCAACGCGGACATCGGAGTCAGCGTCACCGGAATTGCCGGGCCGGGTGGGGGATCGGACGCAAAACCCGTGGGAACTGTGCACGTCGGCCTTGCCTGGGACGGCGGCGTGATCTCCGAGCATCATCATTTCCTCGGCAGCCGCGCCGATATCGGCTACCGTGCCTCGCAGAGCGCTCTCGCGCTTGTCCGCCGCTTCCTGATGAACCCGAATGGCGAGCAGTTTCAACAGGGGCAGAAGGCATGAACTACTTCATCGCCGTTGAGGTTTCGCAGGAAGTAAAGCAATACATTGAAAGCGCAGTAGTAAGGCTCTGGAAGCCTGCACTCCGAGAGAATATGCATTGGTATATGCCCGAAGAATACCACATCACATTAAAGTTTCTGGGAGACATTCCAGAAGAATGTCAGCAAAGCATTATTTCCGCTGTTACTCCGGTCGCTGCTCAATCGTTGCCCTTCGCCCTGACGCTGGCCGCTCCCGGCGCTTTTCCGACAGATCGCACAAAGCGCGTCTTTTGGATGGGTGTTCGTAGGAATACAGGGATCAATGATCTTGCTGAGAATCTGGATCGCGCATGTGGGCAACTCGGCTTTAAACGCGAAGACAGATTGTATCTACCGCACATCACAGTAGCGCGCATACGCCGAGGCGGGGGCAGGGAGGCAGAGTGCAATGCTCCTATCGTAGACGAACAGACGTTCCCTTCATGGCAAATCTCTCGCTTTGTTCTCATGCAAACTCTTTCCGCGGAACAGCGCGCAAAAGAAAGCAAAGCAAGGTACAATATCGTACAGACGTTCCCTTTGGGAAGAAACCCCCTAACCCCCAGTAATGGGGGAACCAGAGAAACATCGGCCTATCCTACTCCCCCATTATTGGGGGCCGGGGGCCTCTAAGGAGAAACCATTGGATAAAGACAAAGCCCTCGAAATGGCGCTGACCCAGCTCGAAAAGCAGTTCGGCAAAGGAAGCGTCATGCGCCTGGGCGAGTCGCCCCAAATGACCGTGGAGGCCATCTCCACCGGCTCGCTCGCCCTGGACCTTGCGCTCGGGGTGGGGGGCGTGCCGCGCGGGCGCATCACCGAGATCCACGGCGCGGAATTCGTCGGGCAAGACCACCATCGCCTATCATATCGTCGCCGAGGCGCAGCGGGCGGGCGGCATCGCGGCCTTCGTGGATGCCGAGCATTCCGTAGACCCGGAATATGCCCGCAACCTGGGCGTGGACATCAACAAGCTGCTGATCTCCCAGCCGTCCACCGGCGAAGAAGCCCTGGAAATCATGGACGCCCTGGTCCGCTCCGGCGCGATCGATGTCGTCGTCCTGGACTCGGTCGCCGCGCTGGTCCCGAAAGCCGAGATCGAGGGCGAGATGGGCGACAGCCACATGGGCCTGCAGGCCCGCCTGATGTCCCAGGCCATGCGCAAGCTCAACGGCTCCATCTCCAAGACCAACACGGCGGCGATCTTCATCAACCAGATCCGCGAAAAGATCGGCGTCATGTTCGGCAACCCGGAGACGACGCCCGGCGGACGCGCCCTCAAGTTCTACGCCTCCGTCATGCTGGACGTGCGCCGCATCGAGACGCTGAAGCAGGGCACGGACATGGTCGGCAACCGGGTCAAGGTCAAGGTCGTCAAGAACAAGGTCGCCCCGCCCTTCCGCCAGGCCGAGTTCGACATCATGTTCGGCAAAGGCATCTCCCGCTCCGGCAGCATCATCGACATCGGCGTGGAAATGGGCCTGATCGAGAAGCGCGGCTCGTTCTTCACCTACGGCGAGACCCGCATCGGCCAGGGCCGCGAGAACGCCAAGCAGTTCCTGGAAGAGCATCCCGAAATGATGGACGAGATCGAGAACGACCATCCGCGGCGACGAAAAAGCCGCCGAAATCCTCACCGTCGGCGCGGCGGAGTAGAGAAGTCGGGGGGACGGCTTTCCGTCCCCCCGTGTGCGCTGCGAAGGTTCGGCTGTTGCGCGGCAACTCTGACAGAAAAGAGGCTATGCTATGCCGGTAAAGGATAAGAAGGCCGACGATGAGGCCGCGGTCCTCGCGGCCATCGCCGCGATGCCTGAGCCTTGCCGCACCATGGGTGAGCGGCTCCATGCGGTTATCAAAGCGAGTGCTCCCGACCTCTTGCCGAAAACGTGGTACGGGATGCCCGCGTATGCCAACAAGGGCGGCAAGGTCCTCTGCTTCTTCCGCGGCGCAGACAAGTTCAAGGAGAGATACATGACGCTCGGCTTCAATGACGCGGCGAAACTCGATGAAGGCTCCCTATGGCCGATTGCCTTCGCGCTGA
Source organism: uncultured Armatimonadota bacterium (assembly GCA_963771575.1). Taxonomy (GTDB): domain Bacteria; phylum Armatimonadota; class Armatimonadia; order Armatimonadales; family Capsulimonadaceae; genus JANXMY01. Next base: position 188,162 of record CAVYTV010000002.1, read on the forward strand.
CGGAGCTGACCGCCGCCGACGAGGCTAAGATCGGCGCGATTGTGAAAAAGGCTGTGAGCTGAGAGCGCAGATTCTAGTTAGGTTGGAAGGTGGGGCAGGGATAGGGAATACGACCCATTGAGCGATTCACTCCGGGAATAAGAGGGACACCAATGCTGGAAGGATTACGAACAGTCGTTTATCATGTGGCCGATTTGGACGCGGCCAAAGCCTGGTACGCCAAGATTTCTTGGCAAGCCCCCCTACTTTGACCAGCCGTTTTATGTCGGCTTCAATGTCGGCGGCTACGAACTCGGGCTGCTGCCCGCCGAGGGCGAGGATGACATCACGATCACCTATTGGGGCGTCCCGGACGCCGAGGCTGCTTATAGCAACCTCTTAGCATTGGGAGCGACCGCGCGGATGCCGCCTGAAGATGTGGGCGAGGGTATCCGTCTCGGCTCCGTCACCGACCCGTTCGGGAACGTGCTGGGCGTGATTTACAACCCGCATTTCACATTATGAATGATCCCCACGAAGCCCTGCGCCGCCGTTTGGCCGCGCTGCCGGGCGCAACCGAAGAATACCCGTTCTCACTGGCCGTTCGCGTCTTCAAGGTGGGCGGGAAGATGTTCGCCGTGACAAGCATGGATGAGGATCCGATCCGCCTCACGCTGAAGGGCGATCCGGGCGACAATGAGATTGACCGGGCCGAGTATCCCGCCGTCCGCCCCGGCTGGCACATGAACAAGCGCCACTGGAACACCCTCACTCTGGACGGCTCCCTTCCCGACGACGTGCTGACGGAGATGATTGGGGCCTCCCATGCCCTCGTGGTGCATGGCCTGCCCCGCGCCGTTCGCCGAGCCGTGCCGCCGGCATTGCAGGAGGAAGGCAATGCCGACAATTTCCGCGCTTGAACCCCAGCGGCGCAAGGGCCGTCTGAATGTTTTTGTGGACGGGCAGTTCGTCATCGGGGTAGGGGAGACTGTGGCCGCCGACCTGAACCTGCGCGTCGGGCGAGAGATCACGCCGGAGCGGCTGCGCGAAGTCGCCGGGGCCGAAGAAGTCCACAAGGCGACTGAGGCTGCCCTGGTCCTGCTGGAAGTCCGCGCACGGGCCAAGCGCGAGATTGAAACGCGATTGGCGCAAAAAGGGTATGATGAAAGTGTGATCGCGCAGGTCACGGAAAAGTTGACCCGCCTGGGCCTGCTGGATGACGCCCAGTTTGCTGCGCAATGGGTGGAAGCCAAGACCCGTATCGGCGGCAGTCGGCCTGTCGGGAAACGGCGGCTGTCGCAGGAATTGTTCGGCAAAGGCGTCGCCAAAGACCAGATCACCGAAGCCGTGGAGCGCGTTTCGGAAGATGATGAACTGGCCCTGGCCCGCGCTGCGGCGCGAAAGAAAGTGCGGCTCGTGCCGACCGAGCGCGAAGCCCTGCAATCGGAGCGGCAAAAACTGATGGGCTTCTTGCAGCGGCGCGGCTTTGGCTGGGAAACGGTCAAGCGTGTGACCCGCGAAGCCCTGCCCGCGCCCGGCGATGCCGAGGGCGAAGAAGACTTCGGTGAGGAAGAAGAGTAACGCAGGGCGGCAAAAGCCGCTGTTATGACGTGTAATGCCGCAGGAGTGCGGCACAATATGAGTTGGGCCGTTTTACGGAGGTTTGCATTGGAGCAGAGTGAAGAATGGCAAACAGGGCATATCTGTATAGTCTAGACAGCGATGACTATAATAATCCGGCAAATTGGATGCGTCCTAGCCGAAACGATATACCTTACTACGATTCCCGATGGAATATCCCGTATGCTTGGTTCTTTCTTTTTCGCCCTTCCGATGTAAAAATGATTGATGTGGTTTCCGATAAGTCACACTGGCAGGAAATCAGGTTCTTCGCGCAGAAAGCCAGAACGTTAGAGACATTCGCCGAGAGAAAGCCTTTGTTGTTAAAGATAGCAACTTCTCCATTTGGTTCTGAGGCTATTCTTAACGATTTTGTGGAGACGATAGTACAGCGTTCGGGCAAATGTCTTCTTATGGATCCTTCGGAAGTATTTGACGGGTTCATTCCAGAGACCGATGAAGAAAATTTCGCTCATTGCAAACATATCCTGAAGCAGATTGAAGTGGAAGATGCAAGTGCAGAAGATGTCAAGTCGGCCATTGGTTATTACTCAAATTTTGATGCTAAAGACGAAACGAGTTTTCGCATGAACGCCATCGGCGCAACCTATGCCTGAAAATGGCTTGACATGATTCTATGGTTCAATGTCAAATGGGTGCGGTGCGGCGGCGGATTATTTTGGAAATGGAGCAGGAAAAGACGCAGAGGATAGCGAATTAGCTTTTCTGAGTTCGCCAGAAACTCAACGGAAAGCGTGACACGAGACATTATCGTCTGTTGGAGATCACTTGTCTTAGAAAACGAAAAACCGTCCGCTCAACCTCAAAGCAAATACTACAATTTGGGGGTGAGGGAACGATGCCTATTACGATTTGGGTGATTCTCGCTGTTGCGGCCCTGGCCGCGCTGGGGGGAACACTTCTCTTTTATGTCCAGCCGCAGCGAGCCAAACTGCAAAAACAGCAGGTGGAACTCAATGCCGAGCGGGAAAAACTGAAACTACAGGCCGAAACGCGCCAAAAGGAACTGCTGCTCGAAGCCCGCGAGGAGGCCCTGCGCTTCCGAACGGAATTTGAACAGGAAAACAAAGACAAACGCGCCGAACTGCAACGGTTAGAGCGAAAACTGGCACAAAAAGAAGAAGCGCTGGACGATAAACTGTCCAGCCTGGATGGGCAGCGCGAGGCCCTGGCCGTTCAGGAGCGCGCGACCCATCAGCACTTGCAGGAAGCGTGGGATACCAAGGAACAGCAGAAAGCGGAGCTTCAGCGCATTTCCGGGTTGAGCCTGGAAGACGCCCGCGCGGTTCTGCTGAAGGAAGTCGAGGATCAGGCCCGGCACGACATCGCCCGTCTCGTGATGCAAATTGAGGCTGAGGCGCGTGTGGAGGGCGAAAAGCGCGCCCGCAACATCGTCACGATTGCGATTCAGCGAATCGCCGCCGACCATGTCAGCGAGACAACGGTGTCGGTCGTCCCGCTGCCCTCGGATGATGTCAAGGGCCGTATCATCGGACGCGAAGGGCGCAACATCCGCGCGTTTGAGACGCTGACCGGCGTGGATGTGATTATTGACGACACGCCTGAAGCGGTCGTGCTGTCGTCGTTTGACCCGGTCCGCCGTGAAGTCGCCCGGCTGGCTCTGACGGCGCTCATCTTAGATGGCCGCATTCATCCGGGCCGCATCGAAGAGACGGTTGCCAAAGCGCAGGAGGAAGTCGAGCAAAGTCTGCGGCAGGCCGGGGAACGCGCGGTCATGGAGTCAGGCGTCACGGGACTGCACCCGGAGATCGTCAAACTGCTGGGGCGAATGCGTTACCGGACCTCTTACGGTCAGAACCTGCTGGATCACTCCATTGAGGTCTGCCATATCGGGGCCAGCATCGCGGCGGAACTCGGCGCGAACGTCACGGTCGCCAAGCGGGCCTGCCTGCTGCACGACCTGGGCAAAGTCGTTCCCGACTCAGAGATGCCGCACGCGCTTCTTTCGCAGGAATTGATGCTGCGCTACGGCGAAAGTCTGTCGCCGCCGCCCACGCGGCCGGCGCGCATCACGAAGAGATTCCGATGGACACGGTGGAAGATGTCATCGTGCAGCTCGCCGATGCGATTTCCGCCGCTCGGCCCGGCGCGCGCCGCGAGATGCTGGAAAGCTATGTCAAACGCCTGCAAAAGCTGGAAACCATCGCCGATTCGTTCCCCGGCGTGGAAAAGACTTACGCCGTGCAGGCCGGCCGTGAGATTCGCCTGATGGTCCGCCCGGAAATGGTGGACGATGCCGCCGCGCACAAACTGGCCCGCGACGCCGCGAAAAAGATTGAAGAAGAAATGGACTATCCGGGTCAAATCAAAGTAACGGTCATCCGGGAAACGCGCGCCATTAACTACGCGAAGTAGGGAAGGGCTGCCGGCCGATTAGAAAGACCGAAGACAGTGCGAATACTGATGCTCGGCGATATTGTCGGGAAAAGCGGCAGAGACGCCGTCCAGACAATGCTGCCGACTCTGCATGACATGTACGCGCCGCACTTTGTCATCGTCAACGGGGAAAACGCGGCGGCGGGACTGGGCATCACGCCGGATATTTCCCGGCGTCTGCTGGCGGCGGGCGTGGACGCCATTACACTGGGCAACCACACCTGGAGCAAGCGCGACATCATGGACTATCTGGACCAGGAGCCGCGCCTGCTGCGCCCCGCGAACTATCCGGCAGGAACGCCCGGTAAAGGCTACGGCGTTTTTTGCTGCCGCGGCAGCGCCGGGCGAGTCGGGGTCGCGAATCTGCTGGGCCGGACGTTCATGGACCCGCTGGACGATCCGTTTCGCCTGGCCGACACCATTCTGGAAGCGTTTCGGGGCCAGACGCCGGTCTCATTTTTTGACTTTCATGCCGAGGCGACTTCCGAAAAGAACGCCTTCGGCTACTATCTGGACGGCCGGGCCAGCGTCGTTGTCGGCACCCACACGCACGTTCAAACGGCGGATGAGCGGATTCTGCCGCGCGGCACGGCTTACATCACCGATGTCGGCATGGTCGGCCCACAGAACTCGATCCTGGGCATGAATGCACACGAAAGCGTTCAAAAATTCGTGACACAGATCCCGCACCGCTTCGAGGTCGCGGGAGGCGCAGTTGTTCTCTGCGGCATCGTGGCGGATGTAGACGCCGCGACAGGACGCGCGACTCATATTGAGCGGGTGCAAATCCGCGACATACACTAATGAGGCTTATTCTGATGGCAAAACCTGTTTATTTCTTGCTGCCGATGCTGCTGGCAGCGTCCAGCGCGTTCGCCGCGCCCGAAACCCTGCTTTATGACGGCAAGGCGGCCGCCACCGCCGGCCTTTCAGTCGCTGCCTGGGGAGCGGGCAGCGGCCAGGACAGCGCCGAAGTCTACCTGTTCGGCGGTCACTCCCTCAAAGTCACCACCCTGGATCTGTACCAGGGGGCGCATCTCGCTTTCGCCGCGCCGATACCGCTGAATTCCGACGAGGCAGGCCGCGTGTTTCAGATCACGATTCGCCGGGGGGCGCCCACTCTGCATTACGATCCGCGCACATTGCCGGGGGCAGAAACGACGCCGGATCCCAATTCTGCCGCTCCAGGAGGTGGCCCTGGCTCTGCCTACCCCGGCGGCCAGTATCCTGGCGGTCAGTACCCCGGCGGCCAATATCCCGGCGGATCGCCGGGCGGCCAGTATCCCGGCGCACAGTATCCTGGCGGGCAAACAAATTACCCCGGTCAATATCCGGGCGGGCGGGGCAGGCGGAATCGGCGCCGGCAGCCGGATGGGACCACGCCCGACGGTCAGACTGCGCCCGAAGATGCCGGCGGGCGGGCCAGCATTCCCCTCGTCACCAAACTGCACCTGATCTTTACCCTGGCGGATGGACGCCAGGCTGATGTTCTGCGCCCGATCCCGGAAGTCTCTGACCCCACGGTCGGGGAAGGCTGGTACAGCGTCAGTGTCCCGCTTTCCACCCTGAAGCTCCCGGCCGGGTCGCAATCGGGCCTGAAAAGCGTGACCATTGGCGGCGATCAATTCGGCGTCTTCTACATTGGCCGCATGAGGCTGGCGACGGATACTGCTCCGATCACGGCCAGCATTGACGGTCCCGAGACGGCCAGCCCTGATGTTCCTGTCACCCTGCGCGCCAAAGTGGATGGCGGATTAAGCGCGCTTAAGTATTCCTGGAACTTCGGTTCGGCCACTGCCGCCTCGCCGACCAAGGGCCTCACGGCGACGCCCACTTTTTCCACTGCCGGGGTGGATGAAACGGTCACGCTCACTGTCAGCGACTTGGATGGCATCAAACAGCCCGTAACCGCGACCAAAAAAATCCATGTGGCCGATGCGGAGCCGCAAGGCCAGTTCCTGCAAGGGCAATTCCCGAATGGCGCTCCCCCTGAGCAACGCTGAAACCGTGATGCTGCCGCGCCGCCGAGGGCCGATCCTGGCCCTTCTGGTTTCGCTCCGGCCCAAGCAGTGGACCAAAAACCTGCTGCTGTTCGCCGGACTGCTGTTTACGCTGGATCAGAAACACGCAGAACCCACGGCCATTGAGTTTCGCAATGCGGCCCTGGGTTTTCTGCTGTTCTCGCTGCTGTCCAGCGTTGTCTACCTGGTGAACGATCTCACGGACCGCGAGAGTGACCGTCGTCATCCCCGCAAATGCCGCCGCCCCATCGCCAGTGGCGAACTGTCGCCGCCGCTGGCAATCACGGCGGCGGCCATCCTCGGCGTTGTCAGCCTCGCCGCTTCGTTCGCGCTCAGCATTCGTTTTGGCGCGGTCACGCTGATATATCTCCTGCTCACCTTCGGTTACTCGTTTTGCTTTAAGCATGTCGTCTTGGTGGACGTACTCGCCCTGGCCGGGGGCTTCGTGCTGCGCGCTGTCGCCGGAGCCTTCGTAATAGATGTCAGCATCTCCAGTTGGCTGATCCTCTGCACCCTCATGCTGGCTCTTTTCCTCGGATTGTCCAAGCGCCGCGCCGAGATTTTGTCCACGCAGCAGGCCGGAACCAGCGGCACAAGGCGGATTTTGGAAGAATACTCGCCGGCTATGCTGGATCAGATGATCGTCATTGTCACTTCCGCCTGCCTGATGTCCTATGCGCTTTACACCGTCAATTCTGAGACGGCCAAGAACCATGAGTATTTGATGGCGACCATCCCGTTTGTCATTTACGGTATTTTCCGCTATTTGTATTTAATGCATCGGCATTCGCTGGGCGAATCTCCCGACTCCGTGCTGCTGGAAGATCGTCCGATGCTGATCAATGTTCTGCTCTGGGGCCTCACAACCGCGCTCATTGTCACGCATCTTATCAACAAACTCTTCGCTCTGTTCCCACACTGACAGAAAAAACCGCGTTTGCCGCCCGCCGCCGCCGGGTATACAACAGGCAGACTTTGACTCAAAATAACTCAACTTTAGCGGGCGCCACTGGCGGCGCAGGAGCAGATTATGGCGGATGAACTGGAAAAAGAGGCGCTGCGCTCGCAGCGCGATGTAGCTCTGGATGTGGCCGTGGACACGGCTGCCGAGCGGGATGCGGCGCTGCATGTCGCGGCAGGAACAAGCGTGGAGCGCGATGTCGCGCTGGCCCAGCGTGACCGCCTGGCTGCCGAGCGCGCCGTCATTGCCAATCAGCGTGATGCCGCCCAGCATCACGCGCTGGTGGAGCAGGCCGAAGCGCAGAGCAGCACGACCGCGTTTTACGTTCTGCTGGCCATTGCCGTTCTCGCGCTGATTATTATTGCCGCTGTGTACATGGGCCGGCCCAACCCGCAGGACAGTGCCACGATTGTGGTTCCCCCGCGCGCCGCCTCGCCGGTGCCGGTTCCCACGCCCCCGGTGGTTCTGACGCCCCAGCCGCCTCCGGCCAGCCCGCCGCCGGCTCCGGTCGCTTCTGCGCCGTCGGCTCCCCCGGCGGCCGCGCCTGCGCCCACAGTCGTTACGTCACCGCCGCCGCCCGTCGTCATTGTCAATCCGCCCGCCGCTGCGCCTGCCGCCCCAGCCTCGTCCGCCGGCAATGGAGGCAATGCCGCGCCGCCGTCTGATCCCGGTACGTCCACGACGACCGACGGCGGCTCCAGCACGACCACAACAACCGGCAGTCAGTAAGACCCTGCCAGCCGCGCCACCTGCGCGTCCCATGTTCCGGCGACCTTCAGGCCATACTCGTTCTCGCCGCCGGTTGCCTTCGGCCCGGTGAGGTAAGGGTGATTTCCCCCCATTCCCTGCGCCTCGCCGGCTACCGATTCATGGAGGAAGTGCAGCGCCATGCCGGCCCGCTCCCGCTCCGTAGTGTTCGCGCCCGTCGCGTGTGCGACGCCATAGGCAAAGAACAGCGCGCCACCGGCCGGCAGTTCAATTGTCACAGCCTCCTCTTCGGGCGGATAGCAGCGGATATGATGATTGCTGTCCCCATCCCGCGAATGCTCATAGGTCGTCCGAAACGAGCCGGGAATGACTCGCATTGTGCCGTTGGCCGCCGTCGCCTCATGCACGGCCGTCCATAAAGCCGTCCCCTTCAGAGGATCGGAAATCTGAAAATACGCATTGTCCTGGTGCCAGTTTGTGCCTGCCCCATACCCGCCGGGTTTCAGAAAAATCTGATCCAGATGCAGTATAACCGGGTCGCCGATCAATTGGCTCACTGCTTCCAGCACTTTCGGCGCGAATGGCATTGCCCGGAAAAACTCACTCTGCGGATAAACCGGGCAGATCTGCAAATTGGCTTTGGATTTGGCCTCAGTTTTCCCATCTCCCTGCGTGGCGACGTTATGGAGCAGTCCCTCCTGCTTCAGCCGCTCCACCTCGGCCTGCATCGCGGCCACTTCCCGCGCCGTCCAGAAATCCGGCACGGCGATATATCCCTGTGTGCGAAACTGCGCGAGCTGCGCGTCGGTAAATGTCATATAGGTTGTTCTCCTCTTCCACGCGGCATTGGATATTGTGCTCTGAGTATACGCCAAAACTTCCTCAACGGCAATTGCCCCTGCCGACTATTTTTGTGGTAAAATTTCGATATGAGTGAAACGACACTGCACTGGCCAATCCCCCTGGAAGCGCAGCCGACCGTACTGCTCATGGGGATCGGACGTCATGGGAGCGCCCGCATTGAACGGTATAGTCTGGGGGCCGTCTGGTGCCTGCACCTGTATCGCTATCATGGCGTGATGCGCGTCCGAGGCCATGAATTTCCCATCGGTCCTGGCTATGCCAGCCTGACCCCGCCGCAGGTCGCGCTGGAGCATCAATTTGATGCGCCTATCTGCGTCCATGCTTTCACCCATTTTACCCTGCCCGCTGTCTCTGAATCCGGTCTTGTCATTCCCGCCATGCAGAACCTGGGCGCAGACTTTGAGCGGCTTTATGCCGCCTTCGAGGAAGCCATCGGTTTCTTCCCGATCCAGCCCCGCCGGGCGGAAGTGAGGCTCTGGGATATTTTATGGCATTTGGCCGGGCCAGCCCAACCTGCCGAGGCTCCGCTGCGCCTCCACCCCGCGGTGCAGCAGACCCTCCAAACCATTGAACTGCGCCTGAGCGAACCGCTCTCCGTGGCGCAACTGGCGCAGGCCGTAGACCTCTCCCATAGCCACCTGACTCGCCTGTTCCGAGCGGGTGTCGGCCAGACGGTTATCGGTTATCTCCAATCCCGCCGCGTCGAGCGCGCCCGGCATCTCCTGGTCTACTCCACGATCCCGCCCAAAACCATCGCCGACCAGGTCGGCATCCCCGATCTGCACTTGTTCAACAAAACCCTCCGCCGCGCCCTGGGCCATTCGCCGCGTGCCGTTCGTGAAGAGGCGCAAAACAAGGTACAATGACTCCAAAGAAATCTTTCGGTCCCTTCTGCCGAAAATAAGGATAATTGGGGCATGGACTTAGGCGAGTATGAACATTCTGAAAATAAGCTGTCCCTGAACGAATGGAAAGAAGCGATAGAATCGGTAGCTGCCTTTGCCACCGCGACAGGCGGCACCATACACATTGGGATTGATCCAAAAACCCACGAAAAGAAGGGGATTCAGATTGGTCAAACTACGCTTGAGCAGTTTGCCAACAATATCAAGACAAATACAAATCCGCCTCAGTTTCCCTCAGTTCAAGTGGAACATCTGGATGGGCGTGACATGGCAATTGTGAGCATTCATGTTGAAGAAAGCCCGATTAAGCCGGTGTGGGCCTTTGGCCGTCCCTACAAGAGAGTAGGGCGCACCAATCAGCGCCTCTCGCCTGAAGAGACGAAAAGGCTCATGGAGGCGACGACCGGCCGGACCTGGGACGCGCTGCCACGTACCGGCTTCCGTACTTCTGATATTGACCGCGCATTAATTCAAGCGTTCCTACGACGAGCGGAACAAGACCCGTCTGTGATAAATGAAAACGCTTTGGAAAGCTTGGCGTTGCTGACAGATCAGCTCCCAACCAACGCCGCCGCGCTGCTCTTTGCTTCCAATCCACAAAAATTCTTCCCAGAGGCGCAAGTAAAATGCGCCCGGTTTAAAGGCAACACGTCAGTGGATTTTCTGGATCAGCAAACATTGGATGGGGACGTATTGACACAGCTAGAGAAAGCGGTCGCATTTGTGACCCGGAATACGCAGCAGGAAATCCAAATCACCGGCAGCATTGAGCGTAACACGGTTCCTGAATATCCCTTGGAGGCTGTGCGGGAGGCATTGGCGAATGCTATTTGTCACCGAGACTATACAGCGTCTGGGACTGTGCAGGTACGGATATACAACGACCGAATGGAAATCTGGAACCCTGGGACGTTGTCCCATAAGCTCACAGTTGAAGATTTATATCGGGATCATCCGTCTCATCCACGCAACCCAAACCTTGCCAAAGCCCTTTATCGGGCGCGTGTCATTGAGCAGTGGGGAACAGGTACGTTAAGAATCGTTCAAGCCTGCGAAACGAAAGGAATGGCCCGCCCAGAGTTCCTTTCGGAGATGGGAGTGTTTCAAGGTACGTTTTGAAAAACTGTTAGCCCCCGTTCAGGTTCCGAAAACTGTCCGACTCAATGAAAGACAGCAAGAAGCCATTACATATGTCCAGAAAAACGGCCAGATCACGACCATCCAGTATCAAAGCCTCTTTGATTTAAGCGAACGTTCAGCGCGTCGTGATTTAAGAGGTCTTGTTGAAGCAGGTGTCTTAGAGAGCGTCAACAGGGGCTACGCAACAATCTATAAGCTGTCAGTCGGAGTTCGAGGGTAATAAAAGTGGCCGGAAGTGGCCGGAAGTGGCCGGAAGTGGCCGGAAGTGGCCGGAAGTGGCCGGAAGTGGCCGGAAGTGGCCGGAAGTGGCCGGAAGTGGCCGGATTAACAACACGAAAACGGAGCATACTCATTGAAAGTCGGTCTCATCGGCTTGCCGCAATCCGGCAAGACCACACTCTTTAACGCCTTGACGCGCGGCGAGTCCAGCCCGGCGGGCGGGGGCAGTTCGGCGCTTGTCAGCGTCGTTCCCGTTCCCGACTCGCGCTACGACTTTGCCGTCAATTTGTTTCATCCCAAAAAGCGGACGCAGGCGACGATTGAGTTCACGGACGGCGCGGCGCAGCTATCGGGCGACAGCAGCCGGGCGACCCAGAAGTTCGGCGCGGACTTTTTTGTCGGCATCCGCTCCGTGGATGCCCTGGTTCTGGTCGTTCGGGCCTTTGAGACGCCCTCTCTGCCGCCTCCGCCTGGCGGTCTGAACCCGCTCAAAGATTATCAGACCATCACTGAGGAGCTGCTGCTGGGCGATCTGGGCGTGATTGAGACCCGTTTGGAGCGCATTGACAAACAGCTCAAAACCCGCAAGCAGGGGGTTCCCAGCCCGGAAGTGGCCGAGCGCGAAGCCCTGGTTAAAATCAAGGCCGCCCTGGATGACCTCAAGCCGGTGTCCAGCCTGGAACTCACTGAGGACGAGCGCAAAATCACCCGCAACTTTGACTTTCTCACCGGCAAGCCTTTGATTGCCGTCGCCAATGTCGGCGAGGGCGAACTGGCGCTGGGCGAAACGCTGCCCCTCTTGCAGCCCCTGCGTCAGCAGTGCGCGGCGGACGGCATTGAACTCATCACACTCTGCGCCTCCGCCGAAGAAGAAGTCTCGCAGCTTGACGACGCCGATCAAAAAGAGTTCCTGGAAGCTCTGGGCATCTCCGAGCCGGCGGGCCGGCGCTTGATCCGCGCCGCCTACCAAACCCTGGGCGTGATGTCGTTTTTCACCGTCGGCGAAGATGAAGTGCGCGCCTGGACCGTGCCGAGCGGCGTCAATGCCGTCACCGCCGCTGGCCGCATCCATTCCGATCTCGCGCGCGGCTTCATCCGCGCCGAAATCCTGGCCTTTGACGATCTGATTGCCGCAGGCACCTGGGACGCCGCCAAAGCGGCCAATAAACTGCGCCTGGAAGGCAAAGATTACCCGGTCAAAGACGGCGACATCCTCCATGTCCGGTTCAAGGTATGAATCCTCCGCTCCCACCACTTCCCGGCAATCGCGGCGGCGTGTCCTGGCTGTCGGCCCTCATCGGCATCCTGGTTTTTGCCCTGCTGTCCCTGCTGCTGTCCCTGCTGCTGCCGGGGCGGCTGGGCAAGAACGCGGCTCTCATTGTGGACGCCCTCGCGGCTGTTCTCGCCATTGCCATCGCCCCGTTTTTGCTGCGGCTCTTTGACCAGATGCAGCAGCGAGTTCCTGCGGCAAAACAGCGAACTGAGCAGCCTGCACGCCATTGACAGCGCCATCAGCGGCACGCTGGACTTGCAAAAAGTGCTGGATGTCGCCGCCAAAGAAGTGACCCTTGCCGTGGACGGCGAAGTCGGCGCGCTCTGGCTGCTTGCCGAAGAAACTAAATGGCCGCAGCCTATTGCCCAGGCCTTTTATAACTTAACGCCGGGAATGCAGATCGCGCTGACGGAGCGGCTGGGGGCAGGCGAGACCGACCTGGCGCGTCGGACGGGCGTGCCGCAGCGCCGGCAGGGACTGGAAGAGACCTGGAAGTCCAACCGCGCCGCCGCCGCGCTCAAGCTGCGGAATTTGATTGTCGTCCCGATCAAGCAGGGGGAAACAGTTTTAGGCATCTTCCTGGTCGGCAACCGGGGCGGTTCACTGAACCCGCTGCAAGGGTTTGCCGATGAAGACCAGAATTTACTGGAAGCCATCAGTGCGACGATTGCAGTTGCCGTCCAAAACGCCCGCCTCTATTATGAGACACGCCGCAGCGACGAAATCCTGCGCGCCCTGGTCGCCCGCACCGGCGACGCCATCGCGGCCTCCTCCGACGCCCCGCTGCTGATGCAGATTCTGGCCGATGAAGCCGCCCGCATTCTCCCGTGCAGCCGCGTGGCCGTGTACGAATACCAGGAAGGGACGCAGCAGTTTCTGCCGCTGGCTGCCCATGACGGCGAGGCGGCCCGCGATGAGACCGGCAAAGGCCGCGCCCGGCAGGAAAGTTTCTGGAACCAGCCTCTCCATCATGATGTCGCCGGCTTTGCCCCCGCCGTGACCGAGGATCAGCCCCAGGGCGAGGACCCGGCGCACTATGTGCGCGACGCGCCCACCGCCCTGGGCCTGGACCGAAAAGAAGCGGTCTTTCTGAATAGTCCCGGCTACCTGTTCATTCTGCGCTCCCGTGATCGGCGCGGCATAGGCCTGCTTTGCCTGCTGGATGCGGCTTCGCATCTGCGTCAGCCCGATGTCGCCGAGTTCGCCCGCGCCCTGGCCGCTCAGGCCTCGGTCGCGCTGGAAAATGCCCAACTCGCCCGGCAGGCCCAGAGCCTGCTCAAGCAAACACAGGCGCTTCAGGCCGCCACCAACCAGATCGCTGCTGAACTGGACGTGGACCGCGTTCTGGAAGGCATCGTCGGCAGCGCCCGCAGCGTCCTGGGCGCGGAGGGCTATGCCCTCTGGGACCTGCGCCCCGATTCCGGCGCGGAGAGCCACTCCTGGCGGCAGCGCGCTTCTTCCGGCCTGCGCCCGGAGGCAGGCCCGAACGAGACCGATCTGCTGACTGCTGTCCTTTCCTCCCGTTTGCCCCAGACGGGCGCGCTCCCGGAAGGCAGTTCTGTCCGCACTCTGCTGGCTTTGCCGCTGCTCTACGCCGGTCAGGCGACCGGCGTTCTGACCCTGTATTATCAGCAGCCGCGCACTTTCGCGCCGGACGAGATCGGTCTGGCCCGGTCGTTCGCCAACCAGGCCGCCAACGCCCTGGAAAATGCCCGGCTTTATGCCGAGATGCGCGCCATGTACGCCCATCAAAAGCAGATCGCCGGGACCCTTCAGCAAAGCCTGCTGCCGGACGTGCCTGACCGCGTCGGAACGATAGAACTCGGCCACAAATATCAGGCCGCTCTGACTGAAGCGCTCATCGGCGGCGACTTCTTTGACGTTTTTGATCTGGGCGACGGTAAACGGGGATTGGTCATGGCCGATGTTTCCGGCAAGGGGCTGAAAGCCGCCGTGCAGACCGCCATGCTTAAATACACCCTGCGCGGCTTTGCTCTGGAAAACCCCGACGCGCCCGGCCAGGTCATTGCCCGCGTCAACGATGTCCTGTGCAGCCCCATGAGCAGCCATGAGGGCTTTGTCACACTTTTTTACGGCGTCTTAGACACCCAAACCGGCACATTGGTCTACGCCAGCGCCGGTCACGAGCCGCCCCTTCAGCGCCTGGCGGCCACGGGCAAAGTGCAGGAACTGGCCTCCTGCGACGGCCTCGCCCTGGGCGCGCTCCCCGGCGTGGAATACGCCGAATGTACCGCCGGCCTCGCCCCCGGCGACTTGCTGCTGCTGTACACAGACGGCCTCACCGAAGCCCGCGCCGAGGGCGGCAGTTTCCTGGGAACCGAGGGCCTCAGCCGCCTCGTGCCGCCCGAAGATGTCTCCGCCCGCGAAGCCGTGGAAACCATCTACACCCAGGTCTCAGAGTTCGCCGCCGACGTCCGCCGCGACGACGTCGCCATGCTCCTCCTCCGGCGAGTGCCGACCCCTCGGGAAGAAATACCATGACTTGTCGGCGCTACTTTTTTACTTTACGGCTTCTGCTGACGCTTTGCACTTTCGCATGGGCGCTCCGGGTGATGCCCTGCCAAGCCGCTGATCTTACCGTACTGCATACGTTCGGCGCAGGCGGACTGGATAATCTCAATCCCGCTAACCATAAAAACGCGGATGGCGCTCGGCCCGAAGCGCCGCTCATGCAGGGACGCGACGGCTCACTCTATGGAACGACACCAAGCGGCGGCGCTCAGGGAACCGGCGTCATTTTTAAGATCAATCCCGATGGCACTGCCTTTACTATTCTGCACTCATTCGGCCCCTTGGAAGCTCTCTATGTCAATGCAACCAACACTGATGGAGCCTGGCCGAGCGGTGCGCTCATTCAAGCCGACAATGGTGCGTTGTATGGCACAACGACACAAGGCGGGCCAGGCGGCAGCGGGACGGTATTTACGCTTAACCCTGACGGAAGCGGATTCAAAATCCTGCACACATTCAGCCCGAAAGGGGAGCAGTATGTCAACGCCGACGGCGCAAGAGCGACGGGGCTTGTGTTGGCGTCAGACGGTCTGCTTTATGGGGCCGCGATGCTCGGCGGCCCCGATGGTAAGGGAGTGGTTTTCAAGCTAAAGAAGGACGGCAAAGGCTTTCAGACCTTGCATGTCTTTCACGGCGTCACTGACGAGGGAAACAAGAACGACGGCGGCGCGTTGCCGAGCGGTGACCTGGTTTTCGGACGCGACGGCGCGCTTTACGGAACCACAAATATCGGTGGGAAATACGGATACGGGGTCATCTATAGCATTACGACAGACGGCAAGCGCTTTGTACTACTGCACCATTTCCAGCGAACTGGGCCTGGCTCAGAAACCAACGGCGCTTTCCCGGAGGGGCCGCTGACTGCCTCCGCCGACGGCTCACTATATGGGGCCGCGCGCCAGGGCGGGGTCAATGACAGCGGAGTCCTTTTTAGGATGAGCCAGGACGGCACAGGGTTTACTCTCCTGCATACGTTCGCCCAATCGGGGGACGACGGAGGATGGCTG
Source organism: uncultured Armatimonadota bacterium (assembly GCA_963771575.1). GTDB lineage: Bacteria > Armatimonadota > Armatimonadia > Armatimonadales > Capsulimonadaceae > JANXMY01. The sequence goes on from CAVYTV010000002.1 coordinate 203,809, forward strand.
CCCGGCGCTGCGCCCTTGCTTGGCAGTGACGACTGTCTCTACGGAGTGACCAGCGTTGGGGGCGCGAATGGGGTAGGGACGCTTTTCCAGGCAAGTCGTGACGGTTCCCAATTCATCGTTCTGCACGCCTTCAGCCTCCCCGACGCCGCACATCACAATGCGGAAGGCAGCTCGTCTGATGCGAAACTGATCCAGGGGCATGATGGCGCGCTTTATGGGGTTGCCAGCGCCGGAGGCCAGAACGGAAATGGTACTGTATTTCGCCTCATGCTGCCACAAGACAAATAACGCGACGTGACGAGTGGCCTTGCTCTTTCGCTGCCTTGTTCTCGGGAATGAGTCGGTCGTCCCCCATCCATAGATTTTTAAGCGATGTTTTACTCTTCTGCCACACGAAACCATTCCCTGATTGCGGGAAGCGATTCTTGACAGCCCCTCGTAAACCTGCTACACTGCCCGATATGAACATCACTCGTCTCCCAATGTTTTGCTGTGTGCTTGGCCTGCTCCTGACCGCTTGGATCGGGCTGCCCCGCCCCGTCAGCGCCGCCGGGACAGCCGCTGTCCCCGCGACGGATTTTCTCAATTCCATTGGCGTCAATTCCGCGATTTCGGGGCGGGGTGAGCATCTCCAAAACACGATAGACTGCGCCAAGTATCTCGGTCTCCGCTGGTTCCGGGCGGGCATTGAAGGGAACATTCCCCTGCAAGACTTGATCGCGCTGCACAATCAGGCCGGGGTGCGGTTCAGTTGGGGGCTTTTGAGCGGCGGCACCGACATTCCGAAACTCATCAGTACGGCCAAACAGGTGGAGGCCGCAGGCGCATTGCTGGCTTTTGAGGGACCGAATGAGCCGAACAACTGGGGCATCACCTATCAGGGTCAGACAGGCGGGCGCGATAAAACCTGGGTGCCGGTCGCGAAATTGCAGAATGATCTTTACAAGGCCGTGAAAGGCGATCCCGTCGTGAAGAAGTATCCGGTCTGGTCTCTCACCGAGAACGGCGCGGAAACGGACAATGTCGGGCTGCAATTTCTGACTGTTCCGACGGGCGCGGACACGGTGATGCCCGCCGGAACTCAGTATGCCGACTACGCCAATGTGCATAACTACGTCTATCATCCCAACTCGCCCGCCGTGGAAGACAACAAGACGTGGAATGCCTCAGACCCCTCGCCGGCATGCAGAGTGGACGGGCTTTACGGCGAATACGGTTCCCCCTGGGCGCATCATTTCCCCGGTTACTCCCAAGCCGCGCTCCAAACGCTGCCACGGGTGACGACGGAAACTGGCTGTCTTATTGACGGGCCTGTCACCGAGGATGTCCATGCCTTAAATCTCCTGAGCCTGTACCTGGATCAGTTCAAGCGCGGCTGGAGCTACACGGCGGTTTATCTGCTGCGCGACCGCGTGGATGAGGCGGGCAATCAGCAGTTCGGGTTTTACAAGCCGGACTACACCCCGCGCAAAGCCGCCCTGTATCTCCACAATCTGACGACCATTCTGGACGACAGAGGGACCCTGAAGAAGCCGGGAACGCTCAGCTATGCGATCCCCGCAGAACCCGCCACGGTGCATGACTTGCTTCTCCAAAAGAGCAGCGGCCTGATGGAACTGGTGGTCTGGGGAGAACGAGTCTCAGGAGCCGACACGGTCACGGTGGATTTGGGCAGCACGCACGCCTTGGTGAAGGTTTACGACCCGACGGTCGGCACGACGCCTGTTCAGACCCTGAACCGGGTCCGTTCCCTCCCCCTGACACTCAGCGATCATCCCTTGATCCTGGAAATTCCAGCGCATCACTGAAATCCAATGCAGCCTGAGAAATAGCGACACCCTTGACAAATATTTGTCAAGGGTGTAAACTATTTTTTATGACGACCGCACTTGCACCGCCGGAAGAACGACAGGGATTGCGGGAGCGGCAGCGGCAGGCGCGGGATGAAGCCATCCTGGAAGCCGCGTTCGCCCTGATCGTGGAACAGGGCTATGACGCGCTGACAATGGAAGCCGTGGCTGGGCGCGTCGGCATCTCCCGGCAGACGCTGTATCACCACTTTGCCTCCCGTGACGAGATCGCCCTGCGCGCGGTTCTGACACTGATGGCGCAGGGCATCGAAGCGATTGAGTCGTTTGACTCATCCTTGCCCCCCGTAGAGCGGCTTCAGCAGATCGTGCGCTGGATGCTGGAAAGCCGCTTCCAGCCGGCCCGCGCGGCCCTGGTCAAAGTTCGCCACTCGCTCATGACCGTCAAATCGCACCCCGAGCATCAGCGGGCGTTTGAGCAGCGCGCCGATGCGCTGGGGCAGATCGTGACTGCGGCGCAGGAGGCGGGAGAGATGCGCGCCGACCTGCCCAGCCGTTTGATCGTGCAGATGCTGCTCGGGCTGGTCTCGGACGCTTCGTATGAAGGACTGGTCGCGTCCGGGCAGACGACGCTCCCGGAAGTGACCGAGGCGATCATTGACGTCTTCTTTACCGGGCTGCGCCCCTGAGAAATCCCCATGTCTACCGCCACCGAGACCGTCAACCCGCTGCGCTGGTTTATCTTGATCGGCCTGATCACGGCGGCGATCCTGCAAGTGCTGGACACCACCATCGTCAATGTCGCCCTGCCGCAGATGGCGGGAAATTTAGGCGCCACCAGCGAGGAGATCGGCTGGGTCGTGACTGGCTACATCCTGTCCAATGTCATTTTCCTGCCGATGACCGCATTCCTGACCCTGCGCTTCGGGCGCAAGCGCTACCTCACGGCCTCCATTATCGTCTTTATCGTGGCCTCGTTCTTCTGCGGCACGAGTCACAGTCTAGGGGAGATCGTCTTCTGGCGGGTCTTACAGGGCGCGGGCGGCGCGGCCCTGCTGTCCACCTCGCAGGCCACGTTAGTGCAGGTGTTCCCCCGGAGCGAGCAGGGCATCGTGCAGTCCCTTTTTATGATGAGCCTGACCGTCGCGCCGACGCTCGGGCCGACTCTGGGCGGCTGGATCACGGACAACTACACCTGGAACTGGTGCTTTTTGATCAATGTCCCCATCGGCATCCTCGCCGTGTTTTTCGTGATGACGTTCCTGCACGACACGGAAACGCCGAGCAAGTCAGGCGTCGTGGACTGGCTTGGGATCGGCCTGCTGGCGGTCGGTCTGGGGACGATGCAGTACGTGCTGGAAGAGGGCGAGCGCAACGACTGGTTCCAGAGCAGCTTCATTTCGTCGCTGGCCGTCCTCTCCGCCTTCTCGCTGGCGACGCTGGTCTGGTGGCAGCTGTCGCGGCGCAACCCGGCTCCCGTGATCGACTTCCGGGTGCTGCACAATCGCACGCTGTCGGTGGCCCTGGTTCTATTTGTCGTGCTGGGCTTCGGCATCTACGGCGGCACGTATCTGTTTCCGCTGCTCGCGCAGACCGTGCTGGGCTTCACATCCATGCAGACCGGCCTGGCCCTGCTGCCCGGCGGCATCGCGACCGGGGTCAGCATTCTTCTCTGCGGGGCGATCTTGAACCGTCCCAAGCCCATCGTGGACATCCGCTGGATCATCGCGACGGGGACGCTGGTCACGATGGTCTCCATGTGGCAGCTCGGCCATCTGTCCTCGGAGTCCGGTTCGGCGGACACGACGCTGGCCCTGCTGCTGCGCGGCCTCGGCACCGGCCTGCTGTTCGTCCCGATCAATCAGGCAGCCTTCGCCAGCCTTCAGAAAAGTGAGCTTCAGCAGGCGTCCGGCCTGCTCAGTCTGTCCCGCCAGCTCGGCGGCTCGTTCGGGATCGCCCTGCTCGCGACTTTCGTCCAGCAGCACATTCAGCTCCATCGGGTGGAGATGCTCTCTGCACTACTCCGCCTCCAACCCCGCCTTCACCGACCGCCTGCACGGCCTGGCCGGCGGGCTGGCATCCGGCGGGTTGGGCGGGAGCGGATGCCCAGGCCGCCGCGCTTCGCCTACTGGAACAGGGCCTGATGCGCCAGGCGATGACGATGAGCTACAACGACGCCTTTCTGCTCATGCTGATCGTCAACCTCGTCACCCTCCCCGCCGTTCTGCTGCTGCGCCGCCCCAAAGCCGCCGTCCACGTCGAAGCCGTCATGGAGTGATTGTTCACAATTTTGCTACACTAGTAGTCAAAACCCGTATTTCCCTTGCAACTTGGCCCTAAATAAAGGTATCATAGACGGGCGTAACAATTGAGAAACTGATGTTACGCTCCGTTCTCCGGCAATGGGCTAAAGCCCTTCGCTCTGTGGCCTGCGGCCTAGTCTCCACCTTCGTGGAGACAAGATTGGTCTTTCTTCTGCCCGCGCAGGCGGTCAATAGGCGTCTGCGCCACAAAGCGAAGGAGTTTACTCCATTGTGCAGAAGCCCGTGCTTAGCGATACTAGAAACAAGGAGTCCTTTGTGGCCTTACTGGAAAAAGAACTTGCCCCTGCCGGCAGCGCCCGCGCTGAAAACGAATACTTGATCCGGCGCGACGCGCCCCTGTCCGAGACCGACCCGGATGTCTATGCGGCCATCCAAAAAGAAGAAGGCCGGCAGCACGACAAGCTGGAACTGATCGCCTCGGAAAATGTCGTCTCCCGCGCCGTGCTGGAAGCGCAGGGGTCGGTGCTGACCAACAAATACGCTGAGGGCTACCCCGGCAAGCGCTACTATGGCGGCTGCGAGTATGTGGACATCGTGGAGCAGCTTGCCATTGACCGCGCCAAAGCCTTGTTCGGCGCGGACCATGTCAATGTTCAGCCCCATTCCGGCGCATCGGCCAACATCGCCGTCTTCACGGCATTCTTGCAGCCGGGCGACACGATTCTAGGGATGCGGCTGGACCAGGGCGGGCATCTGACCCACGGCTCCCCGGTCAACTTCTCCGGCAAGTTTTACAATGCCCAGTTCTACGGCGTGGTTCCAAAGAAACAGGCCGGATTGACTACGACGAATGCGCCCGCATCGCCCGTGAAGTCAAGCCGAAGATGATTACGTCAGCGGCGCGTCGGCCTATCCCCGCGAGATCGACTTCCCGCGCCTGCGCGCCATCGCCGATGAAGTCGGAGCCATTCTGCTGGCCGACATCGCCCACATCGCCGGTCTGGTCGCCGCAGGCGAGCATCCCAGCCCCGTCGGCCATGCCCAGATCGTCACCACCACCACCCACAAGACCCTGCGCGGCCCGCGCGGCGGCCTGATCATGTGCGACGAAGAATACGCCAAAGCGATCGACTCTGCCGTCTTCCCCGGCACGCAGGGCGGCCCGCTTGATGCACGTCATCGCCGCCAAAGCCGTCGCGCTGGGAGAAGCCCTTTCGCCCGGCTTCAAGACTTACCAGCAGCAGATCAAGCGCAACGCCAAAGCGCTGGCCGAGGGCCTGATGCGCCGCGACTTCACGCTCTTTTCCGGCGGCACGGACAACCATTTGATGCTGGTGGACCTGCGCCCGCAGAAACTCACGGGCCGGACGGCGCAGGTGGAACTGGACAAGGTCAACCTGACCACCAACAAGAACGCCATCCCCTACGATACCGAAAAGCCCTGGGTCACGGGCGGCCTGCGATTGGGCGCTCCCGCCGTCACCACGCGCGGCCTGCGCGAGCGCGAAATGGACGAGATCGCCGACTGCATCGCCCGAACGCTGACGCACATCGGCGACGCAGCGGCCTATGAAGATGTCCGCCGCGATGTGAAGTCTCTGTGCGACCGCTTCCCGGGATAAACGAAATGACGCTCACGATTGACATTGAGCCAGAGGTGGAGGGTGGACTGGCGGAGGCGGCACGGCGGCAGGGGCAGACACTAGAAAAAGTCGCCGCCGCCACTCTGCGCGCGGTGTTTGTCGGCAGCCCCGTGACGCTGGACACGCTCTTGACGGAGAACGCGGCGGAAGACAGTGATCCTGCGGCATTCACTGACGCTCTGTTTCAGGCCAATGCCGAAGCGACACGGCACATCTGGGATACGCCCGAAGAAGACTCGGCCTGGGCACACTTGCAATGACTTTACCTGTATCGTCGCAGCCGCTCTATACGCGCGGCGACATCCTGATTGTCTCTTTTCCCGGCTCCGGCGCGGGCGCATCTGCCAAGAGACGCCCGGCAGTCGTAATGGCTGTAGTGCCTTTCGGCGTGGACGCGGATTACCTGTGCGCCCTGATTACAAGCCGGCCGCCCCTGATCCGACGCGAATTCTACTCTCGCCCGCCGATGTGCAGGGAGGGGTGCTGACCAAGCAAAGTTACCTCCGTCCTTTGTACCTTTACACGGCCCGCCCACGCTCAATTAGTGGTAAAATCGGTACGCTCACACCGACAAAACTTGCTGAAGCGGTGCAGACACTCAAATTGCAAGTCGATCCACCTTCACAGGAAACGTGATGAAAGGCGCGCTCTGGCTGACGCTTCTGCTGACCGTGATTTCAGGCACGGCCCATGCCGACCAGGACATTGTCTACGCGGCCCGTTACTATACATCGCCGGGCAGCCACCGAACCAGCCATTTTCATTTGTACCGCATCAACCCGGATGGGACTGGCAAAATGCAGTTGACGTTCGGCGAAGCCGACGACGATGACCCGAAATGGTCGCCGGATGGTCGCTGGATCGCGTTCGCCCGGCAGAATAGCGCGTTTCAGGATATGCTTTGCCTCGTCAGTGCTAGGGGAGGCACGGTGAAGGTACTGGTGAAGCCGGTGAACGTACTATTGAAGTCGGGGGCGGCATCCAATTTTGACAACTATGATTATCGGTGGTCGCCCGAAGGCAAGCAGCTTGCTGTCGCTCACTCCATTTCCGGCGGCAGCACGGTTTCTCTGATTAACCCACAAACGGGATTGGCCGCACGGCGCTTTGTGGGTGCATCTGATTTTCTCTGGTCGCCGAATGGTCATTACGCTTACTTGGTAACAGCCTCTGGTGATGAAGTGCTTGATTTGCGGACAGGTCAGGTGAACCATGTTAGAACTTCTTTAGCGCATCCAGTCTGGCTCGGTCAAAGTATTGTTGGACTTGGATTTCGCACTGGTGAAAAGTCGGAAAATTATTCTCTACGCTTCTTGAATACACAGGGGCGAGACATAAAGGAGGTAAAACTCAGTTTCCTGCCTGCGGATCAATCATTCTCCTTCGGAGAAGATAGTGAGGAGTTGCAGCTTGTTCCATCAAGTCAGCAAACGCTTACTTATAAACTGTATACACACAGAGACAAGGATTGGTTCTTCTTCCGAATGAATGCAGCAAGCGGCGTTACGACCTATATGACAGAGGGACAGTTTCTCGCTTGGTCTCCCAATGGATCCCGCTTTTGCACTACGTCGCCTATGAATACTGTCCCTTACAAGAAACGCCGATGGGCGTTTCCAGAAACACTGGGCGAACCAGCGGATGAGCGCATAACGGATGAATACCTTATGGTCTGGGCCACACCGCTGTTTGTTCGGGCGACACAAGGTGGCCCCACGCGACAATTGACGCCGCGCCTGTCCTGGGTGACGGCAGCCGACTGGCGGCGTTCGCCGAAGACGACGCAGAGGAAATCGTAAGACTATGCCGCACCAGTGGAAACTTCCCTGGATCGCTTTTGGACTGGCCCTCGCCCTGAGCTATCTGCTGACGCCCCTTGTCAGCAAACTGGCCGTGCGCTGCGGCGTGGTCGCGATCCCGCGTGAGCGCGACGTTCACAAAGAGCCGATCCCGCGCTGGGGCGGGCTGGCGATGTACGGGGGCTTCCTGCTGACGCTGGGCGCGATCTTTATTTATGTCGCTATGAATCGGCATATCTTCCCCTGGACGACGCACCAGCTCATGCACTTTGCCGGCGTGATGCTGGCGGCAACTCTGGTGGCCGCGATGGGGGCGCTAGATGACAAATACGAAGTTTCCGCCGCCTGGCAGTCGCTGGCCCTGATTGGCGCGGGTGTCGTCCTTGTCGTCTTCGGGGTGCGGATTGAAGGCATCACCAACCCGTTCGCCCACGCTCCCCTGCATCCGCTCAAGCATGGCGCGGACCCGGCGACCTGGCTGGCATTTCCCTGGTGGTTTGCCGACTTCGCCACGGTTCTCTGGGTCTTCGGCGTCGCCAAAACCGTGGACTTTATTGACGGGCTGGACGGCCTGGCGGCGGGCGTCTGCGCCATCTGCGCGGCCACTCTGGCCCTGATGTCCGCGCAGGTGCATCAGTACGAGGTAACGATCATCGCGGCCACGCTGGTCGGTGTTTGTCTGGGCTTCCTGCGCTTTAATTCCAACCCGGCGACGATCTTCATGGGAACCGTCGGCGCGCAGTTTCTGGGCTTCACGCTGGCCGCCATTTCCATCATTGGGACATTCAAAATCGCCGCCACCGTGTCCGTCCTGCTGCCCCTGCTCGTCCTGGGCGTGCCGATTTTTGACGGCATCCGCGTCGTCACCGCCCGCGCCATCGCGCGGACGCCCGCGTACCTGCCGGATAAGACCTCGCACATCCATCATGTCCTGCTCAAAAAATACGGCTCCCCCCGCCGCGCCGTCTGGATGATCTACGGCCTGACCGCCTGCCTCTGCGCCGTCGCCCTCGCCCTGTTCCGGTTTTCGGGAAGGTAAAAGAGGTCTGGATGGGCGATTGACTTTTGGCGAAATTGTGGATACAATGTATCTACTTTGTTGAAAAAGAAGGACGCATGACAAGCACACTCACCACGCGGCTTGTGAAGATCGGCAATTCGCAGGGGATCCGCATTCCGAAACTGCTGCTGGAGCAGGTGGGGTTGAGGGGCGAGATACAGATGGAAGTGGAAGCGGATCAATTGATTCTGCGCCCTGGCCGCGCCCCACGTCAGGGCTGGGATGAGCAGTTCCGGTTGATGGCGGAGATGGGCGATGATGCGCTTTTAGATGCCGATACGCTCCCGCCAACGACCTGGGAAACTGAGGAGTGGGAGTGGTAGTCAAGCGCTTCAACGTTTACCTGGTCAGCCTGGACCCAACCGTCGGCAGCGAAATTCAAAAGACGCGGCCTTGCTTGATTGTCTCGCCGGACGAGTCCAACCGCCACCTGGCGACCGTCATTACCGCTCCCATGACCAGCAGCGGGCGCTCCTTTCCCACCCGCATCGCCTGTCAATTTGGCGGCAAAACGGGATTGATTGTGCTGGATCAACTCAGAACGGTAGATAAAACGCGGCTGCTCAAGCGCCTCGGGCGGATCACAGCCTCGGAGCAGAAAGCGACTCTGACCGGCCTGACAGAAATGTTCGCGGAATAAGCCGCGTGGAACGGTGAACACAGGGACAATAGACTTGTCCAATTCTCGTTGAAAGGTTCTGCTATGACGATTACAATTAACCTTGCCCCGGAAGAAGAAGCCAACTCCATCAAAAGGCAATGCGCGAAGGTTTAAATGCCGAGGTGGTTGCCCATGACGTACTGGTTCAGGCACTGGATTGGGAGGCCCAAGACCGTGCAGAGGCGATTGCAGGCATCCAGCGCGGCATGGAAGCCTTTGAGCAAGGCCGCTTTCGCCGCTTCTCCGAGTTTGAGGCCGAACAGCGCGCCAAATATTCCCTGCCGTCTGGCGATAAATGAACTACGAAGTGTTTTTGTCGGAACCTGCGGAAGCGGAGGCGGATGCCGCCTTTTTGTGGCTGCTGAGGTTCTCTCCCGATTTCGCCGCCGAGTGGTACGACGGGTTCTTGAAAGCCATCGCGTCCCTGTCGGACTTTCCAGGCCGCGAAGTGCGCCAGTATCTTTACCGCAAAGGCCGGACTGTTTATCGGATTTTGTTTGACATCATGGACGAAGATACCGTGCACATCATGCACATTCAACATGCGTCTCAGGGACCAGGGGGTGAAGATGAGATAGCCTGACTGCCTCTGTGCCCTGTTCTGGTTTTCAGGAAGGTAAGGGGAGATTAAAGATGACACAAGAGGAAAAGCAGGAATGGTATCGGGATACGGACTGGCTGCATGAGGCTTTCTGGCGATGGGAGATTTATCGCAAGCCGAGCGCCAGTTGGTGCCATGAGCACTGTGTCTTTTGCGATCAAATAATCGCCGAGCCGGGCTACGGAAACGCAAAGGCGTTGCATGAAGCTTGGACAACCATCTTTGTACAACCCGATGGCGGCAAGGGATATGAATGGGTTTGCCCCGCCTGCTTTGAGCAGTTGCGTGAAACATTCTGCTGGGGCGTTATTAAAAGTGATTAAAATGGGTGTTAGCATTTATCCTGTATTAAACAAAGAAGTGCCGGGTTTTGATGTGACCGAAGTGTCCGGCAAAGCGTTGGCAGACTTCATGTTTGAGAATGAAAGCCTGTTCGCGCCTTTGTTGCGTTTTCTCAGCAATGATGAGGAAGAACTCGCAGGTTTCATTGCAGACCAGACAGGACAAGACGCGAAGGAAATTGAGGTGCCTGCGGAAGAATGGTTTGATCCGCAGGAGGCATTGCCTTTTGTCCAACGGCTGTTGGAGCAGGTTCGTTTAATACCGCAATCGGTTATCAAAGTGCCGGACAGGTGGGAACCTAAAGAGTTTACCGAAGGCGTCATAAACGATTTGGTCAATTTGGAAAAGGCCCTCGTGCTGGCCCAACAACAGCAAGCGCAATTTCATCTTGCGATGGACTTCTAGTTATGATGGACTTCTAGCAATTCATCTTCCGTCCGAAGGACGCTTTTTCTAGCGAGCGATTTCAAATCGCTGGAAAAAGACCTATGCAAAAAGTTCTCTGCGTGTTTGGAACCCGGCCAGATGCCATCAAGATGGCCCCGGTGGTGCTGGAATTGAAGCGGCGGCCTGGCGAGTTCGCAGTCAAAGTCGCCGTCACGGGGCAGCATCGGACCATGCTGGATCAGGTGCTGTCGGTCTTTGAGATCGTGCCGGACTTTGACCTGGACATTATGACCCAGGGGCAGACGCTGTCGCAGGTGACGACGCGCTCTCTGAATGGGCTGGACCCGATTTTGGCGTCGGAGAAACCCGATTGGGTCTTGGCGCAGGGGGATACCACGACCACGTTTGTCGCCGCGCTGGCGGCGTTTTATCATCAGGCCAAATTCGGTCATGTGGAAGCGGGCCTGCGGACAGGCAACAAATACGACCCGTTTCCCGAAGAAATGAACCGGCTGCTGACCACGCGGCTGGCGACGCTGCATTTCCCGCCAACCCCGGAAGCCGCCGCCAATCTCCGTGCCGATGGGGTGGGGGAAGACGCGATTGTTTTGACCGGCAACACGGTCATTGACGCGCTGTTAGATGTCGCCGCGAAAGAGTACACACCCGAAGACCCCGCGCTGCGCGAGATTTTAACCGACCCTCGCCGGATGATCTTAGTGACCACGCATCGGCGCGAGAATTGGGGCGAACCGATGGGACGCATCGGGCAGGCCATCCGGCAGATTGTGGACGCCCACCCGGACACAGTCGCGGTCGTTCCCTGGCATCTCAATCCGCTCGTTCGCGAGGCCCTGACCCCGCATCTGGCCGGGCATCCGCGTGTCAAACTCATTGAGCCGCAGGATTATGTCCCGTTTGTGAAATTGGAGCAGAAAGCCACCATTATTCTGACCAACTCCGGCGGCGTTCAGGAAGAAGCGCCGAGCCTGGGCAAGCCGGTTTTAGTCCTGCGGGAGACGACCGAGCGGCCTGAAGGCGTGGCGGCGGGAACGGCCAAACTGGTCGGCACGGATTTGGGATTGATTGTCACCGAGGCAAACCGCCTGCTGTCCGACCCGGACGCTTACGCCGCTATGGCCCGCGCCGTGTCGCCCTATGGGGACGGGCAGGCGGCCCGCCGCATTGGGGACGCTCTCGCACAGGTTCCCCCAGAATTGGGGGCGGAGGGGGCTTTATGATAGGCCAGCCCCGCCGGGACAATGGAAAAAATGCGGAAGTCTGGTTCGGCCAGTTCTGGAAACTGCTCCTGCGGCTGGCGTTGCTGGCCTTTCTCGGCTACTTCCTGTGGCGCGTCCGCACCATTCTCACCGATGTCCTGGTCGCGTCCATTCTCGCCTTTGCCCTGATTGGCCCGGTGGACTGGCTGTGCCGGTTCCGCATCCCGAAGATCGGCGCGCGCACTCACCGACTGATCGCCGCACTGGTGGTTTTTTTTGCGCTCGGCTACATCGTTTTTGTCAGCGTGGCCCTGATGCTCTCGCCGTTTATTGAACAGGTGCATGGGCTGGCCAGCAATCTGCCCGTTTATGAGCAGGAGATTGCCCGGTACGCGGCCCAGGTTCAGGAGCAGTACAACAGCCTGCCGCCTGACCTCAAGGCCTTTCTGCACAAGCAGCAGGAAGCGGGCGGCGGCATGGGAATTTCGCCCGGCGCCTGGCTGCAAGGCGTCCTGCTGGCAACGGTGTCCGGCATCGCGCGAGTCGTGGACGTCATTCTCATTCCCGTCCTGGCCTTTTACTTTGTGCTGGACGGCCACGCGCTCCGCAATGAGTTTCTGGCCCTGGTTCCGCGCCGCCGCGTCCGGGAAGCCTTCGCGCTGCTGCGCGAGTCCTCGGCCATCATGCGGACCTATGTGATCGCGCAGTTATGGCTGTGCGTCATTGCCGGCGTGGTGGTGTATGTTGGCCTGTCGCTGATCCATATGCCCTATGCGCTGATTTTGGGGCTGCTGGCGGGAGTGACGCGGGCGATCCCGATTATCGGCCCTATTCTGGGCGGCATTCCCATTGTTCTGCTGGCCGCCGTGCTGCCGCCGGAGCATGGCGGCGGCATTGCGCTGGCCCTGAAAGTGCTGGTCTTTTTCAGCCTGCTGCACCTCTTTGAGAGCAAGCTGCTGATGCCCAAGTTTATCGGCCACCGTATCCATCTGCACGCGGCCTTGGTGATTGTCGTGCTGCTCATCGGCGCGGAGTTTTTCGGCCTGCTCGGCATGTTCCTGGCCGCGCCGCTGGCCGCCATCGGGCGCGTCCTGCTCATTCACTATGTCATTCGTCCGCGCCGCCTGGCTGCCCGCGCCCCAACGCCGACGGCTGCACCGCCGCTGTTGATTAAGACACAATGAAGACCCCCTAGCCCCCACAACGAAGTAACGCCGGAGGCGATATAATCGGGGGACCGGATGAAAGAGCGGCTTCTCCTGCTCCCCCATTATTGGGGGCGGGGGGGCCGTCCGACGATAAGGAGACCGATTTTTTGCCGCCAGACAATTACACGCCGCATCTGTCCTACCTTCAGGCCCTTCTCTTGGGTTTGGTGCAGGGAGTGACCGAGTTTCTGCCCGTTTCCAGCACCGCGCACATGCGCGTCCTGCCCGCGCTGCTCCATCATTTCAGCCAGTCCTGGCCCAATGATACCGGCGCGGCCTTTAGTGCCATTGTGCAGCTTGGGCCGATTGTTGCGATTATCGCTTATTTCCGCCGCGATCTGGCCCGGTATGTCGCCGGCCTGCTGCGGAGTTTCAAGGCGGGCAAGCTGTTTCCGATGGGGGACATGGATGCCCGTCTGGGCTGGTACACGATCCTGGGAACCATTCCCCTGGTCGTGGCCGGCGTCGCGCTGCAAAAGAAAGTGGAAGGGGAATACCGCAATCTGTACTTTGTCGCGGGGGCATTGATCCTGCTGGCGCTGATCCTGCTGGCCGCCGAGCGCATCGGCAAACGCACCCGCAAACTGGAGAGCCTGACCTTCGGCGAGGCGATGAGCGTCGGTCTGGCGCAGGCGCTGGCCCTGGTTCCCGGCGTGTCCCGGTCCGGCATCACGATCACGACGGGCCTGTTTCTGGGTCTGGAGCGCGAGGAAGCCGCCCGCTTCTCATTTCTGCTGTCTATCCCCGCCATCACCTTGGCCGGCGTCTACAAACTGGGGCAAACGCTGCTGCCGCAGTATCTAGGCGACATTTCGCACGGCGCGGCCCCGCCTCCGCCGCCCGATCTCAGCGGCGTGGCCGGCCCGTATCTCTTTGCCACGCTGATTGCCGGTATCTTCGCCTACATCGTCGTCCGCTGGCTACTGGGGTATTTGAGCGACGAAAAGCATTCCACGATGCCGTTTATCATTTATCGCATTCTGCTCGGCATCGCGCTGATCGCCCTGGCGCAGACGCACATCCTGACAGCGGCCTCGCATTAATTAGTTTCTCAAAAAAGCATTGCATTTTGCACGGCTCTATGGTAGAATGCAAAGCGTGAGGGCAGCACAGACAATCAAAACTTTGATCGCGCATCGCGCCATGGCGCTGCTGCTGGCATTCGTCTGCCTCTGGATCAGCGGCGGCGCGGTTCTGCACCACACTGACGACGATGACAGCGGACTGCTGCAAACCTTTGCGGCGGGGAAAAGCCTCCTCAGCCATGCCGCACCTGCGCTTCCCACTCTTCCCTGCGCGGCCTGCCAGTGGGAGCAAAACGTCCCGCCGCTTGACGCGCCGGGGATCGCGGTCGTCCAGCTCCCCTTTTCCCGCACCACGTTTGCGCCTCTCCTGCCGCTCACACTGCATCTCCGCTGCTTCGATTACACCACCCTGCGCGGCCCCCCGCGCTTCCTCGCCTGACTCGTATTCCGAGTCAAAATTCTCTCTTTCTTTTCCGTAGACCGACCATCGCTGTTCTTTGCCGCGCGGACGCGCGTCATCAGAACACCGTCCGGGGCCGAAAAAAGGCGCGCCGATGCTGGATACATTGGCGCGCCCGGCGAGCGCATTTCAATCACAAGTGACTTTGTCCTTTCTGACTGAGTCACGCCCATTGCCACCGTGATTGTAACACGTCTCCGCCCTTTCGTCTACCCCGCACACGCCGCACTCTGCCTCACAAGGCATAAACACGCCCCGAAAGGGGAGGAGACTCACCATGACTGATCGGATTCGCCCGATTCTGCGTTCCTGCGCCTGCCTGCTGGCCGTCGCTCTTTTCTGCCTGCTGCCGCTCCCGGCGGCTCATGCCGACGTCTTCGGACGCCTGCATATTGTTGTTCACGATGCGGCGGGCAAGCCTGTTGCCGGCGCAAACGTCATTTTCCACGACACCGCCAATGTCAGCCCGGACTTCAACGTCCTCACCGGCCCTGACGGCGTCGCCCTCAGCCCGCCGCTGGAAATCCGCGCCTGGCGCATCACCACAGAAGTTGTCACCTTCAACACGGACACCCGCTCCGTCACCGTCGCCCCCGACACCAGCACAGAGGTGGATGTCGCGCTGACAAAGAAAGTCACAATCGGCGCAAGCCGGGTCATTCTCAGTCAGCGTAATCTCACCACCAATGCAGCGAGGCTGAACGCGCAGGCCATTCAAACTATTCCTGTCACCGGCGCAAACCCGCAGAACTTCTCCAAAATGCTTCTGCTCAACCCCGGCTTTGTCCAATCCTCGGCCAATGTCGTCCATCCGCGCGGCGAACATGCCTCCACCAGCATTTATTTCAACGGCGTCGAGATCGGCGGCGTCCTGCAAGGCCGGGCCGGCCCGCTGTTCAGCCCGGATATCATCCAGAGCGCGGACATACAAACGGGCGGATTTTCCCCGGAATACGGCGGCGAAACGGCGGCCATTTTGAACCTGAGTTTGCGCTCCGGTCCTATCACTCCATTCCAGACGGTGCATCTTGGCGCGGGCGGTTATGGCACTCTGGACCAGGAACTGACCTTTGGCGGACAGGCCGGCGCTTCGGTCGGCCAGAGCGGCCCGTTTCGTTACCTCTTCAATGCTATCAACCGGACGACGGACAATTCTATTGAGCCGCCGCAGCCCGGCAATCAAGACGCCCATAACCATAGCCGCGCGCTCACCGCGTTCGGAAACTTGGAATATGTCGCCGGGGCCAATGACCAGTTCAGCCTCATCGTCAACACCGCTCCGGCCCAGACTCAGGTCGCCAACCGCGCAGGACTGCCGGACAAATACGCGCCGGTCGGCCAGGGCTACGGCTACGGCGGCTCGCGCAATGCCGATGGAACCGAATCAGGAACGACCTCAGACCCAACGATTCTGGGCAGCCAGACGATCCCACTGGCCTCTCAGCAAGGCGCAGGGCAGGATGTGTATCAGAGCGATGAAAACAGTGTCGGCCTGCTCAATTACCGGCACAATTTCGGAGGGGCCTTGACTGGACTGCTCTCCGTCTCGGCCAGTTCAGGCCGTCTGGATATCCGTAACCACAGCCCGTCCATTGATCTCAACTCAATTGATCCCGCCACGGGCTATCTGACGACGATTGACAACTCAATTGAATTCAACCCGACTGTCCTGCGGAAAAGTTCGCAGTCGGAACTCACCGGAAGCCTGACTCAGACTTCGGGGACGCATACCTACAAAGCAGGCTTCCAACTGACCAATGAGACAGGGGACGAATTGTATCAGTTTATCCCGCAAAGCCAGCTTTCCCTGGACGCCGAAGCCGCCATTCAGTCCGGCGGCGGGCCGCAGTTCACGCCGGATGGAACCTATCAGACGGACAGCAGCGGCAACCCCGTCACCGACACGCTGGGCAACCAGGTTTTCACGATTACGCCCGGCGCAAACACGCCAGTCGTAACATTGCACCGTAAGGCCAATTACAACGTCGGGTATGTTCAGGACACCTGGCGCGCGACCCGGCAAGTGACGCTCAATTACGGCCTGCGCCTGGACACCTACTTCGGCAAAGACAGCCTTTCGATGGACAGCGTCAAAAAGGGCTATCTGTCGCCTCGCGTCAATCTCGCCTACGCCTTCACGCCGCTGACTACGGGACGGCTGATTTACAACAAACTGTTCTCGCAGCCGCCGCTGGCGCAAGGCGCGATCCTGGGAACCAATCTCGTCCCGCAGACGACCGACCTGTATGAAGCGGATTTGCAGCATCAGATCACGCCGCTCCAGACCGTCAAGGTCTCGTATTACTATAAGAATGCCCGCAATGAGTTTGATACCGGGCTGCTGATCCCGTACACGCAGTTCGGCGCATACACGACCTTGCAATATACCACGCAGGGCGTTCATGGCTTTGAACTGTCCTACAGCATTGCGCCGCGCAATAACGTTGGTCTAGGGGGCTACCTCGCCTACACAAACTCCATTGCCAAGCCAAACGGTCTGGATCAAACGGGTGCTCCGGCTCCGATTGTCAACGACCATGACCAGCTCAACACGCTGGGCGCAGGCATAGACTACACGCTGTCCTCCCAGGCATTCGCTGGGTTAGACGTTTACTATGGCAACGGGGAAGCCTCCAGCGTCCTGGCCCCGATCAGCGCCAGCAACAGCAATCTACTGGGCGGTGGGGCACGCAACTCACACTACTTCGTGAACCTGCGTCTCGGTCATCCGCACCTGTTGGGTCCGGCGGGTCTGGAATTGGACGTGGAGAACCTGACCAACGATGTGAGCGTGCTGAACTTCAATTCCGGCTACAGCGGCACCCGCTTCCAGCAGGGCCGTCGCGTCCTGCTGAACTTGACCGGCAGTTTCTAGCCCTGCTGACAGCAAACAAGGGAGCGTCAATACCAACGCTCCCTTGTTTTGGGCTTTCATTTGCGAAATCTTATGCCCGAAAGTCGTGAAATGACCCCGCAGATGCAGTCTTATCGCTGCCTTACGGCCCGGCGCTGAGGGCGACGGCGGTCCAGCCGGAGAACGGCCCGTACTGCGTGGATGTGTAGCCGCTACCCGTCAGGGTCCACAGGGACGCCTGCCCGCTCACGTTATCCCAGAGCAGATGATTGACATCGTCTCCGCCCGTCGCCACTGCCCTCGCCGACCAGCCGCCGAAGGGGCCATAAGCGGTGTAGGTGAATGTGCCGTCGGCCAAGTTCGGCGTCCAGAGCGAGGCCGTGCCATTGCTGTTGTCCCACAGAAGGCGTCCCTCATCTCCAAGTTCGCCGGAGGCAATCGCCTGCGCGGTCCAGCCGGAGTAGGGGCCATACACCTGCATGGCCGCGGCCGTTCCATTCGCCAGAACCGCCCAGGCCGCCGCCTGGCCGTTGACATTTGTCCACAGCAGGCCAGCCTCGTCCGAGGCCATGCTAACAGCCTTCGCCGTCCATCCGCTGTAGGGGCCGAACTGCGTGGGTGAAAACGCGCCTGTCGCGGTGTTCAGGTTCCAGAAGGCGGCCTGCCCATTCGTGTTGTCCCACAGCAGGCGGCTGGTGCCGTCGCCCCCGGCAGGCGCGGTCGCCAGGGAAACTGCCGCCCAGCCGCTGTAGGGGCCGAACTGGCGGCTGGTGTAGCCCGTCGCCGAAATGTTCCAGACGCTGGCTGTGCCGTTCGTGTTGGTCCACAGCAGGTGCGCCGTCCCGTCCGGCCCATCGGAAACGGCGCGGGCGGTCCAGCCGGCGAAGGGGCCGTAGACAGCACTGGCGTAGGTGCCGTCGGCCTTGACCTGCCACAGCGCGGCCTGCCCGTTCGTGTTCGTCCACAGCATCTGCGTCCGCTGCGGGGGCGCGAGGGCCAGAATAGCGCCCGAACCATTCGCGCCGCCGCCATTGGTGGTGATGTAAAGCAGGCCATTGCTGCCGAATGTGACTTCATAGAGATTGCCGGAAGCGCCGCTGATTGTCTGGGAGTTCGCCGCCCGGAAATCAAACAGGTCGGTCAGGCCGCTGCCGTCCGGTTTGACCGCGAAGAGCGTCCCATGCCCGTTCGCGCCGCCCAGGTTGGTCGTTCCGTAAAGCGTGCCGTCGGGGCCTTGCGCCAGCCCGATTTCTTCGCTTGGATTAGCCCCCGCCGTGTTCACGCCGCTCACGGGGAGGACGGGAAAACTCACGATCTGCTGGAAAGCGCCCGCTTGGGTGACCCGATACACCGTGCCAGTGTTGTTCGCGCCGCCCTGTGAGGTAATACCGTAGAGCGCGCCGTCCAGCCCTTTCCGCAAATCCCCGGAAGGCGTTGCTCCATCCTGCGGGTTTGCGCCGTTGAAGTCATGCAGTACCGTAAACCCTGTGCCGTCTTTGGCGATCTTAAAGACCGTGCCGCCGCCGTGCGCTCCCCCCGAAGCGGCTACCCCATACAAATAGCCGTCCGTGCCTTCCACGCTGATCGCCTCGGGATAGCCACCGCCGACATTACTGCCGTCGTTGTTGTCTGCGGCGAACGTGTGGATCGTTTGATAACCCGTTCCATTCGCGTTCATGCGAAAGAGAAATCCCGGCTTGACATCAAAACTTCCGTACAGAACGCCGTCACTGGCCTGAAAGACCTGCCCGCCCCCATGTGCGGCATCGGCATCATAGGTCGGAAACGAGAAAAGCGTTTGAAACTGCCCGGTCGGACTGACCCGAAAGATCGTGCCGGGGCTGCTGTTCCCGTCGCCGTTCGCGCCGCCGTTGGAAGTCGTTCCGTAAAGGGCGCCGTCACTGCCAAGCCGCAGGGGAGAGCCGGGATAGCCGCCATCCACGTTTTGATTGTTGCCGTCAAAGGTTTTCAAAACGGTGAAGCCTGTCCCGTCCGGGTTCATCTTGAACAGCGCCCCCGCCCCGGCTGGCCCCCCGCCCCCGGTAATGCCATACCACTCGCCGTCACTGCCTTGCGTCACGCCGTTGGAGGGATAGTCGCCGTCTGTGTTCACCTGCTGCGCGTTCGCCGGGGCAAAGCTATGGAGGACAATCGGCGCGGCGGCTCCGGTGGGGGAGACAAGACAAGCGGCAGTCAGGGCCAAAGCGCCTGCGGTCAGCCGGCGGCGCAGGGCTATTTGAGAAAAAAAAGACATGATGGTATCCTTTACAAGACGCGAGAATGCGAGAACGATGCGTTGGAGTGCGCGGCGCGGGGTCGTGCGAAACGCCGCCAAAGGTAGTATAACACAGCCTGCTTGAGAAGACAAGGGAAAATAGAAACCGGGGTGTGACATTTGTCACACCCCGGTTCTTTCCGCCCCCGATTTCTACGGCCCGGCGCTCACTCCGACTGCCGTCCAGCCGGAGAATGGGCCGTAGGCGTTGTACGTGTAGCCGCTGCCGGTGACGTTCCACAGAGACGCCGTGCCGTTCGTGTTGTCCCAGAGAATATGACTGACATTGTCTGGCCCCGTGGCGATGGCTTTGGCCGACCAGCCACTGAACGGACCGTAAGGCGTGTAGGTGAATGTGCCAGCCGTAAAATCCACGTTCCACAGCAAGGCCGTGCCGTCGGTCTTGTCCCACAGCAGGTGCGCCCCATCGTCGGGGCCAACCGACAAAGCCGTGGCCGCATAGCCCGCATAAGGGCCGAACGTGTGATAGGTCAGGGTGCCATTAGACGCGATGCGAAAGCCTGAGGCCGTGCCGTCGGCCTTGGCCCATAGAAGGTCCGTCACGGTATTCCCAGAAGCCACTTGCCTGGCCGTCCAGCCGGCGTAGGGGCCATAACTCGTGTAAGTGAACGCGCCATTGGCTGGGTTGATGGTCCAAAGCAGGGCGGTTCCGTCGGTCTTGTCCCACAGCAAATGCGGGCTGCCGTCACCACCCACGGACAGGGAAACGGCGCGGTAGCCAGCGTAGGGGCCGTACTGCGTGGCCGTATAGCCTCCCGCCGTCAAAGAGGTCACATGCCACAGCGAGGCTTGCCCGTTCGTGTTAGTCCACAGCAGGTAGGTAGAACCGTTGGGAGCAGCGGCAATGGCCTTTGCCGTCCAGCCGGCGAAGGGGCCATAGACAACGTTGCTGAACGTGCCGTCGGCATTGACTGTCCACAGGGCTGCTGTGCCATCTGTCTTGTCCCACAGCAGATGCATATGGACGGCAGCGCTCACCGTCTGGGTGACCGTGCCGACGCTGCCCTGGTTGTTCGCATCGCCGCTGTAAGTGGCCGTGAACGTGTAACTGCCGGCGGTGTTCAGGCCGGTGAGCGTATAGGTGATCTGCCCGGCCGTGAGCGCACCGGCGGAACCGAGGTTTGCGCCATTGTAGCCGAGCTGCACGGTTCCCGTAGGCGGCGTCTGGGTTCCGTTAGAGACTACGACTGTAAGCGTGATGTCCTGGTTGATTTGCGAAGGATTGACCGAGGAAGTCAGCGTCGTCGTGGTGGCCGCCTTGGCCGCCCCCGCCGCGCCCTCATACGCACCAATAGTGGGCGGGTTGGCGCGCGTGTTTCCGTCTTTGTCCGTGGCAGGTGCGCCATTGGGAGTGCCTGCGCTGACGCAGGGAGAGCCGGCGCTCAGGTGGGCGTCAGCGGGAGCATTGATGAGCAGCGGGTCGGCGTCAATGTTGCCCGTTCCTGTGTAGCCACCCTGCACATCGCAGAAGGTAAACATTGGGGCATTAACCGAAGTCGTCGCGACCTCACCGCCGGTGTCGCCGTAAAAAATATCATTGACGAACGAGAGTGTGCTGGCGGAGTCGATATTATAGTTGTAAATGCCGCCGCCACTGCCACTCGGCGCTGTATTTCCGGTGATCGTGCAATTGATCAGGGTGGTCTCCTCGGGGCCGTTGGTGATGAAGGTGTCGGCGTTGTAGTTGTAGACGCCCCCGCCCTGATTACCTGCCGTATTTCCGGTGATTGTGCAATTGATCAGGGTGATCAGACCATTCGTGGCATTGTTTCCATCGTAGACCCCGCCGCCATTGCCAGTTGGCGCCGCATTGCTGGTGATGGCGCAATCGGTCAGCGTAATCGTGCCATTGTTGAGGCCGACTGAGTTGTAGACACCCCCGCCATTACCGTTAGTCGCTGTATTTCCGGTAATCGCGCAATTGGTCAAAGTGATGCTGCTGCCGGAGATGTTTTCGTTGTAAACGCCACTGCCCTGGTAACCAGCCGTATTATTAGTGATGGTGCAGTTTGTCACCGTAATCGTGCCGGTATCTGCCTCGTTGTCATTTTCCACACCGCCGCCGGTCCCATTGCCGTTGCCGTCTGAACCCATATTTCCAGTAATTGTGCAGCCAGTCACCGTGATGCTTCCGCCCGCGTACTTGCTGTAGTTGTAGATGCCGCCTCCCCCATCGGCCGTATTGCCCGTGATTGTGCAGCCGGTCACAAGAGTGGTCACGTTGGGGATTGTGTTACCGCCGCCTTCATTATAGCTGTAGACGCCGCCGCCAAAATAGTACGCCGAATTATGAGTGATCGTACAGTTGCTGACTGTGTCAACCTCACCATCTGCCTCATTCTTAAGAGAGATGCCTCCTCCACTGCCGCTTGATACCGTGTTTCCCTCTAGGGTGCAATTCTGAATGGTCACGCCCGCGCGAACCGTATCAATCCCCCCACCGTCTTCGCCGGCTGTATAACCGTCCTCGTAGCCGTTTTCAATGGTCAGGCCGCTGATGACGGCGCTGGTCTCGCCGCTGTGAAGGTAGAAGCCGCGATGATTGCCGGAATGATCTGCGGTCGCCGAGCCGCCGCAATCAATAATCGTGCTGGCCGCGCCGCTGACGGATGTGACCGTTAGATTTTTGCCGCCAAAGTCTATGTCGCGGTTGCCGTCACCGCTGTAGGTGCCGTCCGCAATCAGCACTGTGTCGCCATTGGCCGCAGCGTTGACGGCAGCCTGAATAGTGGCGTATTGACTGGGAACGTTGAGCGTGGCGGCAGACGCCGGTGCCGCAACCCAGCCGGCACACACAAACAGGAGCGGCAGAAGAAGAGCGGGCCGGAACGGAAAAGAAAGAGGGTGCATCGCAAACGACCTTTCATCGGGCGAACCTACGCCTTTGTAGAGAAATGGATCTAAACGATCTTCTGCCCGAAGTCAAAGCGGGCATTGGAGGCACTTGCTATCAAAGCCCTCCTGCATAAATCGTGCCAAGCCGGCATTTCTGCCGGACAGCGGCCAAGAAAAATCCCCCGCTTCTGAACAAGAAGCGGGGGCTGTTTGCGCTGTCTACGGCCCGGCGCTCACTCCGACTGCCGACCAGCCGGAGAATGGGCCGTAGGCGTTGTACGTGTAGCCGCTGCCGGTGACGTTCCACAGAGACGCCGTGCCGTTCGTGTTGTCCCAGAGAATATGACTGACATTGTCTGGCCCCGTGGCGATGGCTTTGGCCGACCAGCCACTGAACGGACCGTAAGGCGTGTAGGTGAATGTGCCAGCCGTAAAATCCACGTTCCACAGCAAGGCCGTGCCGTCGGTCTTATTCCACAGCAGGTGTGCCCCATCGTCGGGGCCAACCGACAAAGCCGTGGCCGCATAGCCGCTATAAGGGCCGAACGTGTGATAGGTCAGGCTGCCGTCCGTGGCGATGCGAAAGCCCGAGGCCGTGCCATCTGTTTTCGTCCACAGCAAGTCCGTGACGGTTGCGCCACTGGCAACGGCTTTAGCAGTCCAGCCGGCGTAGGGGCCAGAGGCAGTGTAGGTGAAGCTGCCGTTAGCAGGGTTGACCGTCCACAGCAGGGCGGTTCCGTCGGTCTTGTCCCAGAGAATGTGCGGGCTGCCGTCACCTCCGACTGACAGGGACACGGCATGGTAGCCAGGGTACGATCCGTACTGACTAGCCGTGTAGCCGGTGGGAGTGAGGGCGGTGACGTGCCATAGGGAAGCCTGCCCGTTCGTGTTGCTCCAGAGCAGATAGGTAGAACCGTTGGGAGCAGCAGCGACGGCTTTGGCGGTCCAGCCGGCGTAGGGGCCATAGACGACATTGCTGAATATGCCATCTGCGTTCACTGTCCAGAGGCTGGCCTGCCCGTTTGTATTGTTCCACAGAAGCTGCGTGTGAGTGGCGGGAGACATCAGGAAACCGTGCGTTTGTCCTTGCGCGTTGACGCCGTACCCCGTGATCTGCCCTTTGTCGTTGATGGCTTCCGCCTGTGTCAGCGTGAAGCCGCTTCCCGCAGGTATCAGGGTGTTGAGATCGCGCATCCCGTGAACGCTGTCCCAGATAAAGGCATGGACAACGCCATTGGTGTCGGCTTTACCGACCACGACACCTGCGCTGTTAATGCCGAGGGCATTGCTGGCAGTGCCGCCGGAGAGCAAGCCTAAATCCTGCATTCCCGCAGCCTTTGTCCATAGGAAAGCGTGTTCATTGCCGTCGGATGCGCCGGCATTGCCGACCACCGCCCCGCCCGCATTGACGCCGTTTGCGCCGCTGTCCGCGCCGCCGGGCAGCAGGCCCAGATCCTGCATTCCCGCCGCGCTTGTCCACAAAAAAGCGTGCGGGACATGGCCGGCCGTGTCCGACGCGCCGACGGCCTGACCCGCCGCGTTGATCTTGTTGGCGTAGCTGTAAGCGCCGCCCGGCAAGACGCCCATATCCTGCATCCCGGTCGCGCTGCTCCACACGAAGGCATGGTAGATGCTCCCCGTAACATCGCCATAGCCGACCACCCGGTCGCTGTCGTTCAGACCAGACGCCAGGCTAAACGTCCCGCCCGGCAGAAGGCCGAGGTCTTGAAACCCATGAGCCGGGTCGTACAAAACGGCGTGCGTGGAATCGTTGCTCGTCGTGGAATAGCCGGCCAGGTGTCCGGCGTTGTTGATGTCATAGGCAATGCTGGTCATGGCATTCGCGGGCTGGGATTGACTGAGCAGCGTTCCCAGGTCATGCAGACCCTGCGCGTCGTATAGGAAGGCATGACGGCGCGCACCGTCCGTGCGGGCAAAGCCGGCCACTTGCCCGGCTTGGTTGATGGCCGCGCCCTCACTGTCGCTGCTACCAGGGAATGCTCCGATATCCTGCCCATCCAGGCAAGCATGCTTGTAATGGTGGAGTTGCAGATACCCCACAGTATGATTGGCGTCATTGATGCCTGCCGGGATGCTGCTATTGCCGGTCAGGGTCTGAACCGCGCCGCCGGCAATCGTGTACAGAAACGGCTGCGCTCCGTTGGTGCCGACCGCCGTGCCGGTGTTGTTGACCCTGTAGAGGCCACCCGAGGTCGTGACCTCCACCACGCCGCCGCTGAAGGCAAACCCGGCCGTGTTGCCGCTGGAATCCGTAAGCGTCCCAACCACCTGGCCGGCATTGCTGTTCCCATACGACTGGGCGGCGACATAGCCGGTGGGAATGGCGATCAACTCGGAGACCAGGATCGGCCCCAATCCGCTGTGCAGAAAGGCATGGGTATTGTTCTGGCTGTCCGTCACCGCCCCGGCGATTTGGCCCGAGGCATTGATACCGGACGCCGTCGCGTTGGAATAGCCCGCCGGGGCTGCCAGAAAGTGAAACGCTCCACTGCTGTACACAAACGCTTCGCTGGCGCCCGTGTACGTCGTCAGGACGCCGCAGATCTGGTCCGAGGCATTGATGCCCGTCACCGTCACGCTCGCGGCCAAGTATCCGTCGGGAGCGCCTAAATTGTGAATAACATGGGCAGTGTCCCAGTAGACCAGCAGGGTTTCACCGCTTTCGCTGTCATCAACGCCGGCAATCACGCCGGCATCATTGATCGCCCCCGCTGCACTGGAGTCAAGCGCTGACAGCAATTCCAATTCCTGAAAACCATGGGTTGCGTCATACACAAACGCAGGCTGGTAATAAGCGTTCATATCTGAATAGCCGATCACCTGGTTCTGATTGTTGATGGCAGTACCCACACTGTTGTGCTGCCCGCCGGTAAGGCCGCCGATGTCCACGGGGGCGCCGTATTGAGAAGCCGCAAGCGCGATGTGGGAGAAGCCCAGCAGAGACAAAGCGAGAATTGCAGGCCAGTGGGAAAGGAATTTCATGATCACAACCTCCAAAAACTGATTGGGAACGGTGGTCGTACTTACATTCCACTCATCTACTCTGCACAGAGTATGCCAACCTGGCAATTTTACTGGGAAAACTGCTTTCCCTCACAAAATAATGTTCCGTGAACATTGACAGATACGAACCTGTGTGCTGCAATGAGCAAAAATGAACAATTATTGCCCGGTTTGCGGCTATGGCTTTGAGGAGCTGGTCATGGACAGCAGGATCTGCCGCTGCTGCGGCACTCAATTTGGCTGCCAGGACAGTTCCCGGAGCCACAAGCAGTTACGGGCGCGGTGGCTACGGCGACGAAAAAAGCCCTGCCTCTGAATAAGAGGCAGGGATCTTTTTGCTGAGAAGGACTAGCGTCCGCCAATGGTGAGGCCGAGGGCGACTTGCTCCTGCGGGTTGGAACCAGTTGCCAGGTCCAGGCGGAAGGCGGAGGTGCCGATGCCGATGCCGGCGACGAAGCGGCTCTGGTCGTAGCCGGCCCGGACGGAGAAGGCGCGGGCGACGGGGTATTCCACGCCCACATGGAGTGAATCTTGCCACCGTTGACGTTGTTGACGTCGTGTAGCTCGGCGGCATAGGTGATGCCGTTGTACGCGCCGAGGCCGCCCAGGTCAATCTGCGGCTTCATCGTGAAGTTGAAGTCGCCGCCGGGAATCACGCCGAGCGACGTGCCGTTGACGACGCGGGCCAGATGGTAGGACGGCGACAGCAGGTTGTGGACAACGATCGCGCCCCGAATGTGATAAATCGGGTCGGGAATGGACGTGAAGCCCAGGTCCACGTCAAACTTGCTTTGATGCACCTCTTTGTACGTCGCCCCGCTGATGTTGCCGTTGGGCGCCCCCGTGGAAGCATCGACACCGTTCGCCAGGCTGGTTTCGTCGGCCAGGAAGCCAGCGGCGGCAAAGGAAGCCTGCGTATAGCGCGGGCTGATGCCCAGCGTGCCGACGTTGACGGGCAGGGGAACGCTGAACGGGACGGCGATGTTGGTCAGGCCGAGAACGCCGTAGCGGGCGAACAACTCGCCGGTCGGGCCGCTCAAGCCGGCGACAGGGATATGGACGGGCTGAATCTGCACTTTAGCAGCCAGCGTTCCGAAACCGACGACCCCGACGGCGAAGGTTTTGTTCGCGATGGACACGCCGGCCGCAGGCGCGAGGCTGGCGCTGAGGGTCGCCGGGGAGCCGTTGACCGCGCTGTCGTTCGCCCCGGCATCGGTCGCGAAGTTGTAGACCTTCTGGAACGAATCGCGGATGTTGGACAGGCTGCCGTTGTTGTTGTTGATGTTGTTGCCGATGTCTTTGAGGCCTTTACTCAGATCGTTGATCTTGCTGACATGGATGTTGGACGTTCGCCCCACGACCGATTGCGATTCGCTGTACTGGCCGGCGGCGGCGATGGACGCCGGGTTGTAGGCGGCGGCGGATGCATCGCCGGACTGGATCAAATCCGTGCCGCCCATGCCCATCGCCCGGGCGCTGGCCCGAAACTGAGTCCGGTCAATGTCGGACGGCGTGACGGGCGTGGGTGTTTGAGCCAGCGCGGCATGCGCGCCGCACAGCGCGAGCGCGCCGCACAGCCCGGCCAAACCGGGCAGACCTCTTTGTTTCTTCATGGGTGCATGTTCTCCTGAATGGTGATATTCTGATCGCCCCCCGGCCCCCACCCCAATAATACTTTAATTCTGGGGGAGCCGGATATTTCGGGCCTTTCTTGTTCCCCCAGAATTGGGGGCGAGGGGGCCTCTTAGCTGGCGCTGACGGTCAGGGTCGTGGTGTCGAACGTGATGTGCATGATCGTGCCGTTGGGCAGATCTGCGCTGGTCGCGCTGAGGGTCAGCGTGGCAGTGTTCGGGGTCGGCCCGCCGGTGACGATGTTCAGCAGGGACTGAAGCTGCGTGTCGGTGGTCTTGCTTTGCTGCGCCAGTTGGAACGACCCGCCATCCGCGCTATAGCTGCCGTCCGACTGCTGGGTGAAGGAAACTGGCCCATTGGTGGTGAGCTGCGTCAGAGCGACGCTGCTGCCGGTGTCGGAAACCGTGCCGTCCAGCGTGAAGGTCGTGAGCGTGAAGTGCGTCGGCAGGCCCGTGCCGTCCAGCGTCACCTTCGGCACAAGATTGGCTGAAACCTGCGCGCTCTTGATGTCGGAAAGGCCGACCGGGTTCTGATTGGCGAAGGTGAACGTGTTGGTCGTGCCGGCGTGGGGCTTGAGCGCGATGTGTGCCTGAACGGCAGCGGGCGTCGTATTGGACACTGTGACCGAGGCGCTCTGCTGGTTCAGTCCAAAGGGATTGGCGACGCTGACGCTGGGCACATTGACCTGAGCCGAGTTCAGATTTTTAACGACGCCGCTGCACCCGGTCAAAACCGGGGCGGCGGCCAGCGTCAGGGCGCACGCCGCGACGCGAAGCAGGGAACGGTGACTCATAGAAATTCCTCCGAAGTATGTTTTTCTGTGAAAACGATGAAACGTCGTGGGGCAAGGAGAGCAGAAAGCGGGCGTCTCGCAGGCAACCGGAACTATTATTCCACAAGAGCAGCGCTTTTCCCAGCAAAATTTACAGCCGTAGGGATCAGTGAGTCTGCCTGCATTATACAATGATTTTCAGAAAATTTACCGTGTTTGTTTCCAATGTACACGTCAATTTTTGCAGCTTCAAACCCATGCATTCAGAACTGCCAATACAATCAGTCGGGTGAATGAGGACACGCCGCACCGCTGCTGCAAGCCTTCCAGCAGGGCGCGCGCTTCAGGCAGAGACAAACCCAGGGAGGGCGCTGCCTCTTCCAAAGCATAGCCGGATACCATCAGCCGCAGCAGGGCGCGCTCCACCGGCGTCAGCAGCACATTTTGCATCGTATGGCTTGCTTCCGGCGTCCTTTCCAATGCTTGCACCATTTTTTTAATCCCTTTCCCGCGTTCCATTCTATTATAACTCTATTATAACAGTCAGGCGAGCAAGCGTCTTTGTCATATGTCACACTCCGAGTGTGACATTTGTCACACTCCTGTTTCTGTGTCCTCCTTGACAAACGACCCGCCGCCTGCCAAAATGAAAGCGGAAAAACGGGAGAAGGCAGAGCGAGGAGCAACAGCGAGCATGACCGAACAAAAGCAAATTCGCGGGGCCGTGATCGGCTACGGCGGCGCGTTCAACATGGGCAAAGGGCATCTGGAATGGATGCAGGCGGCGGGCATTATCCCGGCAGCGGCCTGCGACCTGGACGCGGCCCGTGTGGAAGTGGCGAAAACGGACTTTCCCGGCATTCGCGCTTACACCGAGGTAGACGCGCTGCTGGCGGACGACGGCGTGGATTTGGTGACCATCATCACGCCGCACAACACGCATGCGCCGCTTGCCATTCAAACGCTGCATGCCGGCAAGGCCGTGATCTGCGAAAAGCCGATGTGCCTGACCGCGCAGGAAGCGACCGACATGATCCAGGCGGCTCAAAAGAATGACGTGATGCTGTCGGTGTTCCACAACCGGCGTCACGACGGCGACTTTCAGGCCCTCAAAGAAGCCATTGTGGAGAAGAAACTGATCGGCGACGTGTTCTCCATTCAGGCCGGCTTTGCCGGCTACGGCCATCCCGGCCACTGGTGGCGCTCGGAGAAAGCCATCTCGGGTGGGGCATTCTACGACTGGGGCGCGCATTTTCTGGACTGGATACTCAATCTGATGCCGGGCCGCAAAGTGGTCAACGTTTCCGGCTACTTCCACAAGCGCGTCTGGCACGATGTGACCAATGAAGACCATGTGCAGGCCATTCTGCGCTTTGACGACGGCGCCCATGCCGATCTCTCATTCAGCAATATCGCGACCCTGCCGATTCCGCGCTGGCGCATTCAGGGCACCCAAGGCGGCATCTTGGATGACGGCAGCGTCAAAGACGGCATGAAGCTGTTCACGCATCTGGACGGTATCAAGATGCAGGGCGAACTGCGAAACAAGGCCAGCCAGTGGGGCCAGTATTACAAGGACATTTACGCGCACATGGCCGACGGCAAGCCGCTGGACGTGACGCCCGAATCCGCCCGCCGCGTCATCGCCATTATTGAAGCGGCGGAAAAGTCCTCCCGATCCGGCCAGGCCGAGCCGGTGCCGTATGAATAGGAACCACACGATGTCCGAAGTTTTTCTCCTCCTGCACGGCTGGGGCGGCAACAAGCCCGAACACTGGCAGGAACATCTTTCGCGCAAACTGACCGAAGCGGGGGCGGAGGTGCGTTATCCGAAGATGCCCGCCCCGATGGCCCCGGACCCGGAGGCCTGGATGCAGGCGCTGCACGGCGCTTTGCGCGAGATACCCGAAGATGCCACGCTGACCGTGCTGGCGCACTCGCTCGGCGCGATTAATTGGATGCATCACGCGGCGATGGCCGACAGGCCCGGTCCCAAAGCCGACCGCGTTTTATTGGTCGCGCCGCCTTATGTGATCCGCGAAATCCCGCCGCTCGACGCCCCGCCCGGCGCGCAGAACTTTTTCCCGCCGCCGCTGTCGGCGGACGGCATCGCATCCCTGGCCCGCGAAACGGTGGTAATCGCCTCGGACACGGACGATTACGCCACGTTTGATCAGTCGTCGGCCTATGCCGCCGGCCTGGGCATTCCCATTCACAAACTGCCCGGTGGCGGGCATATCTCGCCGTATTACGGCTACGGCGAGTGGCCCTGGGTGTTAGAATGGGCCATGCGCCGCGCCGATCTGCCGCCGCTGCCGAACCAGTAGGACGTTCCATGTCTGCCCTGCCTGCCGGAACCGTGACATTTTTGTTTTCCGACATCCAGGGCAGCACCAAGCTCTGGGAGAAGCATCCGCACGCCATGCGTCTTGCCGTCGCGCGCCATGATGCGCTGCTCAGGCAGACCCTGGAAACCGAAGGCGGCGGATGCGTTTTCAAGACCGTTGGCGATGCGTTTCATGCGGCCTTTGACCTCCCGGAAGCGGCGCTTGGCGCGGCTCTGGCAGCCCAGCAAGCCTTGCATGCCGAAGCCTGGTCGCTGCCGGAGGGCCAGCCCCTGCGCGTGCGTCTGGCTCTGCACACGGGAACCGCCGAACTGCGCGACAACGACTATTTCGGCGCGGCCCTGAGCCGCGCGGCCCGCCTGCTGTCCGCCGCGCACGGCGGGCAGACACTGGTGTCGGAGACGACGGCCAGTTTGCTGGCGGACAGCCTGCCCGCAGACGCCGTCCTGCGGACTCTGGGTCGGCACCGGCTCAAAGACCTGGCGCAGCCGCAGGAGATTTTTCAGCTTCTGCACCCCTCCCTGCCGTCTGAATTCCCGCCGCCGCGTTCTCTGGAGTCATTTTCGCACAACCTGCCGAGCCAGCTCACGTCGTTTATCGGGCGGGAAACAGAGATGGGCGAGGCGCGCGCCCTGCTGGGCCAGTCCCGTCTGCTGACATTGACAGGCATGGGCGGCGCGGGCAAGTCCCGATTGGCGTTGCAGGTCGCCGCCGACGTGGTGGATGACTACCCGGACGGCGTGTGGCTGATTGAACTGGCCCCACTTTCCGACCCGAATCTGGTCCCGCAGGCGATTGCCTCGGCGCTGGGGCTGCGCGAGGAATCGGACAAGCGATTGGCGGAGACGCTGACGGATACCCTGCGTCCCAAGTCGCTCCTGCTGATCCTGGATAACTGTGAGCATCTGGTGGACGCCTGCGCCCGTCTGGCCGACACGCTTCTGCGCGCCTGTCCCGGTTTGCGCCTGCTGGCCACCAGCCGTGAGGCGCTGGACATCGGCGGGGAGACCCTGTTTCCGCTGGCCTCGCTGTCTCTGCCGTCCGGCCCCGCCCTGCCCCCTGCCGACATGCTGAGGCAGTACGAGTCCGTGCGGCTGTTCGTGGACCGGGCCACGGCGGCCCAGCCCGCCTTCCGCTTCAGCGCCGGCAATGCGCCCGCCGTAGCGCAGGTCTGTTCCCGTCTGGACGGCATTCCGCTGGCCCTGGAACTGGCCGCCGCGCGGGTTAAAGTGCTGTCCCCGGAACAGATCGTCTCGCGCCTGGACGACCGCTTCCGCCTGCTGTCGGGCGGCTCTCGGACGGCTCTGCCCCGGCAGCAGACCCTGCGCGCCCTGATTGACTGGTCGTATGACCTGCTTTCTCCCGCCGAGCAGGCCCTGCTGCGCCGCCTGTCGGTCTTTGCCGGCGGCTGGACATTGGAAGCGGCAGAAAGCGTGTGCGCGGGCGAGGCCGTGGAAGATTGGGAGGTTCTGGACCTGCTTTCCCATCTGGTCGCCAAATCCCTGGTGGCGGTGGAACCGCCCGAAGACGGCCAGGTGCGCTACCGCTTACTGGAAAACCTGCGCCAGTACGCCGGGGAGCGCCTGGCCGAGACCGCAGACGCCGTGAGGCTGCCCCCGCGTCACCGGGACTGGTTCCTGAATTTTGCGGAAGAGGCCGAGTCGCACCTATCTGGGCCGGAACACGCGCACTGGCTGGACCGACTGGAACGTGAGCATGATAACTTTCGTAAAGCCCTGCAATTTTGTCAAACGCAGCCGGCAGAAGCCGAGGCATTCCTGCGGCTGGCCGGCGCCCTGAATCGCTTCTGGTCGGTGCGAAGCTATCTGAGTGAAGGCCGAGGCTGGCTGGAAGCCGCCCTGGCCGCCGCTCCCGACGCACCGCCTGCGGTCCGCGCCAAGGCCCTCAACGGCGCGGGTGTGCTTGCCTGGTACTGCGGGGACATCCCCCAGTCCATTGCCTTCCATGAAGACGATTTGCGGCTGCGCCGGGACATGCAGGATCAGCGCGGGATCGCGCGCGCCCTGGCGAATTTAGGTATTGTCGCCTCAGACCAAGCCGATTTTGTCCGCGCCAGAGCGCTTCTGGAGGAGAGTCTGGCCGTTTATCGTGCCTTGAGCGACCGGGGCAACGTCGCCTCTATGCTCAACAATCTGGGCAGCATGCTCACTGCGATAGGGGATCATCAATCGGCGGATTCCCTGCTGTCTGAAAGCCTGGCGATGTTTCGTCTTCTCCACGATCAACGCGGGATGGCGGCGGCGCTGCACAATCTAGGCGACAATTTTCTAAAGCAAAGGCTTTATGAGGCGGCGCAGCAACGGTTCCGTGAAAGTTTAGCCGCACAGCAGACGCTGGGGGATAAGCAGCGGATCGCCTCCACTCTGACATTTCTGGGATGGACGGCCTATGAACTGAGGGAACAGGAACGCGCCTGTCTCTTTTTTGCGGCCGCAGAAGGCATCGTGGCCCGGTTTGGCGTATTTTCCAGCGCTTCTCATGTGGAGGATTACCACCAGAAATTGACCGAGCTACGCGCCGCGCTCGGGGAAGCGCGCTTTTCTGAGATTTGGGATCAAGGCTTGCACCTGGGACACGCGGACGCGATCCAATCCGCGCTGGCGTGACCCCTTGACAATTGAACGTATATCTGGTTACAATTGCCTGTAGTTTGAAGTTTTATTGCATCAGCCTGGGAGATCGCCATGAGTGAACCGCAAACAGACAAGCCCGCCGAATTCGGCCAGGACGCGGAAGAATTAGAGCAGGGCGCATCACGAGAAACGTCCGCGCATTATCTGCCGCCGAACGAAGACGCGGAGAAAACAGGTGACTTAGAGAAGAGTCTTGAGAATAGCTGACCCCTGCTGTCAGCCGATGAGGAGGACGATATGCCGGACGATTCGACGAATGACCGCTCAAACCTTCTGTTTGGGATCAGTTTTCTGGGCTTTGCCGTTGGCCTGTTTGCCCTCTTTACGGCTGTTACAGAGTTTCTAAGAAGCAAAAGAGAGCCTTTGACGCCGCGCGGTCACTATCTGCCGCCGGACGTGGTTATTAAAAGGAGTGGGGGGACTGGATCAGGTCCGGTGATGCCGGGCGACCCTATAGATATCATTGCGCGGCCCTGGAAAAAAGGGACGGTGTCGGGGAATGATAGTTTAAAACTCACTGCCACGGCTCTTTATA
Source organism: uncultured Armatimonadota bacterium (assembly GCA_963771575.1). Classification (GTDB taxonomy): domain Bacteria; phylum Armatimonadota; class Armatimonadia; order Armatimonadales; family Capsulimonadaceae; genus JANXMY01. The sequence goes on from CAVYTV010000002.1 coordinate 237,234, forward strand.
CAGATAGCTCAGGCTCACTTGTTTTAAAAGACTTGATCCCGGTTAATTCCAATAGCGTGATCAATGGCGTGATTAAAAGTGGAACTGATCAATATGTCAGCTTCCCGTTTCAAACAGATCCAAATGGGACAACCCCCCAAATTGTTGTTCAAGGCATAGCATACGACCACAACAGGGTGTACAATGACAGTACAACAAGTCCGGTCTTTAACGGCACCCTATGAACCAGCGCCTTAACCGTGGTGTTGGCCTGCCCTGTGTCAGCCCGGAAAAGTGTTAAAAAGCCCTCAATGCACTCGCAGTGAGGGCTTTGCTTTGGAAAGTCGGCAGCAGACAGGAAAACGCCGCGCCAATCGCGAACTCCTGTCCATGAACACTCCTTTTTCCTACCCCGCCGCCCGCCGCGCCGACCAGACCGATGACTACCACGGCACACCTGTCGCCGATCCGTACCGCTGGCTGGAAGACCCGGACTCGCCTGAAACCCGCGCCTGGATTGACGCGGAGAACGCGCTGACATTCGGCTACTTAGAGGGTATCCCCGTGCGCGACGCTCTGCGGGAGCGCCTGACCCGGCTCTGGGACTACGAGCGTTACGGGACGCCCTATTTGCAGGGCGGACGTTATTTTTACGGCAAAAACGACGGCTTGCAGCCGCAGGGCGTCCTCTATGTCGCGGAAAGTCTGGACGCCGCCCCGCGCGTTCTGCTGGACCCCAACACGCTTTCCTCCGACGGCACAGTCGCGCTGGCCGGCTACTCAGTCAGCGAGGACGGCCAATATCTGGCCTATGGCCTGGCGACGGCGGGGTCGGACTGGACCGAGTGGCATGTGCGCGACATAGACACCGGCGGCGACTGCGCCGACCATCTGCGCTGGGTCAAGTTCTCCGGGGCGTCCTGGGCCAAAGACGGCAGCGGCTTTTATTACAGCCGCTACGATGCGCCGCCGCCCGGCGCAGAGTTGCAGCAGGCCAATTACTTCCAGAAACTCTATTTTCACGCGCTGGGAACGCCTCAAGAGGAAGACCGGCTGATCTATGACCGCCCGGATCAGAAAGAATGGGGCTTCAACGGCTCTGTCAGCGAGGACGGCCAGTACCTCCTCATTTACATCCGGCAGGGAACGGAAAGCAAAAATCGTCTCTTTTACAAACCTCTCGCCATGCCCGATGCGCCTGTCGTGGAATTGCTGCCGCTGATGGATGCCTCGTACAGCTTCCTAGGCAATGACGGTCCAATCTTCTGGCTGCGGACCGATAAAGACGCCCCGCGCGGGCGCGTCATCGCCATTGACACCCATCAGCCGGACCCGGCCCGCTGGCGCGAAGTGATCCCCGAAGCGCCCGAAACCCTGGAAGGCGTCAGCCTAGTGGGCGAACGGCTTATTGCCGCCTATCTCCAAGACGCCTCCACCCGGATCAAAGTGTTCGGTCTGGATGGAACGTGGGAGCGCGACGTTCCCCTGCCCGGCCTCGGCTCGGCAGGCGGCTTCGGCGGCAAACGGGCGCAGACGGAGACGTTTTATTCCTACACCAGTTTCACCGTCCCCACCACGATTTACCGTTACGACATCCCCACCGGCCAGAGCGCCGTTTATCGCCAGCCCAGCGTAGACTTTGACCCCGCCGCTTATGAAACCACGCAGGAATTCGCGATCAGCAAAGACGGCACCCGCGTCCCGCTTTTTCTGACCCATCGCCGGGGCCTGACCCTGGACGGCCAGAATCCCACTTATCTCTACGGCTACGGAGGCTTTGACATCTCGCTCACGCCGTCGTTTAGCCCCAGCCAGATCGTCTGGCTGGAACAGGGCGGCATTCTGGCCGTCGCCAACCTGCGCGGCGGCGGCGAATACGGCCAGGCGTGGCACGACGCCGGCAAAAAAGAAAACAAGCAGAATGTCTTTGACGACTTCCTTGCCTGCGCCGAATGGCTGATTGCCAGCCGTTACACGTCCACGCCCAAACTCGCCATCGGCGGCGGCTCCAATGGCGGCCTTCTGGTCGCCGCCTGCCTCGTCCAGCGCCCGGATTTGTTTGGAGCCGTCCTGCCCGCCGTCGGCGTTCTGGACATGCTGCGCTTCCAGAAATGGACCATCGGCTGGGCCTGGGTCTCCGACTACGGCTCCTCCGACAACCCCGCAGACTTCCCGTACCTCCTCGCCTACTCTCCCCTCCATAATCTCAAACCCGGCACGTCTTACCCCGCCACGCTCATCACCACCGGCGACCACGACGACCGTGTCGTCCCCGCCCATTCCTTCAAGTTCGCCGCCGCCCTGCAAGCCGCCCAATCCGGCCCCGCCCCGGTCCTCATCCGCATCGAAACCCGCGCCGGTCATGGGGCAGGTAAACCCACCGCCAAAGTCATCGAAGAATCCGCCGACCGCTGGGCATTTTTGGTAAAGGTGCTGGGGATGGAAAGGCACGAGGAAATTAGCCTAATGTTGTAGAACAAGAAGCAGACTATCCCAATAAATCACATAAACATGACATACGCTGAACAATTTCAATGCTATCTTGAAGCAGAGGGTATTGAGCCGCTTTTTTTCATCGGTGAAACGCTCAACACCCTCTCGGAACTCCCGGCAAGTAGCATTGATTTTTGCATGACAAGCCCACCTTATTGGGGGCATAGAGAATATCATTCTGGCGGCATTGGCGAGGAAAAAAGTTACACTGAGTTTATCCAAAGTCTGCTTACAGTTTTTCAGGAGGTTCATCGGGTTCTGAAACCCAGCGGCTCTTTCTGGCTGAATATCGGAGACACTTACCAGGACAAAATCTTGCCTGCTATTCCCTGGCGACTTGCCATTGCCATGATGGACCAACAAGGTTGGATTCTACGAAACGGGGTGATTTGGAACAAATTAAAGGGCGGTCTTGATCAGTTAACGGATAAACTTCGAAATATTCATGAGGATATTTTCCATTTTGTGAAACAGCCTCGTGGTTATTATTTTAACGCTGATGCCATCAAGTCAGACCCGCGCAAAGCCAAAGTCGTCAATGGAGCGATTGTATCTGCCACTGGAGTTTCAGGCGTTCGTTATAAGCGGCAGATTGAGTTGTCAACCTCTCTGAGTGATAAGGAAAAGTTGCTGGCTCGTCAATCTCTTGAGGACGTGCTAAATCAGGTTCGCGAAGGCAGATTAGAGGATTTCCGCATGGTCATTCGGGGACAACACCGGACAACTCATTCGGATAGTGAAAAGGTTTCAGGAAGAGCCAAAGAACTGCGAGAAAAAGGTTTCTATTTTCTCAAATACGATCCAAAAGGTACGAAACCGAGCGATGTTTGGGAGATCCTACCGGAAGATAAAACTGGTATTACAGCCCATTACGCCCCCTACCCGGAAGCCCTTTGTATTGTTCCCATACTCGCGACTTGCCCACCTAAGGGCGTAGTGCTGGACATTTTTACTGGGACTGGAACAACAAATGTAGTTGCCAAAAAGTTAGGACGGAAGTCAGTTGGAATTGACATCTCCCCAACCTACATCAACATAGCCCGCCACAGGTCATTAACACTCCTATGACAAAAGCAAAAATGAAAACAACAAACGACAGCGCAAAGGAGCAGTCCCGGAAAATCTCTGAATTATACACAGAACCCATTTTTCGCGAGGGCATAGATTGGAAGGCCATTCTTTCGCATGAACACTGCAAATACATCGGGAAGCGTTGTGCGAAGCGGCGGAAAACAAACCCGAACATCAGCATTGGAACCTGCACGGTCAACTATGGAGCGAAAACGCCAAAAAACTTGATCATTTGCCCTTTTCGTTTTTTGGAACGCAAACAAGTTTTCACAGATTGCATTCACCTGTTGATACATAAAGAACCGGGCGACGAACTGCATGTCGTTTCCGAAGTTACCATTCCCGGAGGGAGTGTTGATTATTGCCTTGTCGCCGTCCGCAAAGGAAAAGTGGTTGATTTTGTCGGGATTGAGTTGCAAGCTATTGATACAACTGGAACGGTCTGGCCTACTCGCCAACGTTTCTTGTCAACTTTAGGGCTGGAGAAAGAAGCAGATGAAGACAATGGGTTCGGCATGAACTGGAAAATGAGTGCCAAAACTATTCTTGTCCAATTGCATCACAAAGATTACATAGTTACGCTTGATGTGAATTGAATTTGGTTGGGTTGGCTCAAAACGTGAACTCCGCCAGCCTGAGCGGGGAGTGACCCTGCTCCCGATTGTGCTTGGCCGCAATGGTCAATCCGGTAATTTTGGCGATAACCCGGCTCAGGATGCCCCACACGCTCCTGGCACGCGGCTTCTCCAGTCCAAACGTGCCTTTGGCTTGGGCAAACGTGGTCTCGATCATCCGGCGTGTCCGGTTCATTAAGGCATCCCAAGCCGGAGGGTTCTGCTTGTGCTGGTTCTTGCGCTTGGGCGTCACTAGCAGCAGACCCTGATCTTCCTGTAAGACGGATTGACGCCTTTGATCCAGAAAGCCTTTATCGCCCAGCACAAACAAGTCGCGGCAGTTGTCCAGCAGGTTTTGTGCAGCCTCACGCTCATCGGTGTTGGCCGCGAACAGGTCCCACTCGAGGATGATACCGTCCAGCGTGGTCAAGGCCAGCAGACGCAAGCCATAGAAGGTCTCCTTCTTGGTCGCGCAGTAGCCGAGTGCCGCTTCGGGTAAGAGCAAGTGGCCTTTGCCGAAGCGTCGCCAGTGACGCACTTGCACCGGCGTACCATCAATGATCTGGCAGGGAGCCTCGGCGATGCCCATCTGCTCCACAAGATGCTGGCGCAGAGCGTTGATGAGCCAGCACAGGCTCCGTGCCCGCCGGTTGAACTGGCTTTGGCTGACCAGACGCGGAAACAGAGGCAGGCAGTCATTCCTCATACGGCGCAGGAACTCACGCTCCTCGGAGAAGCCGAGCCAGTGTTGAGCCAGGGACAAGGTGATGACCTCGCTGTCTGAGAAGAGTGGCTTCGTCCCGGCTTTGTGCGGCAGCAGCCGAGGGACGTGGACCTGATACCAGTCGTCGACAATGGTGTATAATGTGGTTAAGAAGGTTTCCGTCGGCATATTCATGGGGCACCTCGGGCAAAGGGTTGTTTCATAGTTTGCCGGCGGAGCCTTCGGTTCCTTTCTCGCTTCAGGATGAGCGATTTCATTTCACATCAAGCGTAACTTCCTTTACTACTCGTATTGGAGAATTATCAGGCTTATTCTGTGGCACTGCTCTTGTCTTTGGTAGCCCATAGCATTTATTTACCAAGAATGTGTAATTGCTACGTCCAAGCAAATCTTCAATGTCTGCTTCTGGCTGGTTGGCATAAGCATCTACCGTGAAGACATGACCAGCTTGGAGAAGTTGATTATCTCTTAACCGTTGTACTTTATTCTTATCACCATGAGCAAAGTCTGTCAGGGTCGCTATATGTATTTTGTTGCCCCCAAATAAAGCAATAAAACTACCGATTTTATCGATGCTACCTGATGGTGTAATAACCCAGCGGCGATCTAAGTGGTGTCGCTTTCTACGGCGCAGTTGATCTGATGCCCATTGCAAAAAGAGTAGATCAGATGGGCCTTCTACGAGAAGAACATTCTCACCAACAAAAAGTGTCTGAGTAACCTCGTAACCAAGAGCCGCTTGAAGCGGGAAAATGGTATCCTTGTCCGTGCTGAGAACATCATCGCTCACTTTTGTTCCCAATAGTTCATCGCCCTGTATGACATCTTCCACTGTACGCACTGACAGCAAAGATTCTGGATCAACCATGAATGGTGAGTGGGTCGTATAAATAACTTGATGATTGGATGCTAATTTTTCTTTCATGTATCGCAGTAAATCCGCCTGAGCTTTCGCATGCAGATTTAAGCCAGGCTCATCAAGCAAAAGTATCAAGTTTTCCCCATAATTTTCCTTCACCTGAGAGAACCAAACAAGAAAGGAGAAGAACCAGACGAAACCAGTGCTCCGCTCATCGAAACTTACTGTGACACCATGGCGAGTGTTTTTGATTCGTGTGCGAAAAACATACCCTGCGTTGAAAGGAGGAGCATCTTGTGGCCTTGCTGCATTGAAACGGAAATCTATTGATAGATGCTTATTCTGGCTCCAATAACGAAATATCTCTCTAGAGAGACGATTCAACACCGCTTCCAGTTTAGCAACGAGAGGCTCAAATTGATTTATAGATTGGATTTCTTCCGCATTAGTGCCTGCCATCTCGAGTAGAGCTATAAAGATACGATCTGACATATTTAAAGTTTTATTAGCTTGGTCACTCGCTAATTTCTGCAAAGAAACCTCGCCCTTCATAACCTGATAATTACCAAAATATAAGAAGGTTGGAAGTTGTTCATTCAAAATCTTCTTGACTGCCGCCAATGCACCGCCTTCTGGAAAAGCGGTATTAAGGCTTGCAAGCAATTTTGCCTGCCGCTCGGAAGGAGCAGTAAGCTTTTTCAATTCAGCAATGAGATCTGTAGTGGTATTTATACCTGTTAAGCTTTGAACTTCCTCAACGTAAAGTTCAGCCTCTGCAATAAAGCGTTTGACTATTGAAACATAATCAATATTTACATCCCACTCTATGTTATTGGCATAACCCTTCTTGAGCGATACAGAAGTTGATGTGACTGCACCTTTTCCTAGCCGTGCTTCAATAACTTCAATATCCTTTTGCTCAAGCTCCCAAATAGTTGACAGTACCTCTTTAGGGCGTTCGTTTTCACTATAATCAGCATATGTCATCCGAGGAAAATCAAGGTCAGCAAAATTGGCCTCATTTGCAACAACTGGCTTGATCTTCGAGATGGCTTGAAGTATTGCAGTCTTTCCTGATTCATTTTTCCCTACAAGGCAGGTAACTTCATCTAAACTGAATACTTCAGAATCCATAATGCTCTTGAAATTTTGTATACGAACCGATTTTAATATCATGATTTTTGTCTCGTTAAAACGCCTTTGCTAGAGGTTCAGTGAAGATAGAATGGGACAACTTGCTTTATGCAAATTGTCCCATTCTATCTTGTCGTCTTAGCGGTCTCGGTTGCTGCCGCCGTCTTTGAGGTTGGCCTGGGCGGCGGCCAGGCGGGCGATGGGGACGCGGTAGGGGGAGCAGGAGACGTAGTTGAGGCCGATCTGGTGGCAGAAGGCCACGCTGGCCGGTTCGCCGCCATGTTCGCCGCAGATGCCGAGCTTGATGTTCGGGCGGACTTTCTTGGCAAGGTCCACGCTGATCTGCATCAGCTTGCCGACGCCGGCCTGGTCGATGGACTCGAACGGGTCGCCGGGCAGGATCTTCTGGGCGACGTAGGGCTTGAGGAACTTGTCCGAGTCGTCGCGGGAGAAGCCGAACGTCATCTGGGTCAGGTCGTTGGTGCCGAACGAGAAGAACTCGGCTTCTTCGGCAATCAGGTCCGAGGTCAGCGCGGCGCGGGGAATCTCGATCATGGTGCCGAACATGTAGTCAATGGTCTCGCCGCTGGCTTCGGTGACTTGCTTGGCGACCCGCTCCAGGTTGGAGCGGACGGCTTTGAGTTCGTTGACATGGCCGACGAGCGGGATCATGATCTCCGGGTGCGGCTCCGCGCCGTTCTTCTTGGCGGCAATCGCGCCTTCCAGGATCGCTCGCGTCTGCATCTCGACGATGCCGGGGAAGACGATGGACAGGCGGCAGCCGCGCAGGCCCATCATCGGGTTGATCTCGTGCATCCCCTCCACTTTGTGCAGCAAGTCGGACTTTTCGGCCAGTTCCGGGCTGCCGGGATGGGTGACTTTCAGAGTCGCCACTTCCGCGATCAACGAGTCCATAGAGGGCAGGAACTCGTGCAGCGGCGGGTCAATCAGGCGGATCGTGGCCGGGCGGCTGCCCAGAGCCTCAAAGATGCCCTGGAAGTCATTGCGCTGGATAGGGCAGCAGGGCGTCCAGATGGACTTTGCGCTCTTCTTCCGTCGCGGCCAGGATCATGGCCTGCACGATGGGCCGGCGGTCTTCGGCGAAGAACATATGCTCCGTGCGGCACAGGCCGACGCCCTTCCGCGCCGAACTTGATGGCGAGGGCCACGTCTTCGGGCGTGTCGGCATTGGTGCGAACGCCCAGACGCTTGACATCATCGGCCCAGCCCAGCAGCGTGCCGAACTCGCCGGTCATTTCGGGGTCTACGACTTCGACAGTGCCGTCAATGACTTCGCCGAGCGTGCCGTTCAGGGAGATCGGATCGCCTTCTTTGATCGTCTTGCCGCCCACGCGTGAAGGAGTTCGGGCCGACCGAGATGTCGGAGCAGCCGGCGACGGTCGGGATGCCGAAGCCGCGCGCGACGAGGGCCGCATGGGAGGTCATGCCGCCGCGCTCGGTCAGAACGCCTTCCGCGGCCAGCATTCCCTTCAGGTCGTCCGGGGACGTGTCGGCGCGGACCAGGATGACGCGCTGGCCCTGGCCGCCCTTGCCGAGTTCGGCCGCGCGGGTGGCATCAAAGACGGCGATGCCCGTGGCCGCGCCCGGCCCGGCGGGCAGGCCCGTCGCCAGCAGCGTGTACTTCGCGCCCGGCTTGATGATCGGGTGCAGGCACTGATCCAGAAGTTCCGGGTTGATGCGGGCCAGGGCCGTTTCTTTGGAGATCAGGCCTTCGTTGACCAGGTCCACGGCGATCTTGACGGCGCTGGGCCCGGTGCGCTTGCCGGAGCGGCACTGCAGGATGAACAGCTTGTTATGCTCAATGGTGAACTCGATGTCCTGCATGTCCTTGTAATGGTGTTCCAGCCGTGTTGCAGATGTCATCGAACTGCTGGTAGATGTCCGGGTTCTGGACTTTGAGCTGCGAGATGGGCATGGGGGTGCGGACGCCGGCGACCACGTCCTCGCCCTGCGCGTTCATCAGGTACTCGCCGAAGACTTCCTTCGTGCCGTCGCGAGGCGTTGCGGGTGAAGGCAACGCCCGTGCCGCAGTCCTCGCCCTGGTTGCCGAAGACCATGCTCTGAATGTTGACGGCGGTGCCGAGGTCATCGGAGATCTTCTCGCGCTGGCGGTAGAGGATGGCGCGGTCGTTGTTCCAGGACTTGAAGACGGCCGCGACCGAGTCCTGCAACTGCTGGATCGGGTCCTGCGGGAACTCGCGCCCGGCGTTCTGCTTTGATATGGGCTTTGTAGGTCTCGCACAGCTGCTTGAGCTGCTCGCCGTTCACCTCAAGGTCATCGGTGACGCCAAGGTCTTTCTTCATGTCGTAGAAGATATGCTCGAAGTCGTGCTTGGCAAGGTGGTTGGAGCCGTCGGAGTAGGCGACATCTGAAAGCATCATCAAAAAGCGCCGGTAGCAGTCATAGACAAAGCGCGGGTTGTCCGTCAGCTTGATCAGCCCTTCGACCGTCGCGTCGTTCAGCCCCAGATTCAGCACCGTGTCCATCATGCCGGGCATGGAGAACTTCGCGCCGGAGCGCACCGAAACCAGCAAGGGATTGGCCGGATCGCCCAGCTTCTTGCCGGTCTTTTCTTCCACCGCGGCCAGGGCGGCCTTGATCTCGTCCATCAGGCCGTCAGGGAAATTGCCGCCGTTTTTCGTGTATTCGTTACAGGTCGTCGGTCGTGATGGTAAATCCGGGCGGGACCGGCAGGCCGATATTGCTCATCTCGGCCAGGTTGGCGCCTTTGCCGCCCAGTTCATCGCGCATCGTTGCGTTGCCCTCTTCAAAGAGCCACACGCGCTTGGTGTCTGTCATTCGTTTCTCCTCTATCGTAGTTCGTTTTCGCAAAAATCGTTAAATGTTCAGGGAATAGCCGCTACTAGAGCGGTCCAATACTCACAATTCCGCCGTCCCTGCCTTGAAAGCGCACGTCGCTTTGTTCCAATAATGTCATTCCGATTAGGGGCGCACCTTCCAGTGCCAGCGCTTCAACATCGCGCTCCTCGCTGTCCCAGAGCAATGTTACTTGGTAAACTTCCAGCAGCAGTGGGCTGCCATCTGCCAAACCCGCGGGCTGAAGGCGCAGAAAAGGCAATCCCAGCGCGGCGCAGGCTTCCGGCGCAAGTGTGGTCACGCCCGTAAATCCGCTGTCCAGCACAAACTCAACGTCCGCTGCCTGTCCTTGCGGGCCGGCAAGAGACAGTTCAACGAAGACGCGCCGATTGCGTACTGTCCCGGTAATCACTGTTTGGTCAGCCTGGGACCGCTGATACTCTCAACGAAGGGAAACCCGACGCGAATACCATACAATGCCGCTTCTGGGCGTTTGGCAAGCGCGCGCTGATTTGCCGCGAGGGAGTCATGCCCAATCTCATATTCGCCTAACTCAATATCAATAATCACGACTTGGCCGATATGCTCTTTTTCCAATTGGTCACGCAGTTGGGAAGCGTAAATCTCTTCACCGCGTCGTGCAATTTCTTCATTGCTAAAGCGTGGATGTGGCATCGCTTAATTTTCCTCCGGGGAATGCAGCGCCCAGCGGACGCCGCGCTCAAACAGGGTCTGCCAGTGGGCGTCTGCCATGACTTCGGGATTGTGGCCCAGAGACAGGTAAAAGACGCGCCCGGCCCCTTCTTCCCGCACCCAGCAGACCGGAACCGGGCCGTTGTCATCGAAACTCTGAGTCTGCGCCAGCAGGCGCACTCGGTTTGGGTCATAATCATCGAACAGGTACAGTTCATCATGGACGGTGAACGGCAGCAAGCCCTCTGTGATGGGATGGGCTTCGCCGACAAATTCCACGGCGACATCCAGTTGGGCCGGGTGATGGCGAAATTTGCCACCGAGGGCGGCGATATAGTCGGCATGGTCCTTGAACGAATCCGCCGCGCAGTGAATTCCGACCAAAGACTCCGCCGCCGCGCACGAACTCCAAAATCGCCGACACGTCCTCCCCCCGGCCGCTGCCGGTGGTGAACAACACTAAGGCCTGGAACCGGCGCAGATTTTCCGTGGAAATGGCCGCGTAATTGCCGACCGGGGTAGTTCCATCCGGGTGATAAATCCCGGACACTTCTATCTGAAGCCAGGCGCGTTCCAAAGCCGCGCGCACCGGCGCTTCCGCTGGTTCCAAACGATGCCAGGGGGCATCACAGCCGCCGACAAACAGCGCGGTTTGATTCATAGATGACCTACTTTGTGACAAGTTCAAGGAACCGCTTATGTGCACTCAAGCACAGGATGTATTCTATCAAGCATGGCTGTATATTTGCGAGGCGCATCCGGCCATTTCTCTTCATAGGACTGCATCATGCCGCGCGTAATCCGCCAATCAAAATTGCCCCAGCCATACATTTCGCGCGGGAGGTTATGGAAGGCAAAAGCAATAATCTCGCCGAGTTTAGATCGTTCCTCTTCCGTTGGCAACCTGTCCGCACTTTTCTCCGGTGCCATGTTCCACCCGCCGACTGTTTGTTTTCGCAATAATTCCTGCTGTGCCAATCGTTTTAGTGAGCGCAGGAAACCGCGTATTAGTATACCAGAGATTGAAGGCGGGCGGCAAGCCTCATGCCTCGGTCTGCTGCCATTTGCGCGTCTGGCTGTCTTATGGTACAATGGCAGCATAACTCAATGAGGATTTATTCTTGAAAATTACTCCTGCTGCTTTCTTTGGAATTGCCGCTGTGTTTGGGGCCTCCGTCGTTGCCGCTGCGGGCTGCTCTTCGCACGCGCGGTTCATGGGCGGCGCGACTGCGGCGCTGACTGCTTCCGCGCCTCGCGCCCTGACGGCACCCGTGCGGCCACTGCGCCTGGCCCTGCCGCCCGCGCAGCTTGCCGCGCTTCATGCCGACGAAGCGGGGCATATTCCCATTCTGATGTACCATGCCATCGGCGGGCCGGCGTTTCGGGGCGTCCTTTACGACCGGGAAGGGCTGAACATCGCCCCGGCGACGTTCCGCAATCAGCTTGCCCTGATGTACGCCGCGCACTGGTATCCGGTCAACATGCGCGACGTGCTGACGGCGCGCATCAATGTCCCCGCCGGAAAAACGCCTGTGGTGCTGACATTTGACGATGCGCGTGGGACGCAGTTTCACTATTTGAAAGATGGGAAGATTGACCCGAACTGCGCGGTCGGGATTTTGGAGTCGTTCCACGCGCAGCATCCGGCCGATTGGCCTCTGCGGGCGACGTTCTATGTTCTGCCTAAATCCGCCTGGAACCCGGTTCCCTTCTGGCAGCCGGGGTTGGAAACCAGAAAGCTGCGCTACCTGGTCGCGGACGGCTTTGAAATCGCCAACCACTCCACAACCCATCGCCCGATGACCCGGCTGTCCGCCTCGGAACTCTGCTGGGAAATGGCCGAGTGTGACCGTTATGTCAAAGACCGCGCGCCGGCGGCGACCATGGACACCATGGCGGTGCCGGGTGGCGCAATGCCGAAGAACCATGCTCTCTGGAACTGCCTGCTGGAAGGCCGATTGGGGAAGATCGCGTATCATAACCGCTGCATTTTGATGGCTTGGGGCGGCCCCAGCCATTCCTGGGTGGACAAAAAATTCAACCCGGACCAGATCGCGCGCATCGGTACCGGCCCCGGCTGGATGGAGCGCGCCCTGGCGCGTCTGGCGGCGGGGCGCATCCGGGAGTATGTCAGCGATGGCAACCCCGACACTGTTGCCATTCCTCGCTCCGAGGCGAAGGACGTGGACACGCATCAATTGGAAGGCGCGCGGCTGGTGCTTTACGATGACGGCAAGCCGTCGAGGCCGAAGGCTGCTTCCAAACCCATGAGTGTCGGCAAGCAGGTCGCTCGCCGGGCATAATATGGACGTGAGAAAGGCCGGGGCTGTGCAATTGCCCCGGACCCGCTGGTGATCTCAGGCGAGATGCACCAGTGCGAACATGCCGTAGACCGCGCTGGACCCCATCAGCGTCACCACCCCGACCAGGTCCCATTTGCGACCGATCCACCGCAACAGACCTGCCCCATTAGTCGTTCGCGCCGCCGCTTTGGCCGGGCTGCTGGTTTTGATAATCGTATTGCCGTTGATGTTGCTGTAAAGTGCCTGCTGCATGGTCGTGTCTCCCTGTCTCTGTGATTTCGTTGTTGAGGCTATTATAGACACAAATCAAAGCCGAGGCTGCGGCAAGCGTCACGCCCGAACTGTGAACTTTGTCACGCCCCTGGACGTTTGCCTCGGAAGGGTGTACAATAACTTCGGGACGTGACAGAACGGCTAAACACGATGGAAGACTCACTCAGGGGGAAAGTCGTCATCATCACCGGGGCCAGTTCCGGCATCGGGGCGGCGACGGCCCGCGCGCTGGGGCGGCGCGGCTGCCGACTGACCCTGGCGGCCGCGCTCGGCGGACAAACTGGCGGCGCTCGCTGAGGAACTCGGGGCGGACTGCCTGGCGGTGACCACTGATGTCACCCAGAGCGCCGACACTGCCCATATGGTCGCCCAGACCCTGGCGCGGTTCGGACGGGTGGACGCGCTCTTCGCCAACGCCGGCCTTTTCCTGCGGGGGCCGCTTCTGGAAAGCAGTCCCGACGACTGGGCGCAGGTGCTGGACGTGAACCTCAACGGCGTCCTGCGCTGCATTCATGCCGTCCTGCCCCACCTGACGGCGCAAGGCTCCGGGGATATTCTCGTGACCAGTTCCATCTCCGGCTTCACCGACATCGCGGGCGAGCCGATTTACAGCGCCTCCAAGCATGCTGTTCAGGCGCTGGTTCACACCCTGCGCCGTCAGGTCGCGGCGTCGGGCGTGCGGGTGGGTTCCCTCGCGCCGGGCAAGGTGGCGAACGAACTGTGGGGTGTCACCGACGAGGCTGAGACCGCCCGACGGGTCGCGGAGCGCGGGTGGCTGCGCTCCGAGGATGTGGCCGAGGCGGCGGTGTTCATGCTGGCGCAGCCGCCCCATGTCACCATCCGCGACCTCGTGATCCTGCCCCAAAACCAGGACATTTAGCGGGCCAGCGAAACGGAAAAACAAGCCGCCTCCGGTTATAATCTGCCAGTATTTGTCTTATAGTTATGAAAATCGGGCAACCAGTATATTGGGGGCTAGGGTTTTTTACCCTTGCAACAGTGGTTTTGTTAATCTTTGTCCTTTCAAGGGCTGGAAAAGTAGAACGCCAATATACAGAACCTGGGATCACTGACTATCAAAATGGAAACTATTCTAAAGCGATTCAAGAATTAGATACGTCAATAAAATTAGATACCCGGCAACCCTTACGCTTATTATTATCTAGGTTTATCGCTGAGTAAAGACCGGGGATGTTTTCGATGCCCGGCGGGCTTTTTTGAATGCGAGAAGTTGCGAAAGCGAGTTTCGAACTCCAAATCCTGACTTCACAGACCGTTGTAACAAAGCAATTAATGAAATTGACGATGAACATTAAACGTCATTCGTCTTCACACTACATGCCGGAAATTATATGACGGCCTTTATCGGTATCCAACAGCAGTTCTTAATTTTGAGCAAAATCGCACTGGACGATTCATGTGGGCATCTGCCTGGGACAACAGCCAAGATGGGCAACGAAGTAATAGAGGCCGCCAGGCGTGGTGATGTCATCGTGGTGCAGTCTCTCCTAGCAAGCGGGGCTGACCTTGAGGCCCGAAATCAGCATGGGAACTCGGCTATGGGATTGGCGGCAGTGTATGGTCACGTCGAGGTCGTCGCATTGCTGATCAATGCGGGAGCGAACACAGAGACGCCTGGCGCAGATGGCTTGACCCCCTTGGGGAATGCGGTGGAAGGGGGGAGTAGTGGTGTCGTAACCCTTCTTCTCGCTCAAGGGGTTAACGTGGACCTCCGCAACAGATTTGGCATGACCCCACTGATGTTGGCGGCTTCTTGTGGTCATACTGAGATAATGCGCCAACTTTTGGACAGCGGAGCGGAGGTGAACGCAACCAACGACTTCGGCTATACGGCCCTTATGCTCGCTGCCGAAGAAGGATCGGCAGGGGCGGTGCGCCTCCTGCTGGCGTCGGGGGCTGAGGTTGACGCTCGGAACGTCCACGACAGGACGGCCCTGACCTACGCCGCCGAGTGGGGCCACAGCGAGGCGGCCCATGACCTACTTGAACACGGGGCAGACGTTCACTTCACTAATCAGTTCGGTGACACCCCCCTGATGTTCGCTGAGTACGCGGTGCGGTTACGCTACGGCCAGCCTGACATCGTAGACATCTTGAAAGCGGCAGGGGCTACGGGGGCGTCAGGCAAATCGCTGGATATTACATAGACGGTGTCTGGAAACTCGCCTTCGGTCCAAAGTACTGGTCTATCATACGACTTCGGGGGCTTTGTATGGGCCGCGGCAGCATGAAGTTGTCTGATCCGCCCGGCGCTACGGGGCAGAAAATGTGGGCGTTTCTGCGCTTCCCGATACTCTCATAACGGCCTTTATCGGAACGGAAAAAAGATGAAAAACTTACTCAAAACCTACGATCTTATGACATCGGAACAAGAGGTTTTCTTTTGGTCTGTTGTCGTCGGAGCTATTTTTCTCAGTGTCGTTGCTTATATTGGATACAGAGTCTACCAATCTCGTCCTTGTGCCTGTAGTCCTGGGGGCGATGACACTGAAAAACTGGATACCCATGGTGCGGTCAGTAGTATCCGATACTTCGTGCCGGGTCGGAATGATCTCATTATCTACCGGGGGAAGATAGGTTCGGCTTAAGATAGAGGCTTGGGATTTGCTGGTCGCCGGAGATTACACTTGAAACCTTATCGGTATCAAAAGAAGCAAGAAATCGGCTTATTGCGCGAGAGCGGCCATTAGGAACGGAAGCAAACCATGCAACGGAACAAATACCTGCGGTATTGGAAAAGCGGTTCCCTGTTTTTAGCCGGATATTTCGGCTCTCAGATTTTCGGGGTTACTTTGTGGCACTTTGCTGTCATCAGCGTGTTAAACTGGTGGCATCGTGGCGTCGTCGCTGATACAGTTGTTGGCTTCGTGGGCTTGGCCTTGTTCTTATGGTTCAAGGAGCATCATAGCCGCGAAAGGTCAGGAACAATGGTTTCTCGTAAATCGGTGAAACAAGAACCTGTTTAAGACGACGATACCACCAAACATTACATGATTGTGGTTTATCTGCAACAAAACGCAGGTTTGTTGCCACAAGGCTGAGATAGGGAAAGCCGTTCCTCAGTTGTGGTTTCAGACAGACGGAAATAGCATGGGAACGGGAGAGGTTTAACAATGAAAATGGTACATTTCGGGAGGAAGAACAGGGCGGCGTGGCTGGCTCTGGCGCTGATGGCGATGGCTGCTGTGATGGGCGGCCCAGCGCGGGCGGCGGACCCAAACACGGTGCCGTTTGTGGCCCGCAGCGTGACGACGGCGACGGGAACCTTTGGTTACCAGGTGTTTGTCCCGGCGCATTGGAACGCTCGCCAGAAGTGGCCGGTGATTTTGTTTCTGCACGGCGCGGGGGAACGGGGCAGCGACAATCAGGCCCAAACCAAGAACGGGATTCGGCTGCTGATTGCCCAGGATTTAGACAAGTTTCCGGCCCTTGTGGTCTGCCCGCAGTGCCAGCCGGACGCCCGCTGGACCGACCCGGCGATGGAGGATGTGGCGCTGAAGGCGCTGGATCAATCCGTGCAGGAGTTCCACGGAGACACGAGCCGGGAGTATCTGACCGGGCTGTCGCTGGGCGGTTACGGGACGTGGGATCTGGCGCAGCGCGATCCGGCCCGCTGGGCGGCGATTGCGCCCTGCTGCGGCGGAATCATCTATCCCCACGCCCCGCCGCCGGCCACAGACCCGTACCGGCCCGTCGCCGAGAAAGTCGCGCATCTGCCGGTCTGGGTCTTTCACGGCGGCTCCGACCCCACCGTTCCCGTTTCGGAGTCCCGTCAGATGGTGGCTCTGCTGGTGTCGCTAAAAGCCGATGTTCGGTACACGGAGTATCCGGGTGTCGGCCACAACAGTTGGGATTACGCTTACAAAGAGCCGGGACTGCTCGCCTGGCTGTTGTCGCACAAGATAAATTGACATGAAAAAAATCTGTCGGTTCGCGATTTTGCTTGCTTTCGTTCTCTTGCCTGTCATTGCCGCATCTGCCGCGCCGGAACCAGCCCGCAGCGCGGATGCGTTTGTGGATGCGATTGGCGTCAATGTCCATATCCATGATGGGGATACGACCTACGGGCATTTTGACGACATCATCCAGCCGCGCCTGTTGGAACTCGGCGTCCGGCATATCCGCGACGGGGCGGTGGATACGACCTGGCATCCGTTCTATGACCGGCTGAATGGGCTGGGGAAACGGGGCATCAAGTGCCTGTACATCACCGGGCCGCGCGATGTCACGGCCATCGGGGATAAAGACCGGGACTTTCTGGTTGACTTTGCCCGGCGGGTTCCCGATTCGCTGGAAGCTTACGAAGGGCCGAACGAATACGACATTGACGGCAACCACAAAGGCGACGCGCATTGGGCGCAGACGTTGCAGCAGTTCCAAACGGTTCTTTATGATACCGTGAAGACGCCGCCGGCCCTCAAAGGCGTCGCTGTGCTTGGCCCCACGCTCGGCATGAACCATGACTACGGCCACCCGCCGGTTCCTGACATGGGCGCGGTCGTGGACTATGGCAACGCCCACCCGTACCCCTTCGGCGGCAATCCGTTTAGCGACCGGGCGGGCTATGACACGATTGACTGGTACATCGGGCATGGCAACTACCCCGGCTGCAATTTGGACGAGGCGACGGCGGCTTTTGACAACGCCCGCCCGATGTTTGTCGGCAAGCCGCTGATCTTTACCGAGACCGGCTATTTCACCGGGACCAAACCGGGCGCGGTGTCGGAAGCGGTCTTTGCCAAGTACATTCCGCGCCTGGTGGCCGAGACATTTCTGCACGGCGTCGCCCGCACGTATCTGTATGAACTGGCCGACATCCATGACAACCCCGGCGATGACCAATCCAACTTCGGCTTAATCCATGCCGACGGCAGCCCCAAAGCGGCCTACACAAATCTCAAAAATCTCATCCGTCTGCTGGCTGAACCCGGCGTTTCCCCGAAGTTCCAGCCCCATCCGTTAGACTTTACAATGTCGGTCAGCCCGGTCGGCGACTACACCCGCACGCAGTATGTCCACCACCTTCTGCTGCAAAAAAGCGACGGTGCGTATTTTCTGCTGCTCTGGCATGAGATTTCCGATGAGGACATCGCCAAATACCCGCACCGTCCGCTCACACCGCCGGACATGCCCGCGACCATCACGCTGCCCCCGGCCATCCAGCGCGCGCGATTGTTCCGGCCCTACGCAGACATGGCCGGGACGCTGGTCACGCTCACGGGCCATCAGATCAGCCTGAATGTCCCCGACCAGGTTATTGTGCTGAAGCTGTCGCGCTGACCCGCGATAGATTTTCCTCGTTGACCCTATTGACTATGTGTGTAGTTTCTGTTATAATGACGACATGCGTAGTCTGAAAAGCTGTCAATCTCCTTGCTTCCTGCTATGTCTCCTGCTGATTGCACTGGGCGCGACGCCTGCCCGCGCGCAGATGCCTGCGGACGATCCGCGCTGGGCGGACCCGGCGACGCAGACGCAGATACTGGCGCTGGCTCGACGCGCTTTTGACGCCTATGCCCTGCGCCGCGAAGTCATTGACCCGCCCCTGATCCTGCCCGACCTGCTCCGGGAGCGGTTCGCCGTCTTTGTCAGCGCCCAGCGTTCCGGCGCTCCCCGCTGCTGTATGGGAACGCTCTATCCCACCCAGCCGGACGCCGCAGAAGAAATCATTGCCAGTGCCGTGGCGGGCTGCCGGCCATGACCATCGTTTCCCGCCGATCCATGCGGGCGAATTGGCCCATCTGACGCTGATTGTCAGCATCGTGGGCCGCCCTCACCCGCTGACCGATGCCGGGACTGATGCGCGAGACCCCATCCGGGAAGGGCTGGCGGCCAAATGCGGCGACCGCTGGGGCGTCGTGCTGTCCGGGGAGACGACGCGCCGCGAGAATATGATAGCCTGGGCGCGTGTCCGGGCCGGCGCTGGCCCCACTAATCCTGTCCAATGGTTTGCGATTGATGATGTCCGCATGAGGGAGGCCCTTCGTCCATGAACGCAATTTTTTCACGAAACCCCCTGGCCCCCAATAATGGGGGAGCCGAAGTGAATCTTCCGGTTCCCCCATTATTGGGGGCGGGGGGGGCTTTACTTCTGCTCCTGTGCCTGCTGGTTCTTGTTCCGGCCGTGCCCGGCCATGCCGCTGCGCCCCGACCCCCGGTGGTCGCCAAGCCCAACCTGGATATTTATGTTTACCGCCGGTCGTACACGCCGGGCGAGAAAGTGCAGATACGCCTGAGCGGCTGACAACATCGCTGCCGTGCAGTTTACGGCGTACCGTATGGACTTGCCTGGTGTCGTCAAAACTAGCGCTGGATTGACGGATTTCGGCAAGACGCTCAAGAAATTAGACCTCCGCACGTTTCCTGTGGCAAAAGTCTGGCAGTTTCCAATGGGCAAGATGTACCCGGACCAGTGGGCCGAGCGCGCCGTCACTCTGCCGCACTTAGTGCCCGGCGTGTATTTGATCGCCGCGCGGGCGGGCGGCGTGGAAAAGCGGACGTGGCTGGACATCACGGACATCGCCCTGCTCGTCAAGCGCTCGCGTCAGGAAATGCTCGTCTACGCGACGGAAGCCGGGTCGGGGCGGCCCCTGAGCGGGCTATCGCTGGGCTTGTACGGCCTGCATGGCCTGACGGGCCGAGTGGCAACGGATGCGGACGGCCTGGGGCGGGTAGCGGCAAGCGAGTCCGATCCGCTCTGGCTGTATGGCGAACACGGCGGCAGCCCGGCCTTTGCCCTCGCCGATCAGCCGGTTGCGCCGGACCCGTACAGCGTCTACCCCGTCACGGACCGGCCTATCTACCGGCCCGGACAGACCGTGCAGTACAAAACGATCATTCGCGAACGTCAGCCCGCCTCGGCTCCTGGCGGATTCCGGCTGGTGCCGTATGCCGGCAAGCCGGCCCAGGTAGAAATTCGCGACGCAACGGATGCGCTGGTTTCGCGGCAGACCCTGATCACCAATGCCAATGGCTCACTGGCGGACAGCTTTCAGCTTGCCGCTGAGCCGACACTGGGCCACTGGCAGATCGTGGTCGCGTTGGGGGATAAGCGATACTACGGCGACTTTGATGTGGAAGCCTATCGCAAGCCGGAAATGACGCTGGGCGTCAGCTTTGACAGGCCGCACTATCTGGGCGGCGACAAGGTTTCCGTCACGATTGCGGCCAATTATTACTTTGGTCAGCCCGTCACCCATGCCCCCGTCACCTATCATATCCAGTTCAACGGCAATGATGCCGAGCCGGCCTACGACGGGCAGGGCGTGACCGACGCCGGGGGCAAGCTGCATCTGGACATTCAAACGCAGCGGCGGACAGAAGATCGGGAGCTTTCGGTCAACGCCACTGTCACGGATTTAAGCCGCCGCAGCCAGAGCGGGCAGGGAAGCGCGCTGATCGCGGCGGGATTGTTCCGGCTGTCGCTGGAAACCGACAAAAGCGTGTACCGTACCAATGAGCGCGTCGTCGTCACCGTGCGGGCGACGGATTATGACGGCAAGCCCGTCCCGTCCGCCAAAGTGCGCGTGCGGCTGGTGGAAACCAAGTACGACCGCCTGCACCGGCCTTACCAAGTGGCAACGGCGCGGGATGTCGTCACCAACAAATCCGGCGTCGGCACGGCCTTATTCGCCTCGCCCCGCCCCGGCGACCTAACTCTGGAAGCGCGGGCCGTGGACGCGCAGGACAACAAAATCGCCGCTGACGGCTCGGTCTGGATCGCGGGCGAAGATTATGCCGATTACGACTATCCGACGCTGGGCCTGGTCGCAGGCCGGACCGAGTATGCGCCGGGCGAGACGGCGACGGTGCTGCTGAACACGTCCCTGGTACGCCGTCAGGCCGTCCCCGCCACTAAAAATCATCCCGGCCAGCCCGCCCGCCCCGACGCCTGGGCCTTGCTGACCGTGGAAGGGGAACGTCTGGGCCAGCATCAGGTCATTCACCTGACGGGCCGGTCGGCACTGGTGAAAGTGCCGCTGTCGGATCGCGAATTCCCGTCCGTCAATGTCAACGTCGCGATCATTCAAGACCACCAGATCTACGAGCAGCAGGTGCGTCTTTCCGTCATCCGCCGGGAGCAAAAGCTGTCGGTCAGCGTCGCCTCCGACAAAGACCGCTACGCGCCGGGCGAGACCGCCGCTTACACGGTTACAACGCGCGATTATTTAGGCCGCCCTATCCCCGCTGAACTGTCCCTGGGCGTTGTAGACGCAAGCATTTACGCCATCGCGCCCGACAACGCACCTGACCTAGAAGGCTTCTTCTACAGCGGCCAGGAAGTGCGCGTCCAGACCGAGTTCTCGTTCGCTGCCCAGTACAGCGGCGGCGCGTACCAGACAGTTCCCTCCCCCGCGCCCGGAACGCCGCCCGGTTCGCCCGGCGCTAACATCCGCGTCCGCAAGCAGTTCGCCGACACGGCCTACTGGAACCCGTTTGTGCAGACCGATGCTGATGGCACGGCCCATGTATCGTTCGCGATGCCGGACAATCTGACCACCTGGCGGGCGACCGCGCGAGGCGTCACGCAAGCAACCGCCGTCGGCAGCGCCACGCACGAAGCGATTGCCACGATGCCGCTCCTCGTCCGTCTGGCCCTGCCGCGCTTCTACGTGCAGGGCGATCAGGCCGTCGTCTCGGCCATTGTCCAGAACTACACCAGTGAGACCCGCACTGTTCATGTGCGGATTGAACCGCATGGGGCGACATTGACGGGCGATGCTGACCGAACGGTGACGCTGGCCGCGAACAGTTCCGAGCGGCTGGATTGGCGGGCGAAGATTGGACCGACGTCGGAGGAACCTAACCCCGCCGCAAGCGGCGACCCTTCCCTGTCAGGGAAGGGTGAAGATAAGAATGGCATCTCTGCTCCGGCTCCCCCTTCCTTAACAGGGAAGGGGGCTGGGGGGTTAGGTTCCGTCCGTTTCGTCGTCGTCGCCGACGGCGGGGCGGGCGCACAGGATGCGACGGAAACGACGCTGCCGGTTTCGCCGCCGGGCCTGAAGATGGTCACGGCAATGGCGGACACGCTGACTGACCCGGCGGCAAGCCAAAAGATTGACCTGACAACGCTGCCGCCCGATGCCACGGTCACGCTGACCCTGGCTCCGTCTCTGGCGTCTTCGCTGTTTGACGCTCTGGATTACCTGACCTCCTACCCTTACGGTTGTGCCGAGCAGACCATGAGTTCGTTTCTGCCCGACATCGCCGTCGCCCGCGCCTTCCACACGCGCGGCGTCACCCGCCCGGTCCGGCCTGCCCTGGATAAATGGGTCAATCTGGGTCTGCAAAAGCTGTACCGTTACCAGCATCAGGACGGCGGCTGGAACTGGTGGGAGTTTGACCAGACGGACGGCGACATGACGGCGTATGTGCTTTCGGGAATGGTGCAGGCCCGTGACGCCGGTTATCTGGTGGACGATCAGCGATTAGTACGTGGCACGGAAGCCTTGAAACGGCTGCTGGACAGCGAAGGAGAACTCGGCAAACGCGCCGACTGGCTGCTCACTCTGGCCGCCGTTGACCCCAAATTCGCCGCCAAGCCTCTGGATGACTTATACGCCAAGCGGGATCACTTAGACGCTTACGGGCAGGCGTCCCTCTGTCTGGCTCTCGCCCAGGTTGGTGGGCCGAAAAATGCCAGCCTGGCGCAGACGCTCGCGCAGACTTTGGAGGCCAAAGCCGTCGTCAAAGGCCGTCTGGCTTTCTGGACGGACGAAGAAGGTGGCTACGACTGGCGCAATGACAACGCCGCCGTCACCGCCCATGTCCTGCGCGCCCTGCTGGCTGTTCGCCCGGCAAGCGTCGTTCTGCCCTCCGCTGTTCGCTGGCTGATGGCAAATCGCGACGGAACTGCCTGGGGAACGACCCGCACGAGCGCCGAGGTCGTCTTGTCCCTGGCGAAGTATCTGGAAAGCACCGGTGAACTCGCGCCGAATTACACCGCTCATGTCGCTTTGGACGGTATCGCCGTCAAAGACCTGACAGCCAATACGCAGGCGGTCTTTGACGCCCCGCTGACAGTGACGCTGACCCCGGCCCAACTGGCCGGCCACACGCAGCTCACAGTCAATAAATCTGGGGTGGGGACGCTGTACCTCAGCCGAACCATTGCTTACACCCTGCCGCCGGATCAGGCCACACCGCAGAGCCACGGCATTTCGGTCCATCGCCTGTACCGCGTCACGGCGGAAGACCCCTCGCAGGCCGATACTATTGCGTCCGGCTCCGAAATGGACGTGTCGGTAGAGATCAATGCCGACGCCGACTACCGCTATGTGCAGTTAGAAGACCCCCTCCCCGCCGGCTGCGAAGTCGCGCCGACCGAGGGCGATGGCGGCAATGGCACCTACCCGGTGGATTACTCGGAAGGTGTCGGAGCCAGCTACACGCGGCAGGAAGTCCGCGACAACCGCGTTGTCTTCTTCTTTGACACCCTGCCCAAAGGCCGGACGCGCCTGACATACCATCTCCACGCCGAGACGCCGGGCAATTACCAAGTCCTGCCCAGTCTGGCCGCGCTGACCTACTACCCGGAGATACGCGGCAACAGCGGCCTGGTCAAGACGAACATTGGAGAGCGGCCATGAGCGAATATCTCAGAAGCGGGCGGTTAAAACCGCAGCAACAAAGGCACAAAGTCCGCCTGCGCGGACTCCGATTTTTCTTAACCGGCGAAGGCCGGTTTCGTGAACTTGTTGCTGCGATTTCAATCGCCGGTTGGCTTTTGCTGCTCTGCTCCACGGCCCATGCCGCCGCACCGGTGGGACTGACACCGGGCAGCCCCGCGCCGCCATTGGCCTTGTTGGACTTGCATGGGCGGCAGTTTCGGCTGGAAGATTATTGAGGAAAGACCGTCGTACTGAACTTCTGGGCCTTCTGGTGCGATACGTGGAAAGCCGAGCTGCCGTCGCTGGAAGAGTTGTCGGGCCGACAGGAAGATATGAACTTTACCCTGCTGGCGGTCAGCGTGGATGGGACGCGGCTGCCGGAATTCCAGCGGCATACGAGCGGCCAGGTGCCGTTCCCCGTCTTAATGGATGTCGGCGGGTTGGTCACCAATCGCTACCAGGTGCATCATGTCCCGACTGTCGTCATCATCGGCCCCGACGGCACGGTGCGCTTCACGGCCTCGGGTTATCCCGGCAACCATGTCGTCCTGCGCGAACTGCGGAAGATCGGCCCGGCTCGGAGCGGAAACTAGTCCGAGGTATTCTCACGACATGAGAAATTTTCGTAAGTCAGGTCGCTCGTCTCCTCATCTTTGATGGTCCGTCCCACTTCCTCTGGTAAACTGGAAGCATCTTCAATGTTTTGCTCTGGTTTAGGGAGGACTGACTGATGTCTGCGACTGTGACGATCTTTGACGAGACCCTGTTCGGCGAACGCACCCCCGCGCTGCGCCTTGACCTGATTTCCGCCACCATAACCCTGCGCGAATTGATCCGTCGGCGTGTTTATGAAGAAGTCCAGGAGTACAATGCCGCCACACCGGAATACTTCCGGGAACTCGTGCAGCCCACCGATGCCGAGCGCGCGCTGAACGGCTACAAGCTGCGTCAGCGGCGTCGGCTCGAACTGGGAGCAGCAATACGCCCGCGCGCTGGAATCCTTCGAGCGCAACGGCTTTTTTGTGCTGGCCGACGACCGTCAGATCGAGCGGTTAGACGATGAAATCACGCTCAAAATAGACACCCAGATCAGCTTTGTCAAACTGCTGCCTCTGGTCGGCGGATAGGAGACGCGACCATGAGCATCTGGGACTTTCTGAAAAAACTTGAACTGGCGCCTTCGTCATCCGTGCCGCTAGACTGCGCCAATTTCGTGGCCGGCAAAAAATTGCTGTTGGAGTATGTGGCGGAGGCGACCCTCCGCCGCGACTGGTGGAATATCAAGCCGCAGGAGGGAGCGGCAGGACAGGCTATTTTGACCGCCGATCCTCAGACGCAGATCGCGGTCATCATGGCGGCCCTGGTTCCCGTATACCAGCCAGGGCTGCAAACCCGGCATGCCGCCCGGCAGATGGTCAGTCAATTGTTTCGCCGCCGCCTGCCCTATACCGAAGCGAACCTGGCCGGCATGTGCCGACTGGCTGCGGGACAAACCGAAGGGCGGGCAAAGCAGAGCGTCATACGCGCAGTTCAGCCATTTGTGGCCGGGAATGGTATGGGAACCGATTTGCGGGCTGGACTGGAAGCGCTCCGAGACTCGTTCTCTTCCCTTCACCCCCAGGATGCCGAAGGGCATAAGATCAAACTGGCTCTGGACGCTCTTCTGGACGACGAGCCGCCCTCCGCGCTGAAGACAGGCGAACCCTGGGGCGAAGGCGCGCTGGCCGATCTGGCAAGGCTACCGCCGCCCCTGCGCTCCGCCTGGAACGCGCTGCTGGCTCATGCGTCTGAATCAGAGGCGACCAAGCCCTCTCAGAAGTGGCTGGCGAAGGCGAAGCCGCTGGTTCACGCGGTCGGCGAAGAAGCGTTTCAGGTGCAGGTTCTGGCCTGGTTTTCGCGGTTTGCCCAGGTCGGACCGGCCACGTCCGCCATCATCAGTGTGACCTACGAGGATTACACGGAATGGCAGCGGCTGTCCGCCCTCTGTAATCACAACTACGGCGTGCTGAAAGGGCTGGTCTGGTGCTGCCGCCTGCGGGACAATGAGGCGATGGTCAATGCGCTGGGCGATCTGGCCCAAGCAAGCCTCAAAAAGATCCCGCAGCATGGTCCGAAGTCGGCCAAAGTCGGCAATGCCTGTATCGTTACGCTGGCCGCCATGCCCGGCCTGGCCCCCATCGCGCAGATCAGCCGCCTCAAGCAGCGGGTTCAGTATCAGGCCTCGTTAGGACTGATTGCCGCCGCGCTCACCGAAGCCTCCGCGCGGGCCGGGCTGCCCCCCGAAGAATTGGAAGAACTGGCCGCGCCATCATTTGGGCTGAACAGCGAAGGGAGGCTGCGCGAGGAGTTTGGCGAGTACGCTGTCACACTAGCGATTTTGGCGGACGGGCGCGAAGAAATAACTTGGACGGACAAAGACGGCAAGCCGCTCAAGTCTGTGCCGGCGACGGTCAAACGCGAACACGCCGACGCGCTCAAACAGTGGAAAACCACGGCGGATGACATCCGCAAGTCGCTTTCGGCCCAGCGGGACCGATTGGAGCGGCTGCTGCTGCGGGACCGAAGCTGGCTCCTGCCGGTCTGGCGCGCACGGTATCTGGAACACCCTCTGGTCAGTACGCTGGCCCGGCGCTTGATCTGGCATTTTCGCGACGGCGAGCAATCCGGCCTGGGAGTGTGGCAGGAGGGTGAGATTGTGGACGAGACTGGCGCTCCCCTCCCCTGGCTGTCTGACCAGACTCAGGTGAGGCTCTGGCATCCGCTCGGCTTTCCACCCGAAACCGTGCTGGCCTGGCGTCGCTTTCTGGAAGAGCAGAGCATTGTGCAGCCGTTCAAGCAGGCGCACCGCGAAATCTACATTCTCACGGACGCCGAAATCGGCACAGGCACCTATTCTAATCGGTTTGCCGCTCATATTCTCAAGCAGCACCAGATGGCGGCCCTGTGTCGGCAGCGGGGCTGGCAATTTCATCTTCAGGGCGGGTTTGACAGCCACAATGTCCCCACCAAGACGTTAGCTGAATTCGGTCTGCGCGTTGAATTCTGGGTCGATCCGGTCGCCGAAGAGTCTCTTTCCGCCTCCTACATCTACCTGTATCTTTCCACGGATCAGGTCCGGTTTTACAACCAAAGCGGCGATTTGCTGCCGCTGACGGAAGTGCCGGCCCTGGCGTTCAGTGAGGCCCTGCGCGAAGTGGATTTGTTTGTGGGCGTTTGCAGCGTCGGCAATGATCCCGCTTGGCGGGATGGGGGCGTGCCGGATTTGCACCGGAACTACTGGCACGATTACTCTTTCGGCAATCTCAATGCCTCAGCCCAGACGCGCAAAGATGTACTGTCGCGCCTGCTGCCGCGGCTCAAGATCGCAAGCCAGTGCGCTTTGGACGGCAAGTATTTGAGCGTCCGGGGCCATCTGCGGACATACAAGATTCATCTAGGCAGCGGCAACATCTTGATGGAGCCGAACGACCAGTATTTGTGCATCGTGCCGGATCGGTCACAGGGCGACAAAGACAGCCTGCGCGGCGTGTTTCTGCCCTTTGAAGGCGACTCAACTCTGTCCGTCATCCTGAGCAAAGCGTTTCTGCTGGCCGATGACACGCGCATCAAAGACCCGACCATCGTTCGCCAGATCAAGCCCTCTTGAATCCCCGGAAAGTTCGGGTATAACCAATTGGGGAGAAAGAAGTGGCAAGCAAGCAGGTAGTAGCGCGGTTCAGTTTGCTGATGCAGGGAGACCGGATGGCGGCGGCCCGCCTGTCGCTGCTGTCTAACCTGCTGCTGACGCTCATTAAGATCGCGGTCGGCATACTGACCCACTCGGTCAGCATTCTGGCGGAAGCCGCGCACTCCATGAGCGACTTGCTGGCCTCGGGGCTAACTCTGGTGTCGGTCCGCACAGCGGAGCTGCCGCCCGATGATTCTCACCCTTACGGGCATGGCAAGGCCGAGAGCCTGTCCGCGCTGGCCGAGGCGCTGCTGCTTTTTCTGGCTGCTGGCGTTATTATCTATGAGGCGGTCGGAAAATTGCAGGAGAACGCCCGGCCGGAGCGTCTCGGCTGGGGCATGGGGGTCATGGCGCTGGCCGCTCTGGTCAACGTCTTTGTCGTGCGCTTTATGTTCCGTGTGGCCGGGCAGACCGGCTCCCAGGCGCTGCGCGCCGATGCCGAGAACCATCGCGTGGACATTTACGCCGCCACGGGCGTCTTTGCCGGGCTGTTTCTTGTCCATGTGACCAGTTGGAGTTTCTTTGACCCGATTTTGGCGATTTTGGTGTCTTTTTTGATCCTTCGCACGGCCTGGACACTGGCGCGGGAGGCGCTGGCGCCGCTGATGGACAGTCAGTTGTCGGATGAAGATGTCGCCGTTGTGCGCCGGGCGCTGGACAATGACCCCAGCGTTCTCGGCTACCACAAATTGCGGACGCGCCAGTCCGGCTCCGCGCGTTTTGTGGATGCTCACGTTCTCATGGACGACGACCTGACGTTGTGGGAAGCGCACGAATTGACCGAAAGTGTGGAAGAGCGCGTCCGTGAGGCGCTCCCCAACACCGAGGTGACGTTCCACACCGAGCCGTTCCATGCCGAGCAGCGGCATCAGGAAGAAGACCATGGCCGGCGGCTTGCTGACCCGTGAGAGTTGCAGTGGAACTGTCACCAGCGGGCTTTGCGGTAGACCTGAAAGAACATCTCGCCGCTCCGGCCAACGGCAGATGATGAATTGGCGTTGTAGCCGGTGATGCCGTTGTTATGCTGCCAGTTGACAGCCAGGGTCCATTCCCGTGTTGCCACATAGCGCATTCCCAGCGTGACTTGCCGCCCAATCGGATCATCCAGGCCTGGGCGCGATTGCTCCCAGCGCGCCACGAGCGTGACCTTCTCCCACTGCGGCAGGCGATAATAGGCATCCAGATACCAGCCGCGCATCTGGTCGCCGCCCAGGTTTCCGAAAAGATATTCCCCGCGCAGCACGAGATGAGGCCGGGTATAGCGAAGGTCCAGGCCGTTGAGATGGACCGGCTGGTTCGGTCCGCCATCCTCCTGGTCACTGAGAGACCCGTCCCAGCGGCTTGCCCCGACAATGAAATCCCGGCCGTAAGTCTGAACCCGCAGCGCCCCCCCGGACACCCTGCTTGTGTCGTTCCACACCCCGACGCCCTGACCGCCAAAGCCTGCGACTTCAAACTGAAGCAGCGGTGTTCCGCCGATTACCTGCACGCCCGGAACGCCCCAGTCCACCGAATGGTTCCAGTAGCCTCCTCGGGCCAGGGGATAGGCGATCAGACCCGACGCATAGGTCTCGCGCGAGTCCGAGATGCCGAACGGGAGGCGGATTATGCCTCCTTGTACGCGCTGCATTCCCCAATTCTTTTCCACCGCCGCCTGCTGAACCGCATACCGGCTCTCCATTTGCTGGCCGTCGGCGACCACACGAAGGCCAGCGGCAGGCTCTGTTTCCAGATGAAGAGTGGCAGAGTAGAGTTGTGTGTCCGAACTGTCTGTGTTCCTGAGATGAGACCTCGCATCAAGGTCCATTTCAATTTTCGTGGGGCCAGGCGCTTGCGCGTGACAAACACGGTTTAGCCCCAGCGAGAGCAACAGGGCCATGCAGAGGATATGACAATATGACATAGGGTTCATTATCGGCAAGACGAAGCGGAAAAAATTAGGGCAAAGGTGTCGGAGGCGGTAAGGAATATAGCGGATGCAGCCAATAATCAGGAAAAATTGCGGATGAGTTTCGGGGGGCGATATGGCAAGACAAACTTTGGTCTGGGGCATCTGCCTTCTTTTCGGCGGGATGACAAGCGGGATGGCAGCCGATCTGTCGGGCGTGGCGGTCCTGCAAGGCAAGGGGGCTGCGCGGGATGCGGTCGTCTATTTGGAAGGAAACACCCTCTCCGTGCCGATGGCGGGGGCGATGGTGGACCAACGGGATCAGACGTTTCTCCCGCACGTCTCGGTGGTGACGCGCGGAACGACGGTCAACTTCCCCAACGACGACACCGTGTTCCATAACGTGTTCGCGTATTTCCAGGCGAAAAAGTTTGATCTAGGCATGTACCCGCGCGGAACCAGCAAAAAAGTAACCTTTGAGAAGACAGGGCTGGTCGTGATCCTGTGCAATGTCCATTCCGACATGAGCGCCTATATCATGGTGGTAGACACGCCCTATCATGCCGTCACCGACCACACTGGCCGATTTCAGCTCCGCAATGTCCCGCCCGGAACCTACACGCTGCATGTCTGGCATGAAAGCGGCGATACAGACACAGAGACGGTCGTTGTCGGGTCGCATCAAGCGCCACTGACGTTGACTCTGGCGCGGAAATAAAAAGCAAGCCATGCGTCTCTCGCTGCGGACAAAAATCGTTCTGCTGATTGTCGGGACTGCGACCGGCCTGGCGTCCATCGCCTCACTGTCGCTGGTTTTGCTGGCCAATCGCGAAATTGCCCATTCCGTCAAAAATGACGTGCGCGTGACCGGGGGTGTCCTGGCGCAGTCTCTTCAGGAACGGAGCCTGACCCTGACGGATCAGTGCCTTCTGCTGGCCAAACAGCGCGTCCTGGCCGCTGTCATCATCACCAATGATCCTGCGACGGTGGCCGAGCGCGCCAGGGCTTATCAGCAGCAGTTTCACGCGGACGCGGTTTTGATCACAGGACGGGACGGGCGCACTCTCGCCGCAACCGACGCGGAGGCAACTGATGGCGTCACTGATGGCGTCAATGTCGCTCAGGAGCCGGGGATACAGGCGGCGCTGGGCGGTCACGCCTGGACCGGGGTTGTGGCGCGTCAGGGCCGGCTCATGCTGTCTGTCTCGGTTCCGGTCTTTATCGGCCAGTATGTTTGGGGCACGTTTACTGCGTACCGTGCTATTGATCCCGGTCTGGCGCGTTCGCTTTGCGCGACTCTCGGCACGGAAGTTGCCTTTATATATCGCGGGCAGGTGGTGGGCGCCTCGCTGCCGCTGCCGACGCGCCTGCCCACTCCCCGGGACGCTCCCCGGCTGATCACACTGGGCGGCGTCCGCTACTTCGCGCTGTATGCGCCGCTGCCCAATACCCAGCCGCAGGACGGCATGGGATTTGTCACGCTGCGGCCATACGACCGCGCGATGGCCTTTTATCGGCATCTTCAGGCCGGTCTCATGATAGTCACCGCCCTCATGCTGCTGTTCGCGCTCGTGGCCGGGACGACCCTGGCACGCGGACTGACACGACCGCTGGAAAGCGTGGTGCAGGCGGCGCATCGGCTGAAACAGGGAGAGTGGCCGGAATGGTTTGAGGTCAGCCGTCAGGATGAAATCGGCCTTCTGCAATCAGTTTTCAATGAAATGACTGTATCGCTTCGGCAGAATCAGGAACATCTACTCACCCTGATTGACACCGATCCGCTCACAGGATTGGATAACCATCGCCGGTTTCAGGAACGGCTCACTCAGGAAGCGGCCCGCTGCCGCAGGTCTGGGGAATCGCTGTCGCTGCTGCTGCTGGACCTGGACCATTTCCAGCAGTACAACCAGCAGCACGGCCACGCCTGCGGGGATGAGGCATTGCAGCAAGTGGCGCAGACTTTGCGGGACACCCTGCCGGATGTTGCTATTTTGTCCCGTTATGGCGGAGAGGAATTTGCTGCTCTCCTGCCGCAGCAGGGATTATCTCAGGCGGAAGAATTCGCGGAACAGATCCGCCGGGCGACCGGCCCGGCCTTCACGCTCAGTGTCGGGCTGGCGGAGTTCGGCACGCACACGGCGGAAGCCGAGGGTCTGACACTGGCGGCGGAACTGGCCCTGTCGCGGGCCAAGCAACTCGGGCGAAACCGTGTCTGCCGTTTTGACACCGTTCCGGGCGCTGATCAGACCGCGGACCCCTATCAACTGCACCGGTTCCTGAAGGACGAAAGTCTGGCAACCATTCAGGCCCTGGCCGCCGCTGTGGACGCCAAAGACCCGTACACGCGCGGCCATTCTCAAAGCGTCGCTCAGTATGCTGTTTCGCTGGCCCGCTTTTTGAACCTCTCGCAACCTCAGACAGATCTCATCCATATGGCCGGCACATTGCACGATGTCGGCAAAATCGGGGTGCCGGACGCGATCCTGAAGAAACCGGGACGATTGACGGACGAAGAGCGCGCCGTGATGGAAACACATCCGGCGCTGGGAGAGGTGATCGTCCGTAAAGCCCCGGCGCTTGCGGCGATTTTGCCCGGCGTTCGGCATCACCACGAGCGCTGGGATGGACAGGGCTACCCGGACCGCTTGGTCGGCGAAGCGATCCCGCATCTGGCTCGCATATTAGCCATCGCGGATACGTTTGATGCCATGACCAGCGACCGCCCTTACCGCAAAGGACTGTCTGTGGCAGTCGCCTGTCTGGAAATCGCCCGAAACGCAGGAAAACAGTTTGATCCTGAATTAGCCCCGGCCTTTGTGGAGATGATCCAATCAGAAGCAAACACCGTGCCCGCGTCATTGGCCCGCGCCGCTTAGACAAACCCACCCCACTCGTTCCTCGCGCCCCCCCTGCCCTCCGGGTCTGCCAGTGCAGAGCCGGAAAATGAGGAGGGGAGGGGCGCTGCTTGCTGCGCCTTGTCTAATGCGGCCCCATCGCCATTTGCGGGGTGCCGCACGGACCGCCGCCCTCGGCTCCGGGGATCTCAAAGGTGTCGCCGTCAAAGGTGTACGGCTTGTACCAGCGGGCCACTTCCTGGCTGTCGCGCGGGACATAGTGGGCGATCAGCGAGCGGCGGAAGCGGTCACGGCTCGTGTTAGGCGTCGAGCCGTGGATCAGGCTGCCGTTGAAAAACAGCACGTCGCCGGCCTTCATGTCGCAGTGAACGGCTTCCAGGCCGTCGGGAACCGGGACATAGTCGGACGTAAATGAGACGGCGGGATCGGCCTTCTGCGGGCAGGCGATGTCCTCATGGTGGGAGCCGGGAACGACCTTCATGCCGCCGTTGTCCGCATCCACATCGTCCACCGCCAGCCAGGCCGCCATGCAGGTGCCGGGCTTGACGCGCAGGTAGAAATTGTCCTGATGCAGTTCCTGGCCGCGCGCTCCGGCGGGCTTGAAGTAGAACATCGTCTGAACGCCCGCCGGCTCCTCGCCAAATAAATCCCGCAGGATCGGGTACAGGCGCGGATGCAGCAGGAAGTCGCGGGCGATCTGGCCGACTTCGCGCTCGGGCTGCGAATGCGGGTTCATCATGCGCGGATAAAAGGCCAGCGGATCGCTTTTGTCATAGCCGTCCGCGCCATTACGAATTTCGGACAGCCCTTCCACCGGGCCATTTTCATTCTGCGCCATGAAGGCATCCCGAATACGGGCAGCTTCTTCGGGGCGGAATAGCCCGCGCAGGACAACACAGCCGTCGCGCTCAAACTGTTCGCGCTGCGCGGCAGTCAAGCCGTTTGCGCTTTCCGTCGTTGTCGGTCGCTCCAAAACTTGCGGCATGGTTCAATTCTCCTCGGAAAGATTACCCCTACTATACAACACATTTCGGCCCGGCGTCCATCATCAGACCTGCCAAAATGCTATAATATCCTGCTATGGTCAATAAAAACGAGGAAATGCACCCCGAAGTCGCCCAACTGGTGACGGGTCACTTTCACGAGACGGCCGGCTATGAGACCTGGCGGGCGCGGGGGACGAGTGACTGGCTGCTGATCGCGACGGTGGACGGCGGCGGGAGGTTCGGCCATGCAGGCGGCGAATTCACCACAATTCCCGGCGACTTAGTTCTCTGTCGCCCCGGCACGCGCCACGATTACGGCGTCGCGCCCGACGGAGGCGGCTGGGAACTACTCTGGGCGCACTTTCACCCGCGCCCCGACTGGTCGCCCTGGCTGGTCTGGCCCGAAGAAGCCCCCGGCTTGATGCGCCTGACCCTGCCGGATCCCGTCCTCTGGCGCAAAGTCCTGGGCCGTTTCACTGAGGCGCACCATCTGGCGACGGGCGCGCTGCGTCAGCGGGAAACATTCGCCATGAACGCGCTGGAGGCCCTGCTGCTCTGGTGCGACACGCAAAACCCGCTTTCCGAGCAGGCGGGTCTGGACTCGCGCGTCCGCGACGCCATGGACTTATCTGTGCGGGCATCTGGCCGAACCCGTCGGCATGGCCGATCTGGCCCCGGTCTGCGGCCTGTCGCCTTCCCGATTGGCGCATCTATTTCGGCAGCAGGTCGGCCTGACCCCGCAGCAATACCTGGAAGGCCAGCGCCTGAGCCGGGCGCGGCAGCTTTTGGAATTGACGCCTCGCTCCATCAGCGCCATTGCCACCGAAGTCGGCTATGAAAACCCCTTTTACTTTACCCTGCGCTTCAAGAAAGCGACCGGCCTCAGCCCGCGCGATTATCGGAAGAAGCACGGGCAGTAATGGCGGAACGAAGTTGACGCCGCCGCACCGTATACGGTATCATCGGCGTATGAGCAAACGGGAGAAAATCCTGTCCAATTGGAAAACGCAGCCACAGCCCAGCGCGACGGTAGAAACTGTGCAAGCCATTCTCTCCCACTACTTCCGTGAAGGGTTTACCAAAGCAACCGGCGCAGGTTCCCATCAATTTCGGGTTTCGCATCCTGCTCTGGTCGCCCATCCATTATACCGAGGAAAACTTTCTGTTCCCATTAAGAATGGTCAAACTGTGAAGCCTTTGTACTTGAAGCAGATCGTTGACGCTATCGAAATCATTCAGGAAGCAGACAAGGAGGCCAATGAAAATGAAGCAAACGCGCAATGAGAAAAATACATCAGCACAGAAGCCTGTAGATTACTACCTGGCGCTGCCCTATCCCATGGAAGTCTTTCGCATCCCGGAGGAAAGCGGGGGTGGCTACAATGCCAGTATTCCACTTCTGGGACGCTATGCCGCGCAGGGAGATGGCGAGACAGCCGCCGAAGCGATTGCCGACCTGTATCTGCACCTGCCGGCCCTTCTGAAAGAATGGCAGCAAGAAGGGATCGTCATCCCGGAGCCTGAGCCGGCAGGTCGGCACCCGGTCGCCGCGCCGAGCGGCAGGTTGTCCCTGCGCTTGTCTAAATCCCTCCATGCCCAAGTGGCCCGGCGCGCGCAGGCGGAAGGCATCAGCATCAATCAATTCATCGCCACGGCACTGGCGCAGGAGATCGGCTCTGACAGGTAAGTAACCGCTTCAGCCCGCGCGATTATCGGAGGAAGCATGGTGCCGGTTGACAAACCGTATCGCTCTGTGATACTATTTTCCTGTGATACTTAGCTTTCATGACTCAGAAACCGAGAAGATTTTCCAGAACCAAAGTTCGCGGAAGTTTCCCGCAGACATTCAAAAAGCGGCGCTTCGTAAACTTCTCTTTCTTCATGCTGCTGTGAGTTTGAATAGCCTGAGTGTCCCGCCTGGCAACCGCCTGGAAGCCCTGAAAGGCAGACAACTCGGCCAGCATAGCATCCGCGTCAATGACCAATGGCGTATTTGCTTCGTCTGGCAGGCGGCTGACCTGGAAGAAAACCTGCCGACTGGTGCGCGTGACGTTGAACTGGTCAATTATCACTAAGAAGCCCACTATGGAACAACTGCCTAACATCCACCCCGGCGAGATTTTGCAAAAGGATTTTCTGGATGAGTTCGGTCTCACTGCTTATCGCCTTGCGAAAGACATCGGTGTCAGTCGTATTCGCATTTCCGAAATCCTGCATGGCAAACGCGACATCACACCGGACACAGCCATCCGCCTGGGGCTGTACTTCGGCATTGAGCCAGAGTTCTGGCTCAACCTTCAAGCCCACTATAACTTGGTGGAGGCGCGTATGGCAAATCCTGAAAATTATCAAGTAATTCCTCAACGCGCCGCCTGATTTTGCCTGGGATCTGATTTTGCCTGGAACTCAGCGTTCGCCAGCAGAAGCGGGGGGTGGGAGAAAGCCTTGTCCCCGGAGCCAGTCCCGGCAGCGGTCAGGCCATGTCCGCAGCACTGGATCATTCCCGCCCAGGCCGTAGCCATGCCCGCCGCGCTCGTACAGGTGCAGTTCAAACGGAACGCGGGCCGCGCTCAGGGCCAGCGCCATCAGCAGGCTGTTTTCCGGCGGGACGCCGTCGTCATCGGCGCTATGTACCAGAAACGTCGGCGGCGTCTCCGGCGTGACCTGATGGTGATTGGACAGAAACGCGACCATCTCGGTCTCCGCCGTCTCGTCGCCCAGAAGCTGATTCCGGCACCAGGCATGGCCGTGCGGCTCTTCCAGCGTGATCACGGGATACACGAGAACGGCCAGATCGGGACGTGAGGAAACCCGCGCCAGCGGATCGGCGGCGTCGGGATCGCCCGCCTCAAAATGCGTTGCCAGCGTCGCGGCCAGATGCCCGCCCGCCGAAAATCCCAAAATGCCGATGCGGTTTGGATCACGCCCTTCGCGCTGAGTCTGCGCGCGGACTGTTCGCATGGCGCGGGCGGCGTCATGGAGCATGTCCGGGTGACGCGAATGCGGGCCTAATCGGTAGTGCAGCACATAGGCCGTGATGCCCAGGCTTGCCAGCCACTCGGCGACCGGCGCGGCTTCATGGTCGGCCAGAACCACATAACCGCCGCCGGGGCAAACCACAAACGACGCGCCGCTGCTTTGTCCTTCGGGCGGGTCATAGCGGGTGAGCGTTGGGGGAACAACGGACGGGCCAAAGGCGGTTCCTTCGGGCCAGAGGGGCAGGGGAATAGGTGTCGTGGGGGCAGTCGTGATCATTCTGCCATTATGGGCGGCATCGCGGCCCTGTGTCAACTGTGTGGGAAATTGGTTGTATCGCGGCCCATTTCGTGTTATAATCGCGATATGCCGACACGATTACAGCATTGGAAGAGATTGTTTAGAAACTCAGAACGGGTGATTAAAATCGCGGCAACAAGGGCACAAAGTCCACCTGCGTGGACTGCAGAATCCATTCCTAACCGGCGAAGGCCGGTTTCGTGAACTTGTTGCCGCGATTTTAATCGCCCCATCCGTATTATTTTTCTTGCTGCCTGCCCACCCTTGTGCGGCGCAGATGTTCCGGGGGCCGATGCCCGTGCCGGACGGGGCCAGGGTCACGCTGGTTCTGGACAAGCCGCAGTGGTTTCTGGGCGAGAATATTTTAGTCCACTTCTGCCTGGAAAACATAGGGGGGAAGCCGTTTCACTTCAGCTACGGCGGTGACTATCGCGGGGCGTCCCGCAGCCTGCGCTTTAAAGTGACTGCCACGGGGCCGGACGGCAAGCCGGTCGCGGACCCTAACCCGTCCGACTTCTGCATGGGCGGTTTGGGAAGCGAACCCGAACTTGCTCCGGGCCATAAGTTTTACTTTTCCCTGCCCTTGATCCGCTATTGCCGGTTAGACCAGCCGGGACGGTACACCCTGCGTGTCAAGCACGACCTGGGGTGGACGGAGACGCCCGCGCGAAAAACGCCGGTCGCTGAGGCGTCGCTGACACTGAGCATGCCGACCCCGGCACAGGCGCGGCAGGTGATTTCGGACATGGACGCGCTCCCGCCCACCAACGGCAGCCTCTGGGGCGAGAAAACCGACCCTTACCCCGATTTCAGCGCCCTGCGCTATCCTGTCTATCTGCCCCTTCTGCGCGAACGGGCGAATAGCAGAGGCAAGCCGCGCGCCTTTGAGACGGCTCTGGAAGGCATCGGCAGCATTCCGACCCCCGAAGCAACTCAGGCCCTGCTCTTCTTGATGCGCGACCCGGACCCGAAGCGCCGCCTGCAAGCCGCGCAGACGCTGGCCGGTCGCCTGCCGGACCCGGCACTGCATGGGAAACTGGGCAAACGCAACCCGTTTGAAGATCAATTCGCCGCCCCACGCCTTTATTTGAGCCGAACGTCCTGGCGGGCGGACTTCGCAACGCCGATTCGCGCGGACGCTCGCCGCCTGCTCCTGTCCGGCGACACCGAAACCATTGCCTGCGGCGCGTTTCTGCTGGAATGCGTCGGCACAAACGAAGACCTGCCCCCGCTGATGCAGGCGCTGGATCGGGCCATCGCGAAAACCCAGACCACGCCGCCGGAGCCGAATCAGTATCCCCATCCGCGCGGGGCCTGCCTGGAACTGGAACGGGCGACGCGGGTGCGGCTTGAGGCCGGGGCCGGCTTCCCCACTTTCCCTGCCTCGCCCGCCGCCCAGGATTTATACCTTCAGGCGCTGTCGGTAAGCCCGGACGCGCGCCCCGCCGATTGGCAGGCGCGCTGCCTGACGTTTCTCGGCAGTCCGGTCGCCTATGTCCGCGCTCAGACGCTGGAAACGCTGGCCGAAAGGAAGCCGTTTCCCTCCTCGCTGACAGGGCCATTGCGCCTCCGCCTGCCCGCGCTGCTGACAGATCGCGACGAAGACGTGCGAATCCCCGCCTGCTGGCTGGCGCAGACCATCAAAGACCCCGCTCTGCGCGCCCCGACGCTGCAAGCCCTGGCCTCCGCCCGGCAGTTTCCGCTCACGGACGAAGCCACCCACGCCGCCATTTTCCAGGGCGCGCGCTGGGAGGCGCTCAAGTTCTGGGCGGACAAATTGGACGACGGGGCGCAGAAGCAGAACGCGCTGGGCTTTCTCATCCTTCTGCTGCAATGGGATCACGGCTCTGGCAGCGACAGCAGCTTTGACGCGGCCACGGGCACTGCCCTCAAAGCGCAGTGGGATGAGTTTCTTGCCGCTCATCGGGCGGACATTGAGGCCGGCAAACGCTACCCGCGCGACGCGCCGGAAATGCAGCCGCTGTTTCCGAGCAAAATCTTCAGTTTCAATTAGAAAGGGAAAACAGATGAATGGATCGGAAGAAGTCACCGCCAAAGCGGATCGCCTGATGGCGGTCGCGGTGGAAGAAGCGCAGTCCCTGCTGGGCAAACGCGACCCAAACGCGCTGCTGGCCGTCGCGCTCGCCAACTCGCTGGCGGCGCTGACACAGGAAATTCGCGGCCTGCGGCTGGCCCAGGAAGCCCTGGTGGACATCGCCCGCGAGACCTTTGAGAGCAATCGCCTGCATTGATCTTCGCGCCGAGGTTAGGTTCTCTTGTTCCCCCAGAATTGGGGGGTAGGGGGTTTCGGGAACCATGATTGTGCCACGACGCCGTTCTTGGAGAGGGTCTTCACGGATTATTGGGCTGATGCTGGGAGCGGCAGGCGGGTACGCGGCGGGCCTGACGCCCAGCCTGCCGATCCTGTATCACTGCTGCCATCAGGGGTCGTGGCCGACCATCCTGCATGGACTGCTGCGGTACGGGCCGGGCATCCTCGCGCCCTACCAGCCCTCGGCCCTGCTTGTTCTAATCGCCGGCCTGTGCGTGGGCGGTCAGATAGGCCGCGTCTACGCCGAGCGTCCGAAGCCGCTTTCCCCGCGCTGACCGCCGCCGAAGTCCACGCCTCCCGCGAAGTCCGAGTCGGCGGACTCGTCATGGGGGTCGCCGTAGACACCCGCAGCGCACGGGGCGTCATCCTCAAGTTCGTCGTGGGAGAAGGCTGGAAAAAGCGGGAAGCCAAAACGAGCGACCAGGGCTGTTGGCTCAAATCCCGGCGCTGTTGCGGAGAGGGTCAGGTCTGTCATGGCGATGTCCTTTTTTGCCGTCGGCAAACTCTTTTCGGGACAGGTTCACAACACAGGGGACCTGATTTAAATCGTAATAATCACCCTACGCACTTCGGGGCGCTTTTTGTTCCCGATTGTCGGGGCAATTGTAAGAAAGAAAACAAGTCATGGAACCACAGGTGCAATTGCAAGACGTTGGCAGCCGCCTTCTGGAAACGCTGCAAGACCTGGCCGACCAGTGCCGCCAATTCACCGCCTTCGCGGACGCCGCGCCTCTGACGCGCACGGAGGCGAGGGAGGCCCAAATGCCCGTTCGCGGCGCGGCCCGGCAGGCGATGGAGTTGACACAGGACTATCTGAATGCCCTGACCGCTTACGCCGACAGCCTGCCGGAATGAGGCTGATGTTGCCTGGCAGGGCCGGGTCAGTGAGCATTCTACTGTTCGTTGTCTTGTGACCTTTGCGCCAGCCCCGCAAAAATACTTTACCAAGCCTGTTGAATTCTAGCTGAATGTTATAATAACTGATGTTACGCAGACATCTTATTGGGTTTTGCCTTATGAAATTAAACAAAAAAGTTATACGTTGCATTATCAAGATTGGCTCGTTTATCTGGCGAACATCCTCTATAGTTTTCGCTGCCTTTCTCCTCACCCTTGCTGACGTAAACGGTAATCTTGCTGATCCAATCTATTCCAATTTGTCTGCTCATCCGCCTTTTGTCAAAATCAAAGCCACCATTTTAGATCGTAAGAAGCATCCGATAGTAGGAGCAACTTTTGATGCCTCCGACGCTATGCATCGTCCGCTCGAAGCGCCAGGATTATTAGCCTATCTTTCCGATTCCAACGGAAGGATTAGTTACTCGGTTCAAAAAACAATTACCTATTTCATTGAAGCCTCTGCCCCTGGATATTTAATGAGTGAAGTCAAAGTCAAATCTTCATCGCCGATTATCAATGTCGTCTTCATGTTGCAGAAATATCCTCCGCTGAATAAACTCCATGCCATCCGTGCTATCATTATGGACACTCAACGACATCCTATTCCCTTTGTCCCTCTCCTCATTTTTGACATGGCACACAATGTTTTACAAAACCCTGGACATGGGGAAGAGTCCGATCACAATGGGAGGATCACGCTACATATTCCCGTCAGGAAGTATTACTATCTTCGGCCCTGTGCATCCGGTTATTTGTGCCCGGAATTTAAAGTGCCATATAATTCCCAAATTATTCCTATCGTTCTCCAATTACGCAAAGCGCATCAAATTTAACCAGATTATTTGATGTCACCAGAGGGTGCGCCTGAGCCGCAGACAAGAGTGCCGAGATAGGGGAGTGCCGGGATATTTGGGAGGTACTCTGGTATAATAGCGACAAATACGTGCTCTGCGGGCCGCTTCCATGAGGCAGCACTGTTTAGCGCGGTATGAGCCAAACGTATGACAACCAATCCATCCGAGCTTCCCGATTCCTCCACCCAAACGACCCCGCTCCGAACCTCTGACCGCGTGGCAGCCATCCTCTCCGACCGGATTCAGTCCGGCATCTACGCGGCCGGAGAGGTGCTCCCGACCGAAAGGGCGCTTGCCGCCGATTTGCAGGTGCATCGGCGGTCGGTGCGATCGGCGATTGATCGTCTGGTTCAGGACGGCTTCGTCTTCCGGCATCCGAACTGTCGGCCGACGGTGGGGCGATATTCCCCGTCGAGGCCGAAGCGCCTGACCGCCAAGACGGTCCCCGGATCTCCGCCTCGAACCTGATCGCCCTGGTCATGTGGCACGGCGGCGGACCGCTGGAACAGGCCGGCTCCGCGCAGCAGCGGATCTTCTGGGGAATGAACCAGGCCTTGATGAAGCGCGGCTACCACGCGGTGTTCCTGGACCTGGGAGGCGACCGGATCGGGTCGGAGGAAGAGAACGCGGCGCGGGAAGCGGAACACCTGCGCTACGTCCGGGACCAGCAATTCGGCGGGGTGCTGTTTTATCCCTATGCGTATCGCCATAACCGCGATCTGGTGCGCGAGGTCAGTCGCACCGTCCCGCTCGTCCTGCTCGACCGGAAGATCTCCGGGGTGGAGGTGGATTTCGTCGGGATCGAAAATCACCGGGCGATGGCCGACATGACCCGGCATTTGATCGCGCAGGGGCACCGCCGGATCGCCTACGTCACGCGCTTCGAGCCGATCCACCCCGTCCAGGACCGGGTGCAGGGATACCTGGACGCGATACGGAGCGCGGACGCGGGCGAGGTCACGGAGATGGTTCTGACGCTCCCGCCCTACGGGGATGATCGGTACTGGACCGTCGTGGACGCCGTCTTCCGCCTGCCGGAAGGAGAGCGCCCGACGGCCGTCGCCTGCGTGTCCGACTACACAGCGGTGGGCCTGGCGGAACGTCTGGAGTATCTGGGCCTGTCCGTGCCGGGGGACGTCGCGCTGGCGGGATTTGACGACATCGTCCCGGCCCTGCCGAACGGGACGGGCTTGACGACAGTCGCGCAGCCCTATGAACAGATCGGCAGCGCCGCCGCCGACCTGCTCCTGCAGCGCCTCTGGGACCGCCAGACTCCGGCGCGGTCCGTGGACCTGCCGGCGTCGCTCATCGTGCGGGCGAGCAGCGCGCTCTGAACGGCGCGGACTCAGAGGTATGGTACCAGATGCTGAAGCCAACTTGAGTGTACCAAAAATAATTTCCAGGGCCGCTTGACAACGGGGCCAAACTGTGTTATAGTGTTGGTATCAGTGTTTGGCGCAGATTTGGTACACCGGAGAGAAGAGTGGCTTTGGTCTCAAATTCTCCTGTGAACGGCTCAGGCGCGCGCCTCATACATCACCCGGAGGGAGATTTCATCATGTACCGTCACCGTAAGTTCAGGGGATTTACCCTGATTGAGCTGCTCGTTGTGATCGCTATTATCGCCATTCTGGCAGCGATTTTATTCCCTGTGTTCCAGAAGGTGCGGGAGAACGCCCGCCGTGCCTCCTGCCAGTCCAATCTCAAGCAACTTGGCCTCGCCTTCGTTCAGTACACCCAGGATTACGATGAGAAGTATCCTGGTAAATCCGACATTTTCCC
This sequence comes from uncultured Armatimonadota bacterium, assembly GCA_963771575.1. GTDB lineage: Bacteria > Armatimonadota > Armatimonadia > Armatimonadales > Capsulimonadaceae > JANXMY01. The sequence goes on from CAVYTV010000002.1 coordinate 279,447, forward strand.
TACGACCACCAACTATCCCAATGGCTGGGCAAATCTGATCTACCCATATGTGAAGTCCACCGGCGTCTACGCTTGTCCCGATGACAGCGTGGCGGCGCCCAAGGTCTCGTACAGCATGAACTACGCCATCTGGAACAGCAACAACGGGGCAGCGGAAACCGGCATCGCCCTGGCTCAGTTTACGGCTCCCGCTTCCACGGTTCTCGTTTATGAGGGCGGGAGCGGCGGCAGCAACGGAGCTCAAGGCGATCCTTCGGTCCAGAATCCCAGCTCGGCGAACGCGGCCGGCAACTCCGATTGGAACACGGACAACGCGGCTCCGCTTGCCAAATGGCATGACAATTCTACGAGCCGCACCAACAACTATCTGGCGTGCGACGGCCATGTCAAATACCTGAAAGTTCCGAACGTTTCCTGGATATTCGGGGGTGTCGCTCCCACCAACATCAGCCCTGACCAGTTCGGCCCATACCCTGGATTGGTGGAAACGTTCAGGATCAACTAATAGCCGGTCTGAGCCATTCCGGGAACATCCGACTGGGACGGGGGCCAGCTTGCCAACTGGCATGACAAGGACACGACCCATGCGGCGAACTATCTGGCACAGGATGGTCATGTCAAGTACCTGAAGTACCCGGCCGTCTCCTGGTGGAATAACGGTACGGTTGCCCCCAACCGTGCCAGCCCGGATGCGCTTCCTGCCGGTGTCGTGCTGACCTGCAACTACAATCCAAACTATTAAGTCCGCCGTTCCCCTGGACGAGTCAGCCGCGCCCCAGCCACAGACCTTGCTGTGGCTGGGGCGCAAAACGGACCTCAAACTTCGGCGTCTCTCGTGTACGAGCTGAACGCCTTCACCCGTGAGAACGCAGCCGTCTGGGGTCAGCAAACTGTCTACACTCTTGTCCATATTTTCTAAAATCATCCAATGACACTTTTCGTGTACCGATCTTCTTTTCGAGAAGCGCGTGTCTGGCGTCGGCGTCTGGATCGCCGTCTGTGCGGTACTGATGTCGGTCAGCATGAGCGCAGGCGTCCACGCTCAGGAACAAACCCCTCGGCACTTAAGGCCGCTTCTGCATCCGCTGTTTTCCGAAAACGCGGTCCTCCAACGTGACCGACCGGTCCCCCTCTGGGGCTGGACGAAGCCGGGGACGACGGTCGCCGTGCAGTTAGACGCCCAACAGCAGACGGCGGTCGCGGCGGCGGATGGCCGCTGGACGGTGACGATTGCGCCCCACCCTGCGGGCGGCCCCCACACCCTCAGCGTGTCGGACCCGGAGACCGGCGATTCGGCCACGCGCAAAAATATCGCGTTCGGCGATGTCTGGCTGTGCGGCGGCCAGTCCAACATGGCGTTCGACATCCGAGGCACCAACAACCCGGACGCCGAACGAGCCGCCGCCGATCACCCGGACATCCGCCTGCTGCGGGTGCCGAACGCCATCACCGCCGCCCCGCTGCCGAGCTTTGACGGCGCCGACTGGCATGTCTGCTCGCCGCAGACGATCCTGGAATTCTCGGCGGTCGGCTACTACTTCGGGCGTGACCTCCAACGCGACTTGAAAGTCCCCATCGGCCTCATTGACTCGACATGGGCCGGAACGGTAGGGCAGGCGTGGGTGAGCGGCCCGGCGCTGGCAGCGATGGCTGACTTCCAGCCGGCGGTGGACGCGCTCTCATTTAGTGCGTCCACGCCGGGAACTTACGCCGAGCAGAAGATCGCGTGGTGGCGGCATGACCCCGGTACGCTCGCGCATCAGGAAGCGCCCGACTTCAACGACGCCGCCTGGCGTTCGATGACCCTGCCGGGTGATTGGGAGGGCAAGGGATTCCCCGATTTTGACGGCGTGATGTGGTTCCGGCGCAGCGTAGACGTGCCGGCAAGATGGGCCGGGCGCGATCTGCATCTGGACCTGGGCGACATCGACGACCAGGATACCACCTACTGGAACGGTGCCCTCGTCGGCACTACCGACGTTTTTCAGCAGGAGCGCCATTACACGATACCAGGGGCGCAGGTGAAGGCGGGGCGCAGCGTCATCGCGGTGCGCGTGCTGGACACCGGTGGCGGCGGCGGCCTGTCCGGCCCCGCGCTATCCATGACGAGCGGGGCCGAGAAGGTCTCGCTTGACGGCGTATGGAAAGTACATCAAGGGCCGGATCTTCATAGCCTGCCCACGCTGCCGCAGCAGTTGACCGATCCCAACACGCCCACTTCTCTGTTCAACGGCAAGATCGCACCTCTGGTCCCCGGCCAGATCAAGGGCGTGATCTGGTATCAGGGCGAATCGAACGCCGACCATACCGAGCAGGCAATCCAGTATCGGAGGCTGCTGCCGACGCTCATCAACGACTGGCGCGCGCATTTCGGCGCGCACCTGCCGTTCTACATCGTGCAGCTGGCAAACTTCCGAGCTCCCCAGAACCAGCCGATGAGCCATGACGTGTGGCCGCTGATGCGCGAGGCGCAATTGCAGACCTCACAGCGTCTCCCCGACACGCCGCTGGTCGTCACCTGCGACCTCGGCGAAGTCAACAACGTCCATTTCCACAACAAGCAGGAGCTCGGCCGCCGCCTGGCATTGAGCGCACTGAACCACACCTACGGCGAGCCGGTGGAAAGCAGTGGCCCGACCCTGCACAGCGCCACAGCGGTGGCCGGCGCGATGCGGCTGACGTTCGACCACGCGCAGGGCCTGAGTCTGAAGGGGGACGCCGGCCACGTCTTCGTCGTGGCCGGCACCGACAAGATGTTCCGATGGGCGACGCCGCAGATCGCGGGCCGCGTGGTGACGCTCCGCAGCGCCGATGTCCCCGCGCCGATCTACGCGCGCTTCGGCTGGTCCGACAACCCGCGCGCCTCGCTCTTCAACGCTGCCGGGCTGCCGGCGTCGCCCTTCCGCACGGATCAAGACTATGTGGAATCTCAGGGTCCGGCGAAAGATCAGGCGGAAGCCGTTTATAACGCCTGGAACGCGGCGTTCCTGGTGCAGTCCGACAGTACGGCCTATTACGCGACCACGCTGCACGGCTCCTCCCCGGAAGGGACCTGGGTGGGGGCGCTGGATGTTGAGTTCGCGGAAGATGTGTGCCTGCGGATGCGTACTCCGGCCCAGCGGCATCTGGTCAACGATCTGCTGACGACATTTCTTGCCCAGAACGACTTCGACTGGTCCCACGACACCTGGAACGATGATCTCGCGTGGATGACGCTGGCGATGCTGCACGGCTATCAAATCACGGGCAACGCCACTTTCCTGAACAAAGCGGTCTCCGCCTGGAACATCGCCTACGACCGGGGGTGGGATACCAAATACGGCGGCGGCGGGATCTGGGAGAACATGGACAACTTTGCCCACGGCGACGGGAGGGCCGACAAGTGTTCCCTCAGCAACAACCCGTTTGTTACGGCGGGCGTGGCACTGTACCAGATCACCGGGGACGCGGCCTATCTGACCAAGTCCGAAGCGATCTACGCCTGGGTGCGCGGCAACCTCTTCAACCCCACAACCGGCCAGGTGAATGAGGGCGTGAAATGGCCCATCGGCAACCCGTCCGGCGGCTTCCTGGAAAACTCCAACAATGTCTACAACAGTGGTTCTTTCCTTGAAGCCGCCAACGCGCTTTACAGCGTCACCAGCAAAGCCCAGTATTATCAGGATGCGCTGCTGGCCGCCAACCATGTGGTCGATCACACTCCCATTCTCCATGACGGCGGCCGGTATCAGACCCAGTGGGCCTATCGGTTCGTCAAGGGGCTGAGCGAGTTCGCCACAGACAACGCTCTCTGGCCGCAGTACCTCCCGTGGATGCTCAACAATGCCCAGGCCGCCTGGAAAGAGCGGGACAGCAACAACCTCACGTGGAACGACTGGACCAAGCCGACAGATGACCAGAAGATCGACGCCAATGAGAGCTCCAGCGCCGTCGCCATCTGGCAGTGGCTGCCGCCGGACGTTCCCGCATTGTCCGGCAAGTTCGTGCTGCAAAACGCCGCCAGCCGCCTGGCGCTGGCTGTGTCGTCCCTTGCCGACGCCGCGCCGGTCGTCCAGCAGCCTTATACCGGTGCCGCTCACGCTTTGTGGACCTTCGTACCGACCGGCGGGGGCTATTTACGGATCAAGAATGTGAAGACCGGCTTGGTGATGAGCGTCGCCGGAGCCTCCGCGCTGTCGGCAGCGAAAATCGTCCAGCGTCCTGCCCAGGGCATGAATCCGGGTGACGATCAATGGTGGCCGGTACAAAACGCAGATAAGACCTTCTCGTTCTTCAACCGCAACAGCCTTCAAGTTCTTGAAAACCCAGGCACCAAAACAGCGTCTGAGACACAATTTTGCCAGGGGTTCGCAAACGACTCGTCCGATCAAAAATTCATTTTGATTCCCGAAAGCGCTCCATCTCCTGCGGCGGCTCGGCGAAGCGTCCCGCGGCAACGAAAGTGAATTTCGAACTGCGGGTCTCACCCTGCGCTGGAGAGGGATACTCATGATGAAAACCAACAACGATGTTTTGACGCTCTCCGTGTGGTTCACAGCGCAGAATGTGGACGATCTACTGTCAACCGCGACCGGCTTAGAGAACGCCGTCCACTGGTGTCACCAAAACGGCGTTACGAAAGTCTATCTGGAAGCCTTCGGGCGTGGCCTGTATGCCGCGCGCCAGACGCTGGGGGAGGCGAAAACCTGGTTTCTGAACGAGGGATTCGCGGTTTCGAGCGGCGTCACGACCACCAAGTTTGGAAAAGACGATTTCGGGGATCAGTGGACAGCTCAATGCTATACCGATCCAGGGACACAGGAAGAACTCCAGCGGATATTTGAATACGCAGCCTCCCTGTTCGATGAAATCATCATTGACGATTGGTATTTCACAAACTGCAAATGCGCGGAATGTCTAACCGCCCGCGGGGATCAATCCTGGGCAAAGTATTATGGCGATCTCATGGTCCGCATGAGCCGGGAACGCATCATGAAGCCGGCCCATGCCGTCAATCCGAATGTTAAAGTCATCATCAAGTTTCCACAATGGTATGATCAATTTCACATGCGCGGGTATGAGGTGGTCCGTGAGGCTCAGATTTTTGACGGCGTCTGGGCCGGCACAGAGGCACGCAACTTCGATGATGAGACCGGCGTGGGTTACGAGATTGGCTATAACGCTTACTTTAACATGCGGTGGCTTGGAAGTTTCGCCAGTGTCGGCGGCGGATGGTTCGATTCCGGCAGAACGACCGAGAAGACATTCGTTCGAACAGGGCCGGCATACCGTACTCGGTGATGGCAGGGAGATCATACTCTGGTGTTACAGCAACCTGCTCCTAGAAACGAATGGCACCGGGGCGATCAAAGGCACCCCCGTTGCCAACATGAAGGCGTTGACCAGGGAACTTCCCGGACTTACCAAACTGGCCGGGATCGCGCGTGACAAGCCGATCCAGGGCGTTCACCTGCTGAAACCGGGGAACAGTGAGCCGTTTGAGGAAGAGTGGGTGTGCAGCTTCCTGGGCAATCTCGGGATCCCGTTTGTGCCGGCCAGTGAGATCAATGCAGAGGCCGCGTCTGCCGTCTTTCCCGTGCAAGCGCTGAAAGCCCCGAACTTTCCCGGCACACTTCAACGCATGTTAAATCAAGGCACGCCGGTTGTAATCACCGACGGGCTTGCGAAACGATTGGCCGCTCACCCGGATCTTCTTAAAAATGAAAATCTGACCGTCCTAAATGTCCAGGGAAATCCCAGATCGCTTTTGAAACTGACCTGCGAGGAGCTGCAGCCGCTCCGCGAGAAACTGCTGGCACCGATGGGCATGAAATTCGACGCACCGAACAAGGTGGAATTGTATCTTTTCGGGGACAGCCATTTTGTCGTAGAGAACCTCAATGATGAAGCGATAGATGTCACACTCGATCTTCCCTATGTTTCCACGGTCCGCACAGCGTTGACACTGCCGGAAGATGGGGGGACTGCGGACCTTTCACTGAGCGGCAAAAGCGTGAAGATTCAAAATCTTTCACCGAGGACGCTGGTTGCCGTTGAGTATCAGTAGTTTTGGAAATGACGGCACAACAGCTCATTGATCGGATCAAAAGCCAACTGAGCAAGACTAGGAAAGAGTCATCGCCCGATGTTTTCAATGACCGTCGGCCGGACACTCCTATCAATCGGCTATAGGCCCACTCACAGGACTTGGGGCGCAGAGGTCTTTCCAGGGTCACCACTTCCCAACGCTATGGTGTAGCTCACCTCACCAAATAAAGTAGGAAAATGTGAACACAAAAGTTTTTGCATTGCGGGCAGTATTTTCAGGCATTGTCATGTTTTTAGTCATCGGTATAACTACATTCATTGGCGGCCCAACAGCGGCGGCTAAAGAGCCGGCCTCAACGCCACCGTGCATGGCTGTGATTGACCGCTTCACCGCACCCGACGTGCCGGCGGTGGGGCCAGCCGAGGAACCCGTCCCGTTCGGCGACCCGAACGCCGTGGCGCCCCCTGGCCTGCCCGGCAGCGGCCTGGCCCAGCACCCGATGCTTTATGTCGGTGAGAACTGCAACACCATGTTCCTCATCAACAAGGGCAAGGTGATCTGGACCTATGGCACCGGCCAGGGCCCGGAGTTCGACGACGTGTGGATGCTTTCCAACGGCAACATCCTCTTCACCCGCATGAGCTACATCGCCGAGATCACGCCGGAGAAGAAGGTGATCTGGCGCTACGACTTCAAGATTCCTAGAGGTAGCCCCGGCCACACGGAGGTCCATACCTGTCAGGCCCTCGGTCTGGACCGGGTGATGTTCGTGGTCAACGGCCTGCCGCCCAAATTGATGGTCGTCAACATCAAGACTGGGGCAGTGGAAGTAGATCACGATCTGCCATTCAGCCAGCCGCCCGATCCCAACGGCATCCACGGGGAGTTCCGACGGGCGCGCGTCACTGCCCAGGGAACCTATCTTGTTTCTTTTCTCACCATGAACCAAGTCGTGGAATACGACAAGGACTTCAAGGAGGTCTGGCGCTACGAGATCAAATCGCCGTGGGCCGCGATCCGTCTCAAAAACGGCAACACGCTGATCACTGACGAGAACGATGCCCTGACGCGGGAGGTCAACCCGAAGGGGGAGACGGTGTGGGAGTTCAACTGCAAGACCGACCTGCCGGCGCAGTCCCAGTTCGCCTCCAACCCGCAGAGCTGTACGCGCCTGGCAAACGGCAACACGATCTTCACGTCTCGCGGCGGCGGTAAAGGTCCGCAGCTCATTGAAGTCACCCCGGACAAGAAGGTGGTCTGGGTGTTGCAGGACTGGAAAGACATCGGTGATGCCACCGCCTTACAGATTCTGGACGATCCCGGCATTCCCGAAAATCCCGGCGAGTCAAACCACTGAAGGGCCTAAATCGGGGGCGGGCGTGTCAAACAAGCCGATAATTCTGTAACTTAATTCCATTATTAAGGAAACTTTCATGTCAACTCTCACCGATGAACAACTTCGTCATTACGATGAACAGGGCTATGTGCTGGTATCCGGCCTGGTTCCCGAACCAGTCGCGCGGAAGGCAGCCGACGCCATGTGGCGGCTGCTGGACGCCGACCCGGCCCGATCCCGCTACCTGGGCGAACATTTCCGACGCGCACCGAACATTCCACGACCCCGCGCTGCAGGCCTGCTTCACGCCCGCCCTGCTCGCCGCCGTTGCCGAAGTTTCCGGCGATCCGCCGGAAACAATCACGGCCCCGGATGGAGCCTACACGATCAACGTCTTCCCCCGGCTCAATACCATTTGGGAATGGCCCCGTCCGCACATTGACCATGCGATCCGCGCAGACGGCTACCGCGTGTTCCCACGGGCCTTCCGCGTCGCCGGCATGACATTTCTCAATGACGTCCCGCCGCACGGCGCAGGCACCATCCTCTGGCCCGGCTCTCACCGCAAACTGGCGGACCTGGCCCGCAGCGACCCGGAGCGCTACGAGATGATGTCGGCGCTCAACCATGACCTGGACCGTGCAGACCTGGGCGACCCGGTGGAGACCACGCCCCGCTGCGGCGATGTCCTGCTCTACCACTATCTCTGCGCCCACGCCGGCAGCAGCAACACCAGCCCCCAGCCTCGCTTGGCCCTGAACATAAAGTGGTGACGAGCACAAGGAAAGAAGCCCAAAAATAAATGGATTTACACGCAATGACAAATCTTTTATCAGCAAAGACCGGCCTTACGATCGCTGCGCTGTTTGCCGCTTCACTCCCCTTCTTTGGGACCGCGATGGCAGCCGCCGGCGTGAGCCGTCCGCCGACCTTCTGCAACCCGCTGGACCTTCCTTACGCCTTCAATCCCGGTTCCCCCAGTTGGCGGGTGGGGGCCGACCCGGCGGTCATTATCTACAAAGGGGAATACTGGCTGTTTGCGACCAACAGCAGAGGCTACTGGCACTCCCCGGACTTGCTCCACTGGAAGATGGTGACAGAAACCGGACTGCCGCTCGACCACGACGCCCCCGGCGTGCTGGAGATCGGCGGCAAACTCTACTGGACCGCCATCGGCACGCCCCTCTACGAAACCGAAGACCCCGCCGGGGGGCAGTGGAAGATCGCCAGCGACACCAGAAGCCAGGGCGACCCGGACTTGTTCCAGGACGACGACGGGCGCGTCTATCTCTACACGGGCTGCGGCGTGGAAGGCCCGATCAGCGGCCAGGAGATTGACCCGAAAAATCGGATTCAAACCGCTCACGGAGCAGAAGCGGCTTTTCAGCGGCATGACGGCAACCCATGGCGGGGAGATCATGGCCGAGCCGACAGACGGCCCGCCCTACAAAGAGAACTATGCCTGGATCGAAGGCCCGTGGATGACCAAGCACGACGGCAAATACTACCTCCAGTATGCCGCGCCCGCCACGGAAACCAAAGCGTATGGCGACAGCGTCTACGTCAGCGACCATCCCCTGGGGCCGTTCACCTACGCCCCTTACAGCCCCTTCTCGTTCAAGCCGACGGGCTTCATTGGCAGCGCCGGGCACAGCACCACCTTCCAGGACCTGGGCGGCCGTTTCTGGCGCATCTCCACGATGACTATCTCCGTGCGGCATAAGTTCGAGCGGCGTCTCGGTCTGTTTCCGACCTGGTTCACGAGCGACGGCCAGATGGTCTGCAACACTTATTTGGGCGATTACCCGCAGTACGCTCCCGGCGTCGTGAAGGACCCGTCCCGGGGGAATTCGCCCGGCTGGATGCTGGTCTCCTACCGCAAAGCGGCGACGGCCTCTTCCACGCTGGACACGCATCCGGTCGGCGACGCCTTTGATGAGGACATACGCACCTGGTGGTCGGCCAAAACGGGCGATCCGGGCGAATGGCTGCAAGTGGACCTCGGTAAACCCTGCCGCATTGATGCCGCGCAGATCAACTTTGCCGACGAAGGCGCGACCCATGAGGGCCGGCTGGCCGACGGGTACGGTTACACGCTCGCCGTCAGCACGAATGGAAGCGCCTGGACCACGATCATTGACCGCAGCACGGACAGGCGCGACTTGCCGCATGATTACGCGCCGCTCGACAAGCCGGTCATGGTCCGCTACGCCCGTATCACCAACACGCACTCGCCCGCAGGCGCGAAGTTCTCCCTCAGCGGCCTGCGCCTCTTCGGTAGCGGCCTCGGCCGCGCCCCGCAGCAGCCCGCCCAGGTTCAAGTCAGTCGGGATGCCGCCGACGGCCGCCAGGCGACCATCTCGTGGCGCCCGGTGTCCGGCGCGGACGGCTACATCGTCCGCTACGGAATCGCCCGGGACCGGCTCTTCAACAGCTATCAAGTCTACGGCTCTTCAACGCTGCAAATCCACACGCTCAACACCGGCGTCTCTTATTTTTTCACGGTGGATGCGTTCAATGACAGCGGCATCACCCCTGGCACTTCCATTTCTCCTGGATAATGGTCCCCAAACGATGAAAAAGAAACTTCCACTCCACTGCCTCTTTGCGATTGCTCTTTTGGCGGCTTCCGCGACAGCCGCCGCACCGCCCACCGTTTCCGCCCGATCCGCCTTCACGCGTGCCGACGCCGACACGGCCGTCAGCGCCTACCTCCAGGCCTTCGTGCGTCAGGACGGGGCGACGGCATTTATAAAGGGCGACCAGAATGGAGGCGATCCCGGCTTCTGGCAGGAGATCGAAGAAATCGAAGGGATTGAGGACGCGAACGATCGGACAGGCGGCGCTTATAACAGTCAAGTGACGGCGCTGCTGAACGGATTCAGCAAGGCGCACGGAACCGATTGGTCCGACAACATCTATAACGACGACATCTCCTGGGCCACCATCGCTTACACGCGCGGCTACCAGGCGACCGGGAACACCACGTTCCGCACCATCGCCAAAAGCAACTTTGATCGGATGTTCGCCCGCGCCTGGAACCCCGAGAAAGGCGCTCTCTACTGGACCACCAAAAATACCAGCTACAATTCCTGTATTGAATGCCCGGCGGGCATCGCTTCCTGTCTGCTGGGGAAGGCGCTGGGAGACGACAACTATCTGACCAAAGCCCGGACCCTGTTCACCTGGGAAAAGGCGAACCTGTTCGACGCCTCCACGGGGGCCGTGTGGGATGCCGTCAACACGTCCGGCAAAATCGGAACCTGGTCCAGCACTTATAATCAGGGCACATTTGTCGGCCTGGCCGACTTTCTGGGGGACACCGCCAGCGCGAAACTGGCGGCAGACTACACCCGGGATCATCTGGGAAAGCGCAATGCCGACGGAGACCAGATCATGCCGGAGTACGGCGCGGGGGGCGACAACAACTCCGGCCTGAACTCCATCGGCCTGCGCTGGATCTCCCAATTCATGAAGAACCGCCATCTTCAGAAAGACTACTTGCCGTGGCTGCAAGCCAACGCCAACACCGCGTGGGGCGTCCGGCGGCCCTCCGACAATCTCTCATGGGATCAATGGCTTCAGCAAACGCCGGACGGTGTCCTGCACTCGTGGGACTGTATCAACTCCGTCGTCGCATTGCAGGTGACGCCCCCCGACGGCCCAGTGCGGAAGCCGTAGCGACCCGGTCGCCATTTACGCTGAACGTGGAGAAACATCTTTGAAAACCTCACCTCTCGCTGTCTTCCTGTCGCTGATCCTGACCGCGCTGGCTTTTGCCGCACGGGCGCAGGATGTCGGGCGCGTTTCGCCCGCGTCTCTCCCCCTGCCGCTGCCCTCTGCTGCGCCGCTGCCGCCGGACCAGCTTCGGTCCCATAACCCGTGGAACCTGCCGATGACCGGCCTCTGGCGGTTTCAACTGACCTACGGGCAGATCAAGAACGGGGAGTTTCAGCCGTCCGCGCCGGTCAGTCACGCGCTGACGGCCTCGACCAGTCAGACCGAAAACCCGCCCGATAACGCTTTTGACGGCAGCGATGACACTCGCTGGTGCGCCACCAGCCCGGACTTCCCGCAATGGCTTCAGGCGGACCTGGGGAAAACGCGGCCAGTGTCCGGCGCGAATCCTCGTCTGGGAAAATCCGGGCGACACCTACGAGTGCCGCATTGAAGGACGCAATCCCGGCGGGGCGTGGAAAACCCTGGCCGATGCGACCGCCGCGCCGGGGATTGGCAGCGGCCCGGTCACGCTGACGCCCGCCGCTGTCCGCTATGTCCGCATCTTTGTGACCGGCACTTCCGGCCAGCACTGGGCCTCGCTGCGGGAGTTCCAGATCCAAACCACCGAAAACGGGCAGGAAGTCGCCTGGCGTCCCCCCGCCCCGAAACCTCTCCCAGAGAACCTGTCCGTCGCGGCGCGGGATGCCTTCGCCTCACCCAGCTTTAAAGACGCCGGCTGGCACGACATGGCGGTGCCGTCCAACTGGGAGATGGCCGGCTACTCGCTGCCGACTTACGACGCCGTTGATAAGACGGTCGGCCTGTACCGGCGGTACGTCACCGTCCCGGCGGCCTGGGCGGGCAGGCGCGTCTACTGGCATTTTGACGGCGCGCTGGACGGCGCGGAAGTGTGGATCAACGGCCGGAAGGCCGGGTACCATGAGAGCGGCTATACCGCGTGGGACATTGATCTGACCGGCCTGGTGAAGCCGGGCCAGCCCAATCTTTTTGCCGTGCGCGTTTCCAAGACCACGCCGTCGTTTGATGCCGATACCGGCGATTTCCAGAGTATGGGCGGCATCTACCGCGACACGTCGCTGATCGCCGTCCCGCAGACGCATGTCGCAGACATCACGGTGCAGACGCCCCTGGATGCTGAGGATAAAGACGCGACGCTGGCGACGACCGTGCAGATTCAAGGGACGCCGGGCACGGCGGTCGGAGTGACCGGGAAATTGTTCGGCGCGAACGGGCAGGCGACGGCGGTCTCTCTGGCGGGCCAGGGCCGCATCGGCGCGGATGGGATCGCGCAGGTCGCGCTGAACGCTCCAGTGACCGCGCCCAAACTCTGGTCGGCGGAAAAACCGAACCTGTACTATGTTGTGCTGCAACTGACCCAGGGCGGCAAGCCGGGGGAGCGGGTGGAGCAGCGGTTCGGGTTTCGGCAGATTGAGATCAAGAACAACGTCGTGCTGTGGAACGGAATGCCCATCAAATGCACCGGCATCTGCCGTCACGACTTCTGGGCGGACAGAGGGTTTGCGCTGACCGAGGCCAACTGGGTCAAAGACCTGACTCTGATGAAGGCCGCCAACATCAACGCCGTCCGCACCAGTCACTACAATCATGCCCAGCGGTTTTTGGAACTCTGCGACGAGAAGGGGATGTACATTCTGGATGAAGTCCCCTACTGCTGGATCAATGACCAGGTCAAAGACCCCAAATATGCGCCTTACCTGCTTCAGCGCGCGCAGGAAACCGTCGCGCGGGACAAGAACCGTCCCTGCGTCCTGGCCTGGAGCTTCGGCAACGAAAACCCGAACGGAATCGACTCGCAGATGGTGATGGATCTGGTCCGCAAGACCGACCCGACCCGACCTGCATTCGTCTCCGGGCAAGACCCGCAGAGCATCAAGGGCCAGGCGTGGCTGGATAACCACTATCCCGGCCCGGACTCCATAGACCGTTTCGCCCGGGACACGCGCTGGGGCACGAACCTCACCGAGCACCCGCACACCTTCTACGAGAAAGAAGTCCAGGACTACGACCCCGGCGCGAGCGATCTCTGGTCCGAGACTCTCCTCAAGACCTGGGACAAGCTGTGGAAAGCCCCCAACATCCTCGGCTCCTTCATCTGGGAGTGGCAGAGCCAGGGCGTCGCCGATCAAAACGCCGACACGACGACCGACTTCTGGTACGGCCCGGACCATCTGCGCCAGGAGAACAACAAGGGCATCGTCTCCGCCTCCCGGGTGCCCAAGCCCGAATGGTGGATCGTCAAGAGCGCCTACAGCCCGGTCGCCGTCACGGCTCGCACCGTCCGCCCGGCGAATGGCGCGTGCCTAGTTCCCATCACGAACCACTACTCGTTCACCGACTTGAAAGAACTGACCTGCCGCTGGACCGCGCTGAACGGCGACGCCAAGGTGCAAAGCGGTGTCCAATCCCTCGCCTGCGGGCCGATGCAATCCACGGAAGCGTCGTTCCCGGCCCCCGCCGGCATGACGGCGCTGCGCTTAGAGTTCCTCCATGCCGATGGCCTCCCCGTGATCGCGTACAATCTCGCCGTGGCGGGCGTCCCCCTACCCGCCGCGCCGGCGGCGCCGGCCTCGGGCGGCGCTCTGACCGTACAGGACGGCGCGGACACGCTCACCGTCCGCAATTCCCTTCAGCAAGTCGCGTTCGACAAGCACACCGGGACAATTCAGTCCTGGCGCGTCAACGGCCAGGACCTGCTGCTGGGCGGCCCGACGCTCAATCTGGGCGAGGGGAAAGCCGGGAGTGAGCGGGGGATGTACCGCGCCAAGCAGCCCCCTGTCACGACCGACGCCCACGTCTCGGCGACGCCGGGGGCGGGCGGTGCGATGCACGTCGTCATTTCCAGCACCGTCCTCGCGGCGGCGGGCGGATCCGCGCTTGGCACGCTCGTCTCGACGTATGACTTCACGCCGGACGCCCAGATGACGGTCGTCTGGACCCTGAACTGGACCGCGCCCGCCACGGAGCTGTGGGAGGAAGGCGTCCGGTTCTCGCTGCCGCCGACCCTGACGCAGATGGCCTGGCAGCGCGACTCGTACTTCACCGACTATCCCGCCGGGCACCTCGGCGAGCCGGCGGGAACGGCGCGGGCCGGCGACGTCCTGTTCCGGGCCTCCAAGCGCGGCCTGCACTGGCTGACGCTCACGGACCGCAGCGGCGCGGGCCTCGCGCTTCTGCCGACGGATGTTCCGCTCGTGGGCCGCGCCGATGCGACCGCAACCGGCACGGTGCTGTTTGCCAGCCGCGAAGTCGCCGGCCCGCATGGCCTGAGCGGCTCCTGGGTGGCAGACCATGCGATTCACGCCGCCCCCGGGAAGGCCCTTTCCGGCGCCTTCACCCTCCGCGCCCTCCGTGCTCCCGCCCCGTGACGTGCTCGGCTCTCCGCTTAATGGAGACAAACCTGAAACAAATCGCCAGCCGAATGTGGTAGAGAAAAAGCCGAAACAGGTGCGTGAAGAGGCTCACATAGCCCGCCGCCTGGCTTTTTCGGGTTCCCCAAGGATGGGGGGGTAGGGGGCTTCTGTATAGAGTTTTGGAATATCTCTCACAATTGCAGAATGCGCTCTAATTCGCTCAAGCTGTCAATCGTAAAATCCGGCTTGCCGGGGATTTCTTCGGGCCAGGGGTGGCCCCGGTGCAGCCATGCGGCTTTCATGCCTGCCGCCTGCGCGCCCTGAATGTCTACCGCAGGGTTATCGCCGACAAACAAAGTACGTTCGGGCGACACGCCCAGATGCGCGGCGGCGGCCAAAAAAATCGCCGCATCGGGCTTCGGACTGCCGAACGTCCCGGAAACGAACAGGCAGGATGTTCGGCGGTCCAGTCCGAGCAGTTCCAATTTGCGCCACTGCCGGGCCGAGCCGTTGGTGATGACGCCGAACGGCAAATCGGCGCGGGCCAGGGCGTCCAGAAGGTCGTCGGCTTCGGTTTCAGGCGCGATGTGCCGAAAGAATTCGTCAAAGAAGACTTCTACGGAGCGCGCCGGAGCGCCGGGTAGGGTGGGGTACAGCGTGTGCAGCCGCTCAAAAATCGCCTGCTTGGAGCCGTAACCATTGTGGTCCATGTCTACCATCAAAGCATGGACACGCGCGACTTCTTCGGCGTCCGTCAGCCGAAGCGTGTCACGCAGATAACCGTCAGCCCAACGGCCAAACGCGGCTTCGCGGTCATAAAGCGTGTTGTCCAGATCAAACAGGACGGCTTGAAACGGACGTGTTTTCATGAGAGGCTTTCGGCGCGGCGGCTTTTGGGTCGAGATTCGGCGCGGCGGCAAAGCATTCGGCTTCCGGGTCGCAGCACAGGTTGCTGACCTGGCCGCAGAAGCGGCACTGCGCGTGCTTGTAGCCCCGGTCTTCAACAGGGTGTCCGCAGACATTGCAAAGCATCAGTCCGCTCCTTTCTTCAGGCCGCAAATCTTCAGGCCGCAAAGGCCGCTTCCATGACCGCCTGCGTCTTTTCTTGGTCGTTGGTGTAGACGCGGACTTCCTGAAGGGAGCGGACGCCGCGCACTTTGGCGAGCAGGCAGCCCGGCCCTTCCTCCAGGAACTTGATCGCCGGCGGGCCGTTTCGCAGTGATTTGATCAGTCCCAGGGAGACTTTGCTGACGCAGGCCAGCCCGGCCGCCGCCAACACCGGAGCCAGCGCCGACTCGGTGACAGTGGTGTGGCTGGCCGTGAACTTGCCGCCGCTGAGATGGCCGGATGCCCGAACTTTCGCCATAAAAACGCGCTGCCTCCCGCTATTTAGGATACCCGCAAATGGTCGGCGAAGTCCTCTCCGGGAGAGGATCTTCTGCCCCAGGAACTTTTGGACTTCACAGCGGCATTGTTTGAACGACACGCCCTGCGGCGTCGGAGGTAATTGTGATGGCGCTCTCTCTTTCAGTTCTGGACCTGTCCCCGGTTCCGTCCGGCTCAACCGCCGTTGAGGCCTTACGCAATACGCTGGACCTGGCCCGGCGAGCGGAAGGGCTTGGCTACACGCGCTACTGGCTGGCCGAGCATCACAACATGGTTGGCCTCGCATCCTCCTCGCCGGAGCTTCTCATCGGGCAGGTGGCGCGGGAAACGTCGCGCATTCGCGTCGGCTCCGGCGGCATCATGCTGCCTAACCACGCGCCCCTCAAAGTCGCCGAATCGTTTCTGACGCTGGAAGCCTTCTTTCCCGGACGGATTGACCTTGGGTTGGGACGCGCGGCGGGAACCGACCCGCGCACGGCTCTGGCCCTGCGCCGCTCCCAGGACGCGCTGCGGGCGGATGACTTTCCGCAGCAGTTGACCGATCTGCTGGCCTTCGCGGGGGGCGGTTTTCCCGAAGGGCATCCGTTCGGCTCTGTGCGGGCCATGCCGGGCGGCGTCCCTTTCCCGCCGATCTGGCTGCTCGGCTCCAGCGACTTCAGCGCGCGTCTGGCCGGGGAGCGCGGTCTGGGCTTTGTGTTCGCGCACCACATCAACCCCTACGGCATGGGAGAAGCCATGCAGGCTTACCGTCAACACTTCACGCCGTCGGCGTATCTGTCCGCGCCTCGCGCCATTCTCACCACGTCGGCCATCTGTGCCGAAACCGACGCGCAGGCGGAAGAGTTAGCCTGGTCGCTGGACCTGACCTGGCTGCAACTCCAAAGCGGTCGTCCCGGCCTGCTTCCCAGCCCTGCCGAGGCTCGGCCTTATTTAGAATCCCCGCGCGTACAGGCGCAGGTACGCGAAAACCGGGCCAAGCTGACCCTGGGCGATCCCACGACCGTCAAAGCCGGTCTCTGCGCCCTGGCCGCTCAGGCAGATGTGGAAGAAATCATGGTCACGACGTTTGTCCACGATCACGCCGCGCGCGTGCGTTCCTACGAACTTCTCGCCGAAGCCTTCGCCCTGCCGTGACAGTTTAGCAGGTATAATGGCTTTCTCCCCGGAATGAATTCTGGGGGCAATGTCGGCGGAGGGTGTCAAATTGAGAATCACGGTGACGCTGGCCCGGCAACTGGGCTGCGGCGGCTCTTATCTCGGTCAATGTCTCGCGGACAATCTTCAGGTCCGGTGTCTGGACCGGGAGATCGTCAGCCAGGCCGCGAAGCAGTTTGAGATGGATGAAGGCGAACTCGCCGCGCGGGAAGAATGCGCGACGCCCTTCTGGGAGCGGATGCTGCGCGGGCTGGGTTCCGGCCCGCCCGAAGCGCTGTACCATCCGCCGCTCACCCCGTCCGTCACGGATCAAAGCGTTTTTGCCGCCGAGACCGAGGTGATGAAAGGGATTGCGACGCAGGAAGACTGCGTGATCGTGGGGCGTCTTGGGGTGCATGTGCTGGACCCGCATCCGGGCATGGTGAACATCTTTCTCTATGCGCCCCTGCGGTTTCGCATTCAGCGCCTGCGGGAAACGGGGGCGGCGGCGAGTGAAGAGCAGGCGCGGGCCATGCTTGTGCAGTCGGATGAGACGCGCAAGCGCTACATCACGCAGATGATCGGCAAGGATTGGGACCATGCGAAGAATTATCATCTGTGCCTGGACACGAGCAGCCTGCCGCTGCCGGACATCGCGGAGTTTTTGACGGATTTCGTGCGGCGCAAGACGGGGCGGTAGGAAGCCGGAACCCACCCCGGCGCTTGCGGCGGGGTGGGTTCCTCAGCCTAATGCGCCTCCGCCGGGGCCGGAGCGCCGCGCCTGGGGCGGCGCAGGAGCAGCACGGCGGGCAGGGCAAGCAGGAAGGTCAGGCCGAGCAGGATGAAAGCGTTGTTGTAGGCCATCGTCATCGCCTGGGCCTGAACGACGTGATCCAGCAGTCCCAGCGCTGCCGATTGGGCGGAGGCCAGGCTGTAGCCGCCGTTGGCGACCAGCGCGCCCGCCGCTCCGTTCAAGCGGCTCTGAAAGACGGCGTCGCCGGGATGCAGGCTGGCGACGATGTCCGCGCGGTGGTAAGCGGTCATGTTCACGATGTACGTGTTCAGAACGGCGATGCCGAACGATCCGCCGAGCTGACGCATGAGATTATACAGGGCCGATCCCTGCGCGATCTGCGCCCCTTGCAGCCCGGCGAAGGCGACCGTGCTGATAGGGATAAAGACCAGTCCCAGGCCGAAACCGCGCACCATCAGGCCCGCCTGCGTGTCCGACTGGCCGCTTTGAGTGGTCAGATGGCCCAGCATCCACATGGCTCCCATGTAGACGAACATGCCGCAAATGATCAAAATGCGCGCGTCAAAGCCCCGCTGCAAGAGCCGCCCGCAAAGGATCACCGCGACCGCCGTCATGATGCCGCCCGGCAGCAGCGCCAGGCCCGTCGCCGTGGGCGTAAAGCCCAGAATGTTCTGCACGAACAGCGGATAAATAAAGACACCGCCGTACAATCCAAAACCCAGCACCAGGCCCAGCAGAACTGACGCGGACAGCCCCCGGTCTTTCAAGACGCGCAGGTCCAAAATCGGCGCTTTGTTCCGGGGCGACAATTCCCAGAAGACAAAGCCGACGAGGGAAACGGCAGCCAAAATCGCCAGCCGCAGGATCAACCCGTCGTCAAACCAGTCGTAGCGCTCCCCCTCTTCCAGCACGTATTGCAGCGAACCCATGCCCGCCGCCAGCATCACGATCCCCAGCACGTCCACCGTGTTGACCCGTTTCTGATGGATCGAGTCTTGCAGGAACAGCCCGACCATGGACAGCGAGGCAATCGCCAGGGGAATGTGGATAAAAAAGATGGTCCGCCAGGAATAGTTGTCCGTGATGTAGCCGCCCAGGACCGGCCCCAGCGTCGGCGTCACGATCAGCCCCAGCCCGAAAATCGCCTGCACGGTCGCGATCTGATTGCGCGGAAAAATCTCTACGATGGTAGACTGCGCCGTGGAGATTAACGCCGCGCCGCCCGCGCCTTGAATGAGCCGCCAGAAGATGATCTCGCTCAGGCTGCCCGACAGCCCGCACATGAAGCGGGCGATGTTGAAGATCAGGATGGACACCATCAGGTAGCGCTTGCGTCCGAAACGACCAGACAGCCAGGCGGTCATCGGCAGCACAATGACATTGGACAGGATGTAGCCCGTGCTGACCCAGGCGATCTCATCCGTCGTCGCGCCTAGATTGCCGGACATCTGCGGCAGGGCGACATTGACCACGGTCGTGTCTAAGATTTCCAGGGCCGACGCCATGATCAGACCAATAAGTATCCACCAGCGGTGCGCGGCGACTTCGGCGGTGACATCAGATTGTGCATCGGGGCTTTGCGCTGCCATAGAGTAAACGCCTTAAAACAAACGGCTCAACAGAGCGTGCAACTGGGCGCGCTCATCCGGGGAAAGCGGGGCCAGAACTTCGTCGTTGGTGCGCCGCGCCATTTCCGTGCTTTTCGCCAGCACGTCCCGGCCCGCGTCAGTCAGGGTGACACAGTGCGCGCGCCGGTCGCGCGGGTCGCGGCGGCGCGTCACGAGATATTGTTTTTCCAAATCATCCAGCAGTAAAACCATCGTGTTGCGGTCAATGCCCAGCCGCTCGCTCATCTCGGCCTGCGTCGCCGCTTCGCCCTCGCCCAGCACAGTCAGTACGCTGAAATGGCGTCCGTGAATGCCCAGCGGCTCCGCCAATCGGTCAAAGTGGCTGCGGCACTGCTGGGCGGCCCGTGTGAGAAGATAGCCAGTCCAGAGGGACAGGCTGCGGGGCAAAGGAAGTTTGGTCAATGGATCGGGCGGCATGGTTTTCTCATAACAGGGCGTGAATAGTCATTTAGCTATATCATCACTATTAGTGATAATACATAAAATAACGGTTTTGTTCCCAGCTGCTTCAACGGCTTTTCAGGCGGCTTTCCGGGGTGGGCAGCAGCGGCACGCCGGCCAGGAAAGGCAGAGCAGCAGATGCGAATGGGTCACCGATGGGAGGAACGACATCTTAAACTCAGGTAAGCCTGGACACCCTGAAAGCCGGGCGCAAACACCAGACGAGTGATGGGTACAATCTTGCCGCTGCGTTTGTCCGAGTAGAAATGCTCTTCCCCGCGCAGAAAGCGCGATCCGTCCCCGTCCGTCTGAATGTGCAGGGTTTCGCCGCCCACTTGTACCCAGACGCCGCCTCCTGCGATGCCCCACTCGCCCTGCGTGATCAGCCCGCATTCCACGGAGACATCCTCGGCATCCCGCTCAAATTCATCGCGGATTTCCAGTGCGAAGGGTTCGCGGGTGAGGCGAAACGTTCGCACGAAGCGTCCGCACCGCGCTTCCGGCGGGTAACAGGCGGTCAAATCCAGCGCAAATTCGTCAAAATCCGAACCGAAATCCGCGTGAAGGACGCGGGCCGCGAATTCTTCGCCGGCCCGCTGCTCGCAGCCGTTGAGGATCGGCAGGGAATGGCCCAGCGTCCGCGTGGCGAGAAATCCGTAGCGCTTGGGTGAAAACAAGTCACGCACATATTCGGGCGCTCCGATCTCATCCAGCATGGGCTGGCCGTTCACGACCAGGAGGAAACTGCCGCAGTCATTGTGATTGTGATGTTCGCCGTTATGCCCGCCCTTCGCGGCCAGTGCCCAGCGCGTTCCCCGACGGTCGCAGCCATGCGAAATCCACCAGGCCAGCGTAGGAAAATAAACGTTCTCCCAGGTGAGAGGCGGCGCGGGCGCGTTCCCCGCAGGCGCATGGAGAACCGTTCGCAGCAGGTAAAACGTGTCCGCGCGCTCTCCGTCTTTATCCCCGGCAGTTTCGGCAAGCGTGGAATATCGGCGCTGCGCTTCCGCCAGATTGCCGGCATCCCGCAGACGCGCTCCCAGGTATGCCAGCAGGGACGCGCGCGGCAAGTCGGTCGCGCTGCCGTCCGCGAAGCAGGCCACGCGATGGGGCGTCAGCATCACGCGCCGCCCGAAGCGCGCGATTTCTTCCACAAGCGGGCTGCTGGCGAAAAAACTGAGCGCGCCGCGCGTGCGCGTTTCTAACTGCTCATTGAGAACCGTGAACCAGCCGAAGCCATAGCTCCAGTACCCTGGTCCTTCCGAGCATCCGCCGTCGGCGGTAAAGCCCGACAGGAACGCTTGCAGCGCTGGGGTCGCGCGAGCAAACAAACGGGCCAGAAGATGGGCATCGTCCTCCACGGCCAGCGCCGCTCCCAGGATGCCCTGATGGCAGACCGCATTCCAGTTGTTTGTCCAGGCAATCCAGGGACAATGCTCCGGGTGTTCCAGATAATTGTGGAACAACTGCTCCCGCAGCCGTGCCAGGATCGCCTCGCGCCGGGCATCGCCCGCGCACGCCCCGAACACATTGAGCAGTTCGCCCATCAGGTTGGCAGTTTCCGCCGCGAAGAGGTCAATGCAGAACGGGTCGCGTCCGCCGGGGTGGGGAACATGGGCCGGCAAGGCCCACGAAACTTCCGCAAAGATGTCGTCCCAGGCCCGCAGCAGGACGGGCAGCCACGACTCGGCTTCGGGCGCAAAGAGCGCGCAGAAAACGGCTCGCGCCAGGCGTCGCCGCCGCTCAAAATAGACCGTTTCAAACTTCCGGCGGTTTCCGCTGCGCTGGAACTCAGTGTACAGTTCGTCGGTGAGAACCGGCAATGGCTGTTCGGCTTCGGCCAGCGCGCGCGGCAAAATCGCGGCCAGCAGCGTCTGCGTCACGGGCTTGTCCCGGCATTCCTGCCAGTGCGGGTCTCCGAGCGGCGGCAGCAGCGGGCAGGGCGGGCATGCCGCGAAAATTGCCCGCAGGTCGTCTTGAGGGAGGGGTTCTTGAAGAATGTTTCGCATTGGCGGGCATCAGGGCGCGACGGCGCTGACAGGCCCGGCGGCGCTGCTCGTTCCGCCTGCATTCGCGGCGGTCACCTTGTAGAAGTAGGTGGTCCCAAACGTCAGTCTTGTGTTGGAAAAACTGGCTGTGGCCGATGATCCGATCTGCGTGTAGCTCCCCCCGCTGCTTGTGGCACGCAAAATATTGTATCTTGTTGCGCCGGCAGAGGCCGCCCATCTCAGAATAATCGTTTTGGAGCCGACAGACCCCGCTGCTGCCGAAAGACCGGTGGGAGCAGGGGGCGGCGCGACTGGCTGGGCCGAGAATGGATGGGAGGGAACGCTCTGCCCGCTGGAGTTGACCGCTGTGACCCAGTAATAGTAGGTGACGCCGTTGGTCGCTTTGGTATCGTAGTAGTGCGTGGCTGTCACGTTGACTGCCACTGCCTGTGTCCCGATATACTCGGAAGATAAGCTTCGTAGCAGATGGTAACTGCTTGCGCCCGGCACTGTCGTCCAGTAAAGAGAGACCTTTCCGTTACCAGGGACTGCGCTCAGGCCGGATGGCATGGTCGGGACGCCGGTGAGCGGAGAAAGGAACTGGATTTCGGCCACGTTGCAGTTGCCGCCCTGATTGTCGTGATAGCGCAGCCAGCGATAGGGACCGGCATTGGTGACGGTCAGCGTGTTGGTCAGGCCGTCGGTGGGCGTGCCGGTCACTGTCGCCAGTGTGACATACCCGGTCGTTGCCGATGAGTTGCCGCCCTCAAAGACGCCGCCGACCATGCGCAACTCAAAGCCGGCGCGCGGGGCGAAGACGATTTGGGCGACCGGCGTGGCCATGCCGGCGTCCAGCCCGACGTAGCCGGTAGGGTTGGCGCAGTCATAGAAAGTGTTGACGCTGCCGTCCAGGGCCATGGAAGCGGCGTTGGCCGAGTTGCCGCCCCAGGGGCCGGCCCCATCGTCAAACTCGGTCCCGGTGATCGGGGCGCCGGGAGCGACGGAGGCGGTGAACGAGAACCAGTCAAAGTCACAGACCCAGGGGTTAGGGCCGTTCGCGTCTTCCACCAGACGCAGGGTGTGCGTCCCCGCGCTCAAGGCGAACGCGCTGGAAGTGACGGTCTGCCAGTTGCCCCACCCGCCGGTATTCGGCGCGGCCAGGCTGCCGGTCAGGTTGCTGCCAGCCTCATCCTCCAGGTGAAATGTCCCGCCCGCTCCCCCGGACGCGACCTGGAAGGCAGCGGTGAAGTGACCGGCAGTTTGGACGCTGACGGTGTATCTGTACCAGTCGCCGGTGTCGCTCCAGCCCAGGGCATAGCCATTGCCGCCCGGTCCCGCTCCGGCATGGATGTTGCCGTTGTTGTCGGAACGGTAGCCGGTCTGGCCGCCGTTGACGGTCTGGTTGTAGCCGGCGCTGTTGCCTCCGGTGTCGTAGTCTTCGGCCTGCACGACGCCGGGAACCGTGTGCGGGCCATTGAAGGCCGTTTCGGTCCCGCCGCCGCTCAGATACACGCGGCTGTAGTTGAACTCGTAAAGCGTGCCTCCAAACGCCGAGGCAGGCAGCGTGTGATCCACGCTCTGAACCTGCGTATGGCCCCAGCCGGCGTCAAACAAAAAATTGATGTCAATCGGTGAGCCGCCCGCGGTCGTGCCGTCCGTCCACGGGTAGTTGACGCCGCTCTGAACCGGAACGCCGTCTACATACATGGCGTAGCTGTTGTCCTTGCGGTACAGCCAGGTCCAGATATGGTACTGCGTGGCGTCGTAGGCCGTGATGCCGCAGGAGGCCATGCCATTGCCCCAGTTGGAGTAATTCACGGTGTCTGAGCCGGCCACCGTGTTGGAATGCCAGTAGCGGCCGTCATAGTTGGTGTAGCCGCCGCCGTTGTCGTAGCCGAAGCTTTCCACCAGGTCATGCTCCGCGCCGTTGTTCCATTTGTTGCCGGATGTCCAGAGCGCGAACCAGTAATAGGGGGGCGTCACATACCGGACGCGGGTTTCCCAGACGATGTCCTGGCCCAGCAGCGAGCCGCCATCCGGCAAACTCCACTTCGCCATGAACGAGCCATTGCCGGCGTTGTGCAGGTTGGGTCCACGGTCGTTGCCCCATTCAGGGGCGTCAGAAAGGTTTGCAGCGAGTCGGCTGTGAACTGCCGGACGGGCGGGCTGTTGACGCCTTCAATCGGCTGGCCGTTCAGGGCGTTGGCCGCATCGGGCGAGACGGTGAGCGCGCCGTAGTTGGTGCCGTTGCCGATGGTTCCGAACTGGTCATGGTAGAAGAAATTGGCGCTCATGTCGGCGTAGTTTTTGATGGTGCCATCCGCGCCGAAGTGCCAGTTCTTCACGAGAACCATGCCCGGCCCGCCGATGCCATAGGACGGCGCGGGGCCAACCGCAGGGCTGGCGACGGTGCCGCCGCCAATCGTTTCCTGCGCCTGTGTCGCCGGGGCGAGGCTCCCCAGCAGAGCGGCTGCCCCGAGGAGGACCAACGCAAGCTTGCTGCAATAGGTGTTTTTCATGAACTGGCTTTCTGGGGCATGATGCGCGCTGCTGTCCCCGGCTTCGGTCGCGCCGCGTCGGGGAGGGGATCAAAGAAAATCCCGCTGAGGGCGGGGTTGGTCCAGTGGCTGGTGATGCTGACGCGGAAGATCACATGGCCCTGGATGTTCCAGACCAGGTATTTGCCGCTCGCGTAGGCGTTCAGGTCCTGAGTGTCCAGCACGCCGCCGGTCGCTGCGTCCAAAACCTGAATGTTCTCTTCCCGCCCGTTCCTGTCCCAATCCAGCCCATACAGCGAGACCTGATGGAGTTTGCCGTCAGTCAGGTTGCAGTCAATGTCATAGCTCTTATCGTTCGTGCCCCACTGGCCCGCCATGCGGTCTGCGCCGCCGGCCCGCTCCAGGGCGCGGACGTCTTTGGTCAGGCCGTCGCCGCTCCACTTGACTTCCCATCCGGTCCGGCTGACCGTTCCGTAGGCCGGCGCTCTGGTATCATCCCCGGCGATACTGTAGCCGTCAGCCCCGTAGACGCCTTTCCAACTGCCCTGCGTGGACAGGTCGGTCTTGACGAACGCAGCCATCGGGCCGGGGACCTTACGGACAGTCATGCTGTTTTCAAAGTTGAAGTCGCCGCTGTCGTACACCCACTTCAGCACATGCGGGCCTGCCGACAGTGTGGCCGGGGCGGTGCCGGTCAGGGTGACCCCGTTTTCGTCTTCTATGTGGAACGCGGCGTCGTTTCGGGAAGGGACGCGGAAAGTGAACGAGTAGCGCCCGCTCGTCGGAACCTGAACGGTGTACTTGCACCATTTCCCGTTTACATTCTTGTCAAAGGCCGCGCCTGCCTTGCCCGCGTTGATGTCCTCCGCCTTCACCGTGCCGGGAAAGATGTGCGGGCCGTTCTGGCCGACCTCGCCATTGCCGCTCAGATAAACGCGGCTGTAGTTGAACTCGTAAAACTTGCCGTCAAAGGCAGAAGCAGGCAGTTCTTTGTTGACGCTGCCGATCTGGTTGTGGCCCCAGCCGGCGTCAAACAGGAAGTCTACGTCAATGGGTTCGTCACCGGCTTTGTTGCCGAACGTCCAGTAGTAGTCCTGGCCGCTCTGGACTTTGATGCCGTCCACGTACATGGCGAACGTGTTATCGCGTTTATACAGCCATGTCCAGATGTGATACTGGCTGGCATCATACTTTGTGATGCCCAGTTTCTGCATGGCCGTTCCCCAGCCGCTGTAATCCACCGTATCTTTGCTGGGATTAGCGACGGTGTTGACATGCCAGTAGCGCCCGTCAAAGTTCTTGTAATCAGGGTTGTCGCCGCCGTTGTCATAGCCGAAACTCTCAATCAGGTCATGCTCCGCGCCCTGCGCCTGGCCGTCCCACTTCCACTTGTTACCGGCGGTCCAGAGCGCGAACCAGAAGTAGGGGGGTGTGACATAGCGGACGCGGGTTTCCCAGACGATGTCCTGGCCCAAGAGCGAGCCGCCCCGGGGCAGCCGCCACTTCGCGATAAACGATCCGTTGCCGGTGTTGTGGTTCCAGACCTGGACTTTAGTCGCCCCGTGGAGCGGCTGGAGAAATGTCTTCAGCGAGTCGGCAGTGAATGTGCGAACGGGCGGGCAGTCCACGCCTTCAATCGGCTGGCCTCCCGTGGCATTGGCGAGGTCAGGGGAAACCATGTTGGAGCCGTACTTGCCGCCGTTGTTGATGGTTCCAAACTGGTCATGGTAGAAGAAGTTGGCGCTCATGTCGGCGTAGTTTTTGATGGTGCCGTCCGCGCCGAAATGCCAGTTTTTGACCAGCACCATGCCCGGCCCGCCGATGCCGAACGATGGCGCGGGGCCGACGGCGGGGCTGTCCACCGTGCCGCCGCCCAGCGTCTCCGGCGCTTTGGGCTTGTTCTGCGCGCTGCTTTGCGGCGTCAGGCTGAAAACCAAAGCCGCCGAACCCGTCAGGACGGCGCTGAAGCTGCGAAAAAAGTGGTGCATTTGACTACCTCTGATTACCTTGCGGTCCAGCCGCCGTCTATGGCAATGGTCTGGCCGGTGATGTTGCGCGCTTCCCGGCTCAGGAGAAACTCAATGGTCGCGGCGACTTCTTCCACCGTGATAAACGCCTTTTTGGGCTGCGGCTCCAGCATGATCTTTTGGATCACTTCGTCTTCCGACATGTTGTTGGCTTTTGCCTGTGCGGCAATTTGAACATCCACGAGCGGGGTTCGGATGTAAGCGGGACAGAGGGTATTGACGGTGATGTCAAATTGGCCCGTTTCCAGGGCGATGACTTTGGCGAGACCGACCAGGCCATGCTTGGCGGCGACATAGGCGGCTTTGAACGGCGAGGCGACCAGCGAGTGGATGGAGCCGATGTGGATGATGCGGCCATACCCGGCCTGCCGCATGAGTGGCAGCACGGCTTTGCTGAGGAGAAAGGGGCCTTTCAGGAGGACATCCAGCAGGACATCCCACCGCTCCTCGGGGAAACTTTCCAGCGGCGCGACATGCTGCAATCCGGCATTGTTGATCAGCACGTCAATCCGTTCGTCATGCAGGCTGTCCACAAAGCCCTGGATCTGCGCTGCCGAAGTGACATCCAGGCGTTCGGCCCGAAGGCAGGCGCGGTCATTTCCCAGCAGGGCCACTGTTTCGGTCAGCCCGGCTTCGTCACGATCCACCAGAAACAGGCGATGACCGCGCTTCGCCATGTCCAGAGCGATCCCGCGCCCCAGCCCGCTTCCGGCTCCTGTCAGCAGGATGTTGCGTGACTCCAACACTGTCCTCCTGCGAGGCTTCCGGCTACTTGCTCAAATAGACGCGGCTGTAATTCCACTCGTAGAACTTGCCGTCAAACGCCGAAGCGGGCAGGGGCAGGTTGACGCTGCCGATCTGTGTGTGCCCCCAGCCGCCGTCAAACAGGAAGTCCATGTCAATCGGTTCATCCGCCGCATGACCGCCATACGTCCAGTGGTAATCCTTGCCGCTCTGTATCTCAATGCCGTCACAGTACATGGCGTAGCTGTTGTCTTTTCGGTACAGCCATGTCCAGATGTGATACTGGCTGGCATCATACTTCGTGATGCCGTGTGAGGACATGGCCTTGTTCCAGTCCCCGTAATCGGTGGTGTCTGTGCCGCCGACCGTGTTGGAGTGCCAGAAACGCCCGTCAAAGTTTTTGAAGGCGGGGTTTGTGCCGTTGACCTCGTTGTCGTAGCCGAAGCTCTCCACCAGGTCCTGCTCGGCCCCCTCGGCATGGCCGTCCCACTTCCATTTGTTGCCGGCGGTCCAGATCGCGAACCAGAAGTAGGGGGGCGTGACGTAGCGGACGCGGGTTTCCCAGACGATGTCCTGGCCCAAGAGCGAACCGCCGTGGGGCAGCTTCCATTTTGCCATGAACGACCCGTTGCCGGCATTGTGCCGGCTCGGTTCTACCCGCGTGGCGCCGTCAATCGGAGTCAGGAATGTCTTGAGCGAATCTGCTGTGAACTGCCGAACGGGGGGGCTGTTGATGCCTTCAATGGGCTGGCCGTTCAGCGCGTTGGCGGCATCGGGCGAGACGGTGAGCGCGCCGTAGTTGGTGCCATTGCCGATGGTTCCGAACTGGTCATGGTAGAAGAAGTTGGCGCTCATGTCGGCGTAGTTTTTGATGGTGCCATCCGTGCCGAAGTGCCAGTTCTTCACGAGAACCATGCCCGGCCCGCCGATGCCGAACGATGGCGCGGGGCCGACGGCGGGGCTGTCCACCGTGCCGCCCCCCAGCGTCTCCGGCGCTTTCGGCCTGTTCTGCGCGCTCGCTTGCAGCGTCAATCCCAGCAGCGCCGCCGTGACAAAGAACAAAGGGCGCAGGCGCTGCGCCGGGAAAAAGGTGTGTGTAGGGTTCATAGGTCTTTTCATTATACAAAGATTTGGAAGGAGGTGTCAAGCGATTGCCCCCGGCAAAAATCATCTCGGATTTTCATGTGTTTTTCATAATAGTCCTTTATACTGGAACCACAACTCGGAAGACAGAACTATTTTCGTCTTCCAGATCACCCCGGATGGGGAACGCGAAAGGAAGCAAAGATCAATGGTAACGCGAAAGAAAATGTGCTGGAGTTTGCTGAGTGCCGCCCTGCTGGCTCTGCTGCTGGTCATCCCGACATTGGCGCAGGGGCCGGGCGGCCCCGACGGCAAAGGCGGTCATGGCAAGATTACCGCTGTGGACGGCAGTTCCATCACGGTGACGGACCGGGAAGGCACGGCAAAGACATTTACGGTCTCCGCGGCGACGACGGTGACCAAAGAGGGACAGGCGGCGACGGCCAGCGATGTGGCTGTTGGCCTGTTCGCGGATATTCGCAGCACGGATGGAACCACAGCAACCGCGATTGATCTCCATGCCGGTCCTCCTCCCGGCCCCGGCGGTCCTGGCGGCGGAGGCCCCGGCGGCAAAGGCGGACACGGCAAAATTACTGCCGTGAATGCTGCTTCGATCACGGTGACGGATCGCAGCGGCACGGCAAAGACGTTCTCCGTGTCCTCGGCGACGACGGTGACGAAGGACGGCCAGGCCGCGTCGGCCAGTGATGTGGCCGTCGGCCAGTTCGCGGATATTCGCAGCACGGATGGGACAACGGCGACCGAAATTGACCTGCACACGGGGCCGCCACCTCCGGGTGGTCCTGGCGGCCCTCCTCCGGGCGGACCAGGAGGCCCCGATGGAGGACCAGGCGGGCCGCCTCCTGGCGGCCCTGATGGCCCCCCGCCAGGCCAGTAATCGCCTTCGGCGAATTTCCTCTCATCTTCACAACCCCTTCCTCCCTCGTATGTTCGGCGGGCGGAAGGGGCATTCTGGACGTAAAGGTTAGACAAACATGCAGAAGTTTACACAGCCTCTGAGCAAGTTCTTCGGCAGGCCGGCATCGCCAGTCGGCCTGCTGGCAGGGGCAATTTTTCTCCTGGCCCTGGTGATGCTGCCGGGATGCGGGGGCGGCGGGGGGTCCGGCAGCAGCGGCATCACCTCTTCAGCGACGCCGGCAGCCCTGAATGTCTTTGTCACCGACGCCTTCAGCGACCAGTACAAACAGGTGCTGGTGACGCTTTACAAGATTGAACTCACGACGGACGGCACGACCTATCAGACCGTGTTTAGTGACGCTGCGGGGCAGACGGTGGACCTGGCCTCGCTGGCAAACACGACGGAACTGCTTGCCAGCGTCAATGTGCCGGCGGGAACCTACACGCAGGCAAGAATTACCTTCGGCGATCACTTCACGCTGGTTTCCCCGGATGGCACGAGTAAGAGTGTCGCTGTGGACCCGAGCGTCGGGACGGCGGCCAACGGCACGGTCGCCCTGACCATTCCGACACCGACCCGGTGCGTGTCCGGCCAGTCTTCCGCCCTGTATGTAGACTTCAAATTGGCAGGCTTTACGCTTGTGGGAAATGTCCTGCGCCCGCAGGTCGGCGCAGGCGACCCCGGTCAGGACGGCGGGCGGGGATGCGACGCTCATCTCGGCGGCACGGTGGCGAATCTGGTGGCCGGAACGAGTTTTGACCTGCAAGGCCCGAACGGGCGAATGCTTCATGTCGTCCTGTCGGCGACGACGGCTATTGTCAGCGGCCAGACCGGGGCTGCCGTCACTCTGGCCAATGGTCAGAATGTCCGGGTGGAAGGGGCGTTTGATGCAGCTTCCCAGACAGTCACGGCGACCACCGTCACCCTGGATGATGTCATGGGCATGATGCATCCTGAGCGGGCGGACGGAACGGTCGCCAGCGTCAATGCTGGGGCAAATACATTTGTCCTGACAATCCAGCGCGCCGACGGCTTCCAGCCGACGGGCGGAACGATCACGGTTCAAGTCGGGTCAGCGACCATGTTTGACAGGGGCATGCATCAGGCGGGCAGCCTCGCCGATGTCACGTCGGGCAGCCAGACCGCTGTGGAAGGCTCCTTTGATGCCGCCACGCAAACCCTGACGGCCCGGTCCGTCTTCCTGCACTGACCCTACCAGATAACCACCGGCGCGACGCTGTCCTGCTCCAGCACGACCGTCGTGCCGGTGGCCCCGGTCAGAAGAAAGATGCGGTCTACGGTCTGGAGCATCATTTTCATGCCATGCCCCAGCGTTCCCGCTGTCGTGTAGCCCTTTTCCAGGGTCGCGCGCGGCAGGTGCGCGACATCAATGCCCGTGCCATGATCCTGCACCCAGATCTGGATCGGACCGTGGTCCCCGACCGCATGAATGCGGCCTTCGCCGCCGCCCGCATGGACAACGGCATTCATCGCCGCCTCGCTCGTGGCCGTGATCAGGTCGTACCAGCGCTCCTCCTGAAAGCCACGCGCAATGGCGGCGGCTTTCGTCTGGTGGCGCATTTCTCGGATCCCTCCTGACAGCGACAGCGGCATCGTCTCGGTGATCGGCGGCAGCGGGGGCGGCAGGTCCTCGGAGGTGTGGCACAGGCGCAGTTTGCCTTCGGTGACGCTTGCCAGCACGTCCCGCAGAAACGCGCGCTGCCGCTCTGCCGAGGCTTCCACTTCCCGCAGCAGTCGTTCCCGCTCCGATTCAGCGCGCTTGTGGTCGCTGATGTCGCGCAGGTAGGCCGTGAACAGTGCCTTGCCGTTCTCCTGTATGGGGATGATGGCAAGTTCAGCGACGAACTCTTCCCCGCCTTTGCGTATTGCCGCGATTTCAATGCGCTGCCGCAGGATCGGACCTTCTCCCGTTGCCAAATAGTGAGCGAAGCCCTGGTAATGCTGAGGGCGCAGCGCGGGTGGTATCAGAAGCTCCGCCATGACGCGGCCTAACACTTCTTTCCGCATATAGCCGAAGGTCTTCTCCGCCGCCGGGTTAAACTCTACGATTCGCCCCGTCTCGTCTATGCTGATGATGCAGTCCAGGGCGACTTCCAAAATGGTAGCCTTGCGCGCCTCGCTTTGTTGCAGCGAGGCTTCCGCCTGAACTTGTTCGGTGATGTCCCGTATCATGGCGGCGACGCCGACCACCTCTCCATCCGCCCAGACCGGCAGATAGGAAGCCAGGACATGCCGCCGCCGACTCTCCGGCAGACCGAAGGTACCGGACAGCTTAACATCCACGACCGCCTCTCCACGGAGGGCCTGTTCCAGCAAAGGCCGTCGCGCCGGCCAGTGTTCCGCGCCAAACACTTCTTCCATCGTATGGCCCAGGTGCGCTTCCACGGACCGGCCATTGATTTCGGCCAGCCGCGCGTTGACTCGAACATAGCGGAAATCGCGGTCAATGAAGGCGAAGCCCGCCGGCCCGTTGGCGAACACGGTTTCGAGCAGGGCCAGCGACTGCTGGGCGTTTCGCTGCTGAGAACTATCCAGAATGTCCATGAGGATACTGCGTTTCAGGACAAGCCACTTTCTACGATGGCATTGGAATTTTATTAAGATGACGGAAGAGGAGTTCACCGTCCGCCCCCGATGTTCCTCCCTGAGTCAGACGCCCACCGACGGTCCGGCGTTCCCCGACAGGCAGAAGTTGTTGATTTCAGGCAGTGAGGGTGTCACAGAAAAAGCAAAAAGCCGGTTGTCCTGTTCGGACAACCGGCTTTCCGAACTCGTCGGCAGACGAGCCTTGCGGGGCGCTCAAGGCGCAGGATTTCGGGACGAATGCGGCGAAGATTGGAATAATCTGAAAGCTCGCAGTCTGAAATAGGGGCAGGCCGCTGGGCATGGAGCCTGTATCGAGGTCCCTTACCGTCTGAACCATTGAGGTTTTTATGGGTGCTATCAAGATTGTCGCCGTGCCTTCGGGGGAAGCGCCGCTGCAGGTACGGGAAGCGTGGGTAGGCATTGTACTACCTCTCGCACTGCCTGAGAAGCGGCAGGGTCTCAATACAGGTGTCCTGACCGGCCCAAAGATGCCCCTGACACGCCTTCTATGGCATCTGACAGGACGATATTCGCAGACGGTGGGCTACCTCGTTGAGAGTGCGGTTGCTATCTCCATCTTGTCTCAGCAGCACCCATCAGCGGCGCAGTGGCGGCAACAGAACACGCCCGAGTTCTTGAAACCGGGTCGTCTGTTCATGTTCGCTGCCGATCATGTTCGCTGCCGATCATGTTCGCTGCCGATTTCCAGTGCCACGGGTGGCTTACGAGTTCTGGTACGGGAGTCGGACGTTGCGCGAGCGAGGGAACTTCTTCGCGAACCATATGCGAAAGATCTTCCGGCTCCGAATGATGTGTTCCGCGACGAACCGCTCCCGGGCCAGTTGCCGATTTTGCGCCTTCTGCTGCGCCGATAGTGTAAAGTCTTTTCTGTAAATTGCTATTATCCACGAGGGAATTGGTTCCATTTTACAGAAAGAAGTTTACACTATCCAATCCCCTTCTGGCTTTTTTAGATGGAACGGCCACAGGTAGAGTTAGTAAAGCACAGTGAAAATCAGTGCGATCACGGTAGCAATGCTGGAAATGGGGCCAAGTGAAGCCAAAAAAAGTGCATGTTTGGAATCCTTAATTTGTTGCCGGAACCTGCATACCGAGGACGCGGGAGACGCCGCCGGGTTGGGTCATGGTGACGCCGTACCAGACGGGGGCGGCTTCCATCGTGGTCGGGTTGTGGGTGATGACAATCATCTGGGACTTTTGGCCGAACTCGCGCAGAAGGTCGGCTATTGCTGATCCTGGCTTTCCGGTAAATTGTGACCGAGCATCAATTGCGTTTTCTTCAATCTTTCTTCCTTGCGGCTATTGGTTCCATAAACAAATGTGCCGACCAGGCTGACAAACGTTGTCCCTGCGAAGACTGAGCCGGCGACATCATGGCCGTGCAAGATCATTACGACGCTGCTGCCAATCCCGGTCAAGGCGATGATGAATCCTGTTGCCATGCCCCAATTAGCCCGGCTGTTATCTCCCCGGATGACTTTTTGCTCCAGCGCCATGCGATGCTCCACTTGTTTTTGAGCCAGATTGATTTCTTGTTCGCGCATCTGTAAGAAGCGTTCCGCAGAGCCGGGCAGAATCGTCTCATAAGCCAGCATATCCTGCGGAGACGGAATGGGGCCGCTGAAAATGCGAACCTCAGATTGCTGAAAAAGTTCAGGCTGCCTTGAAGAAACAGGATTTGATTGGCTATGGATCGCAGGCTGAGAAGCGGGCGCGGGTAATCCGCTGGGATCAGGAGAAGGTGGGAGGCTTCTTTTTCTAGTCGCCATGGGCCGTCGTGGGGGAAGGTTCTGAAAGGCGGGATGCGCGTGCCTGCCTCTGCGCTTCCTGGAAGTCGCGGCGAAGCGTCTGCAAATCCGCGCGCTGGGCAAGCAGATCGGCTTGAGCGCCGGTGAGCGAGGTGTTGTATTCGGCCATGGTTGCGCCCATGTCCAGGACGCGCCCCAACCCTTCCAAAAAGGAAGGTCGCGCATAAAGAAGGCCAAAGTAGTCATTCATTGTCTTTTTATTTCCTCCTTTGCAGGCAGTTCCATGGCCACATTATGACATTTTCCGCCTGAAAAAGCAACGGTCATACATTAGCCGAGGGCGCAGAAAAAAGCCCCAGCCTCTGAATCAGGCTGGGGCTTTTGTTCTGTGATTTCTACTCGGCAGATGACGCTTTGCGGCGACGTGCATATAACGCTAGTCCGCCGAATCCGAGACAAAGCAGCAGGCCGGTGGAAACCAGCGTGGAGGCTTCGGGAACGGGGGACGCTTCGGGAGTGAGAGTGGCGGACAAGCCGACATTGGCAGGATGCAAGGTGAAATCATTGTTGCCGCCAAAGGCAAAATCAATTGTCTGTCCCTTATCTAGAAAGACGTTTCCAGAATAGGAATCCGTCTGCCCTACTTGAGTAATGGTGCTGTTCAAAAGGCTAACGCCGTTCGCCAGAATGTGAATGTCAGCATTATCAGCGATTTGCACTCCTTCAAAGGTCGCTGACAGCGCATAAGTGTTGGAGGCAGGAGCTACAAAAACAATGTTTGCATCGGAATGATCATCATTTCCTCCATACGTTGCAAAGAGAGTGTTTGCAGCGACATTGATGTGTCCGTTGTTGCCGGCATCCATACTATTGATGGCAGCAACGCTATAGTTCACGGAGGGGCTGAACGCAATATCATTGTTTGGGTCAGTCCAGTTTTGTTCATTGGGACTGTCTGGCCCTGCACCGGTGGCTGTGAACAAGTGAAGCGGACTGCTGGCACTAGATAGCCCTTGAGTCCAGCCATATTCCCACATCCCGTTCGGATTCTGACGTGCCAGGTAGCCTGCTTCAAAATCGTTAGCGGCATCGTAAATCTGCGCTTGGACGGGTAGAAGTGATGCCGTGCCTATCAGCGCAAGCAGGACCGCGGAGAGGCTAATTTTGGATGAGAGGTGCATGAGAGTTTACCCTTTCGGTTGGTGCCGTCGTACAGAATGAACGATGGAAAACGACCCCAAACAACAGAGTCGGGTATTACACGGCAAGGGCGTCCAATATCTCGCCGCAGAAAATATGGAACATAATTTCTGCCTCCATGTCAAGGGGTCGGGAAATTATTTTTGGGAAGCATAGGGAAGATGACCGCTTAATTTGTCGCCGGAACCTGCATTCCGAGGACGCGGGAGACGCCGCCAGGCTGGGTCATGGTGACGCCGTACCAGACGGGGGCGGCTTCCATGGTGGTGGGGTTGTGGGTGATGACAATCATCTGGGACTTTTGGCCGAACTCGCGCAGAAGGTCGGCGAAGCGTTCCACGTTGGCCCCGTCGAGGGGGGCGTCCACTTCATCCAGAACGCAGAACGGGCTGGGCTTGACGTGGAGGAAGGCGAAGAGGAGGGCAGCGGCGGTCAGGGCGCGCTCACCGCCGGAGAGCAGGGCCAGGGATTGACGCTTTTTGCCGGGCGGTTGGACGAGGATGTCTACGCCGGTTTCTAAAATGTCGTTCGGGGTGGTGAGAACCAGTTCGGTTTTGCCGCCGCCAAACAGGCGCGTGAAGAGGGTCTCAAAGGCCGCGCCGACCGCGTGGAACGTATCTAGAAAGACGCCGCGCGTGCCTTCGTCAATCTCACTGATGGCGGCGAGAAGTTTTGCGCGGGATTCGTCCAGGTCGGCGGCCTGGGACAAAAGAAACTCGTGCCGCGCCCGCACTTCTTCGTATTCTTCAATCGCGGCGGGGTTGACATCGCCCAGGGCGCGCAGTTCGCGGCGCAGGCGGGCCACTTCTTGCGGTGTCCCCTCGCCTACTTCCGGGTCGTCGTCCAAAGCGATGGCGGCGTCCAGGGAGATTTCGTATTCCTCCCAAAGCCGCGCGGCCAGCGTGTCCCGCTGGACTCCCAGCCGGGCTTCCTTGAGTTCGTTTTTGTGGATGGCATCCAGAGCCGACGCCCGCGCTTCGCCCAGAGCGCGGAGCTGCGCGCTGGCATCGTAAGACTCTTGCAGCAGGGTCTGGCGGGCCAAAGATTGCGCTTCCAGGGCCGCTTGTGCGGCGTCGCGCGCGTCTCTGGCTCGGATGACTTCGCCTTCGCGGGCTTCAGTCTGGGCAACCAGGCTGTCCAATTCATCCTGCGCGGCCTGCGCCTGCCGGGCTTTGCGCTCCTCCTGGCCGGTCAGACTGCCGCTTTCCTCGCGCGCGTTTCGCCCCGCGCGTTCCAGGCTGCCCGTTTTTTCCGCAACCGTCGCAAGCGCGATGCGAACGGTGGTCAATTCGGACTGCAATCCGTCCCGCGCGGCGGCCAATCGGGCCAACTGCTCGGCTTCGGCCGCCTGCGTCTCGTCGGCATCGGCGGTTTCCACGCTTCCTGACGCCAATGTTGACGCAGCGGCGAGGGCCTGCTCCCTCGCACCGGCCAGATTGGTTTCCGCCGCTTCCACGCGCCGGCTGCCGGCGCCCCGCGCGTCCTCTGCCTGACGGGTCTCCCGGTCAGCCCGATCCACGCGGCGGGCGGCATCGGCCAAAGCCGACTGCGCGGACTGTTTCGCGGCCTGCGCTTCGGACAAGGCCGCGTCGGCAACATCCCTGACCCTTTCCGCCGCCGCCAGTTCGGCTTGACCCGCTTCCCATTCGCGCTGCTTCTTTTGGAGTTCGGTTTGCCCCGAAGCGATCTCCACTTTGCGGCCCAGCAAATTGGCCTGTCGCCCGGCCTGACGCCCGCCGGTGAGCGCGCCGGAGGGCAGCACCAGTTCACCATTCAGGGTGACGACGCGGTTCCAGCCTCGCGCGACAGTGGAGGCGCGCAGGGCATCGTCCAATGTCTCGCAGACAAAGACGCGGCCCAGCAGAACGTCCAGCGCGGGCCGGAATTTCGGGATCAAACGAGACAATGTCCAGAACCGCGCCGTGAACGCCGGTCAGACCCTGGGCGCGGCCTAAGTCCAAGGTGTCCCGGCTCGGACGCATTCGGTTCAGGGGAAGAAACGTCGCCCGGCCCGCTCGATGCTCATGCAGGTAGGCAATGGCCGCTTTGGCCGCTTCCTCGGTGTCCGTGATGATGTCCTGCAAGCTGGCGGCCAGGGCGGTTTCCAGGGCCGTTTCATAGCCCGCCGGCGTCTGGAACGAGTCGGCAACGACCGTAAAGTCGCCGCGCAGGGCATCATGCTTTTTCGCCTCAAACACGGCTTTGACGCCGGCAAAATAGCCTTCCTGGGCGGCTTCCAATTCCTGCAAAGTCCGCAGCCGCGTGGAGAGGGCCACGGAGGCCGAGGCCGCTGCATTGACGCGGGCCTGCGCGGCCTGCGCGGCCTGCCGCGCCCCGTCGCGCTTTGCCAGCGCGTCCGTCAGCGCTGTTTCCGACCCCGCCAGCGTTGCTTTTGCGGCCTCGACCGCGTCCCGCGCCGACTGCGCTTCGGCCTGTAGGTCCCGCGCATTCGCCTCGGTTCGGGCCGCTTCTTCCCGCAGACCGGGCAGGGCGGCTTCTAACTCAGCGACGCGGGCCTGCGCGCGGGCCAAGTCCGCCTCGCGTCCCGCCTGCTGCCGGGCCAGCGCCAGGGCCTCCGCCCGCCGACGGTCCGCCTGCCGCGTCAGGTGCGCCATCTGGTCGGAGAGCGCCTGCCAGGCGGCCTGCCGCTCCGCGACCTGCGCTCGCAGGGACAGTTCTTCCGTTCGAGCGTCGGCCAGTTCCGCCTCTAAGTCAGCAACCTGCCGAACCAGCCGCTCGCGCCGCTCACCTAGCTCGCCACGTTCGGCATGGAGCAGACGCAGGGACTGGGCCAGGCCGTCCACGCGCTGGGCGGCCAATGCCCGCCCGCTTTCCGCCCGCTCCGCCGCTGTCGCCGCCGATCCATGCGCCAGGCGGCAGGCTTCCAATGTCGCCTCGGCGTCGGCCAGATGCTGCGCGATGCCCTGGGCGCGAACTTCGGCGCTGGCAATGCGCGCGGCGTGCTTGGCGACAGCCGCCTGATCTTCCTCACGCGCCTGCCGCGCCTCCGTCATCTCATAGTCGGCGAAGCGCAGGTCCACGATCAGCAGGCTGGATTCAATCGCCCGCAGACGATCCTTCAAAGTCAGATGCCGCTCCGCCCGCTCCGCCTGCTGCCGCAGCGGCTCCACGCGCGCCACGATCTCACTTTGAATGTCACGCACCCGCAGCAAATTGGCCTCGGTCGCCTCCAATTTTCGCAGGGTTTCGCGCTTTTTGACCCGGTACTTTTTGATGCCCGCCGCTTCCTCAAACAATCCGCGCCGGTCTTCGGCATTGACCGACAGCACGGCGTCAATCTGGCCCTGGTTGACCAGCGAATAGGCTTCGCGCCCGACCCCGGTATCTAAAAATAGCTCGTAAATGTCTTTCAGCCGGCAGGGAACTTTGTTGAGGAAAAACTCGCCTTCGCCCGTCCGATACGCGCGCCGCGTGATCGTGACTTCGCTGAACTCCACCGGCAGGCCGCCGTCGGAGTTGTCCACGGTGAGCGAGACTTCGGCCATGCCGGACGCTTTGCGCCCCTCGCTGCCGGCAAAGATCACATCCGACGCCTTCGCCCCGCGCAGCGCTGATGCCTTCTGCTCACCCAGCACCCAGAGGATTGAGTCGCCAATGTTGGACTTGCCGGAACCATTGGGGCCGACAATGGCCGTCACGCCCTCGGAGAACTCAATCTCCGTGCGTTCAGCAAACGTCTTAAACCCCTGTAACTGCAACTTCTTCAGGCGCATTCACACTGATTATAGCGTATCGGGGAGTCCCTTGTCAAAAAGCCGTTGAAAGCGGTAAAATGACTACATGAATAGTCAAACCGTAATCTATGTTAGCCGTTTCGCGCTTGCTGCCGGGATTGCAATTTCATTTGCCCTTATCTCATCCTGTTCCCAGCGTACTGCTGCGCCCGCTCCCAAACCGACAACAGTGATCGCAACTTATCCTGCTCTTGTGCCACCTCATACGCCGAGACGAGTCAGGCCGTTGCCGCCGCTGGCTTTCCCCGAACTGGATACGGGCCAAATCAGCAGCCTGCAATTTTCTCCCGACGGGCGACAGCTGGCATTCGGCTATGGAAACGATGCCGAAGTGACGATGTGGAACCTGGAAACCGGACGGCTGGACTGGCAGCGTCATGTAGACGGTGCAGATGGCGGGCCGATGATTATGGACCCTAAGGGGCGATTTTTGATCATTGAAAGCGGTGACATGGACAGCGGTCTGCATTTTCTGGCCTGTACACCCGAAGGTCAGCTCCTCCGAAAATTACCTGAGTATGCCTCGGAATACGGGCCTGAAGATTGGGTTCACAACAAATATGACGCTCCATTTGTATGGCTCAAGAAGTCTGGGCAAATACTCGTTATGATAGGTGATATTGAACGTCTTCTCCATAATGGAAGTTATGTAGCTGTCAGGCGCAGAGACACCTATGATACGCAGACATGGCGACGGATTAGCCACAGTGTCCTCCGTCCAAAAACACCCCCTCCCAACACTTCGTCTGGTCAGGTCATTTACGGCGAGATACCGTTCACAGCCTCCCGTTTCGTTTCTTCAGAAGGCATACCTCTCGGCAAGTGGTGGCAGAAATTCGCGCTTTCACCCTTTTACAACACATATACGCCTTCGTGGAAAAACTACTACGCCCGCGCCAGCGGTGACAGCATCAGTAAAGGATGCGTTGAAGTTTGGGATATGCGAAAGAAAAAGAAACTGTGGCAGGTTTGGCTAAAAAACGAGTCTGGGCGGGCGGCTGCCATTTCCTCTGATGGGCAAATGCTCGCAGTCGGCACGGTACAGGGCCAGGTGTTTTTCTGGCAACTGCGAACCGGGCATCTGATCGCACGGGAGCGCTCTTCTACCTATCTCATTGCCTCTTTGGCGTTTTCTCCGAATAGCCGTGTACTGGCGGTGGGTTGCGGCAGTTATCAAATAGGAGGGGGTGTCCGGCTGCTGGACTGCGCCAGTCATAAACTTCTGGCTGTGTTAAGCGCCGCCTTTCCTGAAAACAGTCACGCTTGATGTGAAATGAAATCGCTCATCCTGAAGCGAGAAAGGAACCGAAGGCTCCGCCGGCAAACTATGAAACAACCCTTTGCCCGAGGTGCCCCATGAATATGCCGACGGAAACCTTCTTAACCACATTATACACCATTGTCAACGACTGGTATCAGGTCCACGTCCCTCGGCTGCTGCCGCACAAAGCCGGGACGAAGCCACTCTTCTCAGACAGCGAGGTCATCACCTTGTCCCTGGCTCAACACTGGCTCGGCTTCTCCGAGGAGCGTGAGTTCCTGCGCCGTATGAGGAATGACTGCCTGCCTCTGTTTCCGCGTCTGGTCAGCCAAAGCCAGTTCAACCGGCGGGCACGGAGCCTGTGCTGGCTCATCAACGCTCTGCGCCAGCATCTTGTGGAGCAGATGGGCATCGCCGAGGCTCCCTGCCAGATCATTGATGGTACGCCGGTGCAAGTGCGTCACTGGCGACGCTTCGGCAAAGGCCACTTGCTCTTACCCGAAGCGGCACTCGGCTACTGCGCGACCAAGAAGGAGACCTTCTATGGCTTGCGTCTGCTGGCCTTGACCACGCTGGACGGTATCATCCTCGAGTGGGACCTGTTCGCGGCCAACACCGATGAGCGTGAGGCTGCACAAAACCTGCTGGACAACTGCCGCGACTTGTTTGTGCTGGGCGATAAAGGCTTTCTGGATCAAAGGCGTCAATCCGTCTTACAGGAAGATCAGGGTCTGCTGCTAGTGACGCCCAAGCGCAAGAACCAGCACAAGCAGAACCCTCCGGCTTGGGATGCCTTAATGAACCGGACACGCCGGATGATCGAGACCACGTTTGCCCAAGCCAAAGGCACGTTTGGACTGGAGAAGCCGCGTGCCAGGAGCGTGTGGGGCATCCTGAGCCGGGTTATCGCCAAAATTACCGGATTGACCATTGCGGCCAAGCACAATCGGGAGCAGGGTCACTCCCCGCTCAGGCTGGCGGAGTTCACGTTTTGAGCCAACCCAACCAAATTCAATTCACATCAAGCGTCAGTCTGGAAAACGACTGGACACTGGATCATCCAGACTGGCTCACTGCCCTGCCGGACTTGTCTTATCTCGCCTCAGAGGGGGTCATCAAGAAAATCAGAACGCCGGGCAAGCCTAGCCCAGTCGCAGTTATTCGCCGATTTGAGCGTCCTGCGCGCGTCCGTTCCGCGCTGCGAAAGTGTTACACGCGATACTGAGGAGAAGAGCGCGGCTTTCCCGCGAGCGACGTTCACGCCGACAGACCAAGTCATCCTGCCAGAAGCCAGTCGGCGGAAGCGCGGCTCTGCGCGACGATCTCGGCGTTGAGGCGGTCATTGGCAGCGATCCGGCGCTCAGCAGCCTCGCGCGTCAAGCCCCAGACATCCCTATGGCGCTCCGCCAGGCGTGTCAGAGCAACGTTAATCGGCGTGTCCAGATACCAGCGTTCGTCCCATTGACGGCCCACGCAGTCCCAGCCATCGGCTTGGTGCAGCAGATACAGACCTTCCACCAGAACCAGCCGCGTTTCCGGCCCCACGATCTGCGCGTTCTCCACGGGGTCCCCAACCTCGTGCTGAAATTCCGGCCACGCGACAGCGTTCTGCCCCGCCGAGGCGCGCAGGGATTGCAGACGGGCAGCCAGCGCGGCGGCATCAAACGTCCACGGAGCGCCGCGCCGGGCCAGCGCTTCGTCCGGGTTCGGCATCTGCCGAAGCTGCGCCCGCGTCAAATGAAAGCCGTCCATTCCCAGCGCGACCAGCGTGCCTGGCCCCGCCAGCGCGTTCACTTCGGCGGCCAGACGCGCCGCCAGCGTGCTTTTGCCGGACCCCGGCAGCCCGGCCAGACCGACAAGGACGCGCGGCGCGTCGGGCGTGAGACGTGCCAGCAGGCGCTGCACGGGTTTGTCCAGGAGCGGAGCCGTCATTTTTGCATCGTGCATCTTTCACGCGATTATAGCGTATCGGGGAGTCCGTTGTCAAAGAGAAAAATGGTGACCTGTTCTGGCGAGAGATTCAGAAAATCCGTACCGATTTCGCGCTCTTGCAGCAGAAAAAACAGCATTTTTCCGAAGGCTCATTTGACAATTCCCCTTATCTATGTTATGATGAAGACGTTCTTTGGATACAATCAAGCAAGAACTCGCTCGCAGGACCAAACTTAAGATGAAAACCCAGCCTCTCTTCCGCCCGTCGCTATTTGCTGTCGTAATTTTGAGCCTTTTTACCCTTTTGCTCGGCGCATCGGCGCGGCCCGCGCTGGCCGGGACGTATGGCCCCTTTGCCGGATGGGCGGCGAGCGCGCTCAGTGTCGGCTCGGATAATACGACTCATGTCCTGTGGAGCAGCACCGGCAAGACGCTTTCTCTCTGGAACATGAGCGCGGCGGGCACTTACACTTATAAAACTTATGGCCCCTTTACGGGCTGGTCGGCCAAAGCCGTCGCCGATGGGCCGGACGGGAAAACGCGCGTGCTATGGGCCAGCGCCAGCGGCCAGATGAGTGTCTGGAGCCTGGACCCAACAACAGGCAAATACGCCGACACCGAATTGGGTCCCTATGCCCATTGGACCGCCACAACCCTCAGCGTCGGCCCCGACAACACGACCCACATTTTGTGGAACAGCACGACCGGGCAGGCCAGTCTTTGGAATTATCAAACTGCGGACGGAAGTTTTACCGACACGGAGTACGGCCCCTTCGCGGGATGGTCGGCCAAAGCGATTGCGGACGGAGCGGACGGCAAAACGCGCATGCTCTGGGCCAACACGAACGGGCAGGCCAGCCTCTGGAACGTGACTCCCGCCACAGGCAGCTACACTTATCACGCCGTCGGCCCCTTTGCCGGGTGGACGGCGAAAAGCCTCAGCGTCAGCCCGGACAACGTGACCCATGTGCTGTGGAACAACGTGAAAGGGCAGGCCAACGTCTGGAATTATCAGACGGCGACCGGCGTCTATACCTATACATCGCAAGGCCCCAATGCCAATGGGACCGCGCAGGCGATTGCCGACGGGCCGGACTACAAAACGCGCGTGCTGTGGACTTTTACCGACGGCAGCGCGACGATCTGGACCGGCGACCTGCGCCCGCCGCTTCCCTATCCGGCGTCCGTAACCGCCGCGCCCAATCCCGTCAACGGCGGCAGCGCGGCCACCGGCACAGTGACTCTGACCCAGCCGGCCCCGGCAGCCGGGGTCACCGTCACCCTTGCCTGTAACAATGCCCTGGCGACGATCCCGGCCAGCGTCGTCGTTGCCGCCGGAGCGAAAAGCGCGACATTCACCATCACGACAAGCAATCCGCTGACGGCGGGCAGTGTGACCGCCAATATCACGGCGGCAGCCAACGGGTACACGCTGGCGACGGCGCTGCCGATCACCCATGTCGGCCCGGTCAGCGGCATTTACCGCCTGACGACGCGGGGCCAGCAGTCCCTGGCGCTGGACGTTCAAAACTTCGGCGTCGGCAACGGCACCGTCGTGCAGATCTGGAACGCCGCCCAGACCTGCAACCAGCAGTGGTTTGTGGACCAGCAGAGCGACGGCGCCTATAAAATCCATGCCTACTCCGGCTCTTTCTGCAATCAGATGCTGGATGACACCAACGGCGGCACGGCCAGCGGCAACACCGTCAAGACCTATCAGGACAACGGTAATGATGCCCAGCGCTGGTACTTCCAGGACATCGGCGGCGGCTTTTACCGGATCATTCCCAAGCTGGCCGGCCCGACTTCTCTTCAGACGCTGGACCTGAGCAATGGCAACAGCGCCACCGCCGGCTCCGTGACGGCGATTTACCCTTACTATGGCGGCGACAACCAGGTCTTCCGTTTGGATCCGCCTGGAGCGCCGCAGCCGACGCCGGGAACGTACCGGATCACCACGCGTGGCCATCCCGACCTGGCGCTGGATGTTTACGGCTACGGCAACAGCGACGGCACGAATGTCCAGCTTTGGAACGCCACCCAGACCAGCAACCAGCAGTGGCTGGTGCAGACCACAGGCGGGAACATCTATACGATCTCCGCGTACTCCGGCGCGAACTCGCTTCAAATGCTGGATGACGCCGGCGGCGGGACCGCCAACGGCAACAACGTGACGACCTACACGGTCAACGGCAGCAACAACCAGAACTGGTACTTCCAGGACATTGGCGGCGGCTACTCCCGCATCGTCCCGTTCAATGCCGCCGACAGCGCTCAGACGCTGGATGTCCGCAACGGCAACAACGCCGCCGCAGGCGACACGCTGAACATCTATGGCTACTACGGCGGCGACAATCAGGTCTTCCAACTGCTGGACCCCGGCCCGATCCAGTATCCTGCCCAGCCCGAAGAAAGGCATGGGCGGCAAGGAATGGGCTGGCTGGGGCATCCACAACGCCTGGTACTACACCTGGGGTTCCAGTGAACCCACCGACGCGCCGCCCGGCACCGAGTTCGTCCCGATGGAGTGGGGGTATTACGGCGGCGACAACAGCGCCTGGGCGAAGTCCACCGCGGCGCAGGCCGGAGTTGAAAATTTCCTGGCCTTCAACGAGCCGGATCATACGGACCAGGCCAACTTGACCGTCCCCTACGCCCTGACCGGGTATCAATATCTGGCGGCGGCCGGCATCCCCATCGGCAGCCCGGCCTGCGCCGATGACAACGACCAGTGGTTCGCCGACTTCATGACGGGGGTCGCGGCAAACAACTACCGCCTGGACTTCATCGCCGTTCACTGCTACATTAGCGATCCGAACTCCTTTGAGAGTTACATCACGAACCTGCACAATCGCTACTGGCAGTATCCAATCTGGATCACCGAGATGGCCCCCGCCGACTGGTCAGGGACAAATCAGATCTCTGTCGCTCAGGCGACGGCGTTCATGCAGCAGGTGGTCCCTGGCTGAACAGCCAGTGGTATGTGGCTCGCTACGCCTGGTACACCGGGGCCAACCCCAGCGATCCGACACTCGGCTCCTCCGCTCTTGTCAACACGGACGGCTCCCTGACCCCTCTGGGCCAGCTCTATGGCCGGATGTA
Organism: uncultured Armatimonadota bacterium; assembly: GCA_963771575.1. Classification (GTDB taxonomy): domain Bacteria; phylum Armatimonadota; class Armatimonadia; order Armatimonadales; family Capsulimonadaceae; genus JANXMY01. The sequence goes on from CAVYTV010000002.1 coordinate 324,151, forward strand.
GCCCAAATCTTTGGCCCGAAACACCGCAGCGGCCCGCTCTCCTTTGGGAGAGCGGGCCGCTGTTCTGCCCTTCGCCGGCTAAGATCATTTTCTGAGTCCGCGAAGGCGGACTTTGTGCTTCTGTTGCTGCGGTTTCAACCGCCGGGAGAAAACTGAATGCCTTTGCGCTCGTGCGGGCAGGAAGCCGGGCGACCCATGGCGAAAGGACGCCGGGGGAAGAGGACATGATTGATCTCACGGGAAAGCACATTTTTATTGCCGGCGGCAGCCGAGGCATCGGGGCGGCGACAGCGCGGATGGCGGCAGGGGCGGGTGCGGCGGTCAGCGTCAATTATCAGCAAAGCCGGGACGCAGCGGAAAAGGTGGTTGCAGACGTGGAAGCAGCGGGCGGACGAGGCTTTGCCGTGCAGGCGGATGTGGCCGAAGACGGGGCATTGGAGCGGGCGACCGACGCGGCGGTGGAGCGTCTCGGACCGCTGCACGGGATGGTCGTCTCGGCGGGGATTTTTGAGGGCGCGTACCTTCAGGACATGACCGCCGAGTTCTGGGATCGGACCCTGGCGATCAACCTGCGTGGAACATTTTTGGCCGTCCGCGCCGCCGCTCGCCACCAGCGCGCCGGGGGCCAGGGTGGAAGCATCATCATTTACACCAGCACGGCGGGCCAGCGGGGCAGCGCCGAGTATTCGGCATATGCGACCTCCAAAGGGGCGCAGATTTTGTTCATGCGCTCCATGGCGAAGGAACTGGCCGGGGACAAAATCCGCGTCAACTGCATCGCGCCTGCCTGGACCGAGACGGAGATGGCCGCGCCTTCATTGGATGCGCTGGGGCGGGCGGAAGTGGCCGCAAACTTCCCGCTGGGCCGGATCGGCCTGCCCGAAGACGTGGCCGGGGCAACGTGCTTTCTGCTGAGTGACCTGGCCGCCTTCATCACCGGCACGACGCTGACGGTGGACGGCGGCATGGACATGCGGGGGTGAAGATCCTATCCCGGCTCACAAGTTCGCCACCCTTCCCTCTGTCTTGGGATGCTCCGCCGCTTGCGGTGGAGAGCCAGGGGTGGCGACCGATGAGCCGGGATAGGAGGCGATAACTGTGCTACAATGACAAATGCCTCTGTGTCATGCCGCGCACGCTGTTTACGATACTCAGTACCACCTGGTCTGGACGCCTAAGTACCGCAAAGCGGTGTTAGGCGGCATGGTAGGCGTGCGTCTGGACGCTTTGCTGCGTGAGATCGCGGCGGCTTACGAAGTCAGTGTCACTGAATTGTATGTGGGTGCCGATCACCTTCATTTATCGATCACCTTCATTTATTTTGTTCGTTTCCGCCGCGTGACTCGATCTCTGATGTGGTCAGTCGCTTTAAGAGCCTGAGTGGTCGGGCGCTGTTTCGTGAGTTTCCGTCTCTGAAGCAGCAGTTGTGGGGCGGCCACTTGTGGGGTTCGGGTTATTTTGTTCGCACGGTGGGCGATGAGATCACGGCGGCCTCAGTCATTCGTTATATTCAGAATCATCGGGTTTGTCCCGAGGATGGTCAAGATGATGGTCAACTCGATTTATTTGGGTTGTGACCGAGGGGTTGTGAGCGATGGGTTGTGACCGAGAGGTCACCGGGTCGGTCACAGATTTACCTTATGCCAAGAGGCTCCCGAATGCTCCGCCGCTTGCGGTGGGGTCTCCCTTTACTCGAAGGGAAGGGGATTAGGACAGTGATTGCTGGTGTTCCTGTGCGGCAGTAAGGATACGCTTCAGGACGCTCGGCAAAGCAGCCTGTACTTCAGCATTGGTGAAGCGCAGAACAGACAGGCCACGGGCAGCGAAAATCTCGCTGCGTTCGGCGTCATATTCCTGCTGATGTTGATGGACGCCGCCGTCCACTTCAACCACAAGTTTCGCGGCGTGGCAGAAGAAATCCGCGATAAAACCGTCAATAATTTGCTGTCGGCGGAAATGCAGGCCGCCGAGCCGGCTGGCCCGCAGCCTTTGCCACAGCGCCCGCTCACACGGTGTCATCTCGCGCCGCATCTGCCAGGCGAGCTGCATTTTCTCAGTGGCATGGCTCGCCGTGATCATAAACTCTCCGTCCATGATCTCTATTCTCCCTCCGTGATAGCCTGCCGTGATGTTATCTCAACAAACTGCCGTTTTTCTCACCCCTTCCCTTCGAGGGAAGGGTGGCGAACTTGTGAGCCGGGATAGGAGCCTCTCCGTCCTTACGTTCCCGCCTCGGAAGTCTGGAGCGGCGCGGCAGGCGCCGCCGGCCCCAGCGCCTGCGTTTGCAGCCGGCGGCTGATGTCGCCCAGCGCCTGCAACTGTGTCAGCGTCAGCGGCTTGCGCGACCGAATGCCGAGCCGCTCGGTCAGCGCCGTCTCCGCCAGAAACGATTCCAGCGCGTTTTGCAGCGCCGTCTGTTCCGGCGAAGGCGTGTCCGACAGACGCAGGGAGAGCCAGTCGCGCAGCCCGCGCAAATCGGTGGCGAGCTGCTGGGCGGGCGGCAGCAGGTCCGGCATCCGGTAGGCGGCGGCCACCTGCGCCAGCCCGGACATTTCCCCTTCCCCATACCACACCGATGCTGATTCGCCCACACCCGGCGAGGCCAGCCAGGCCCGCAGCGCCGGGTCTTCCGGCAGGGAAGAAAGCCTCTGGAACTCGTTCAGCGACGACAAGGCCCGCGCCGCCGGGCCGTTGAACAGCAGTAGCGGCCTCGCTTCCGACGAGATCGCCAGCGGCTCGGCCAGCGCGTCCGCCGCATGCTGGATCGGCACCAGGGCGGAGGGCGGCGCCCCCAGCGTTCGCATCAGGTTCGCCGCCTGCGCCAGCCCGTCCCGCGCCGCCGCCCGGTCGCGCTGCGCCGCCGGCTCCAGCTTGCCGAGCTGCCCGACCTGGGCGATCTTGCTGCGCGTTTTCTCGACCTGGGTCGCCTGTTTGGCCAGTTCCGCATAGGCGAACGCGCCCCGCGCCAGCGTGATCCCCAGCGCGAAAAACTGCCGCTCCTGCGGGTTCATTTGCAGCAGGGAATGGGGGGACGCCGGGGCAGGGGGCAGTGCGGAAGGCGTCTGCGCCGGGGCAGAGGAAGCCGCCGAAACAAGCAGCAGAAGAACCGGCAGAAAGCGCGCTTTCATGCCCTCAGTGTAGCAGGGGCCAAGGGATTTGTCAAGAGGCTGTGGAAGAGCGATGGTCGCCTCTGGCAAGCGCTGGGGCGGTGTCACCGGCCGATTTTTGTGCGGGGCCGGACAGGATGCGGAGGGGCAGCCGGGAGACGCCGGATGCCGGTGTCCGCGCCCGTGACCCCGGTCACGGTCGGCGTCGCGTGAAACAGCGCCGCCGTGTAAGGCCCCGGCTGCGCCACGATATTCCCCGCCAGACTGATCCCCTGTGCCAGATCCGCGCCGATGACGCAGTGGGTGAACATCCCCGTTTCCGGCCAGCCTTGTATTTGGTTGGGCCGGACAAACGTGTTGTCCGTGACACGCACGTTGTTGTCCGACTGCAAGAAAATGTTCGGCCCCCAGTTGCTGCGGAAGAAGTTATTGCTGATCGTGGCCGACTCGGCTGCCATGATCAGCAGCGGCGACGGCCAATCATATTGGCCTGGGTTCGGCCCAATCGCCGCGCTCGGCAGATCGTTGTCGACGAACGAATTCCCGGAAACCGTCACGATCGGGAACACCCGATGCATTTCTTTTCCCAGCTCATAGCCGTCATTGAAGCCGATAAAGCAGCTGATTCCATCGTTGCCGGAGAACCTGCTGTGGGTGACGCGGATGCGGCTCGGCGCCGCGCCTTCGCGGGTTTCCTGTTCAACGCCGATATAGACCCCCAGCCAGCGGCAGCCGTAGATCGTGCAATGATCAATGGTCAGCGGGCCGCAGGGGTGCAGAAGCATCCCGCGCGCCCGATTGGACTGAAATCGGCAGTTCAAGAAGGTAAGCGGTCCCGAGGCCGACGTGTCCTGAAACGCATCATAGCCGTCAATGCCGCCGCCGGCATTGGTCGGATCGGGATGGACGACCGTGACCGGCCGATCCAGCGTCAGAACGCCGAAGCGGCCGTGCGCCGTGTCCACACTCCCGACCTGAGTGACCGTGGCCGTATCCCGAACGTAGGGATCGCCGTCTTCCCAGCTCCACACCTGGATGGTATCACCCACCTGGACGTCCCGGTTTGAGACCGTGATCACGTTCGGCTGCTCCTGCGAAATAATGTGGTCGCAGCCGCCTCCGAGGTCAACGCAGTCATCGTCAATCTGGCGAAAATCGCACCCGGTCAGCGTCAGCGCGCCGCGCCCGCCGCCCACCATGCCGCCGCCGGAGGTGATCAGCCGGTTTGATCCCGGCGGCGGTCCTTCGTAAAAGTTCTTCAGAAAGTTCGCCCCGGTGTAGGCGTAAATCGCCCCCGCCGAGTTCCAGCCGCCGCAGTAGTCGCGGATATTGCTCAGGGTGGTGTTGGAATCATAGCCGATATTGTAGAACAGGCCGGGCGGGTTGTCGTCCCTGTTCCAGACGGCGACCTTCTCGCCGAGGAACTCGTCCACCGGAGGCGTATCCAGGGTGAACAGCCACAGGCCGGGCGAGACCTGGCTTTTAGACAGTATGCTCGGATGATGCGGGTCATACGCCGCCCGCGACGGGTCGGAAAACGTATACAGCGTTTTGACCTTCACCAACTGAGGGGCGTCAGGAGCCGGGTATCCCGCGTCTAGGCGCACCGTAATGGATGGCGGCGTAGCGCTGAACGCCGTGATGGTCCCCTGCGTGAAATTCAGACTCCTGGGCGTCGTTGGCGACATTGTTGATCGTGACGTGATCGCTGTGTAAGACATCAAAAACGAAGCCCGTCTTCGGCGTGGTGAGCAGCAGCGGGGGAACCCCCGGAGCGCCCGTGAACGTCAGGCTCCTAGCCTTCTCAATCACCAGTTGTTTCGAGATCAAATACCGGCCCGTCGGCAGAAGCACCGTATTCCCCGGCCCGGCGGCAATCGCCGCATCAATGGCCTTTTGGATCGCCCCCGCGTCGTCGACAATCCCATTGCCGACCGCTCCCCCGAACGTTTTTGCGTTGTACGTTGTTCCTGCCTGCGCGGGTAAGGAGGCCGCGAGGAGCGCGGCAATAAAAAAGTGCGCGCACGCGCTCAAACCTCGTTGAATGATTATCATAGTGGAACCTGAAGCGTTCTCAATGGCTTGCATCGCCATGATCGGCTCTCTGTTCACCCGGCAGCCGCCATTTTCCTCTCTGTTTCCAATGAGCCTGCCTCAAAAGCAGCTGCTTGGGCCGGCTTGTCTTGACAGAGCAGCATGGGATAATGTATGATGACTTCAACGGAGTCTGTCAATGCTTGAGCCTGTCTCACATTCTTCCTGGATAATTCCAGCGGTCAAGGAAGCCTATAAATCACGCGAACAACTTGCCGGTGCCTGGGAGCGGGTTGTCACACGAATCAGAGGCAAAAAGATTGAGATCGCGGTGACGGGTTTGAGCGGGGCAGGAAAGACAGTATTGCTGGACCATCTGACCGGGCAGGCGTTTCATCGCGGCTACAGCCCGCCGGGGCGTTCACGCTCTTCGGAAAAGGGTCAAGTGCCGGCCAAAGGTTTTCGCATCGGATTAAACACAATTCCTGGTCAGGGGTCGCATCCCCGGCTGACTGCCGCTGCAAAGGTGTTTGAAACAAAACGGCCCGTGGATGGTGTCATCCATGTGGTGTCCAACGGTTATATCAGTCTGCGTGAGCCGGCGGCGCGTGAGGCTCTTCTTCGGGATTTGGGCATGACGACGGTGGATGCGCTTCGTCAGCATTTTTTGCAGCAGGAACTTCAAGACTTAGACGAGACGCTTGGGTTGATCCGTAAGTCGTTGAAGAAATCACACAAGCCGACATGGTTCATTATTGCCGTTGCCAAGTCCGACCTCTTTTACAACCAAATTGAGGACGCCGAGCGCTATTACTCGCCGTCAGGCAACAGTGCGTTTGTCCAAAAGATGCAGCAGTTCCTCCATCAAGTCGGCAGCGATAACTTGGATTGGGAAGCTGTCCCCGTCGCCGCGTGGCTGGAAGATTTTCATTGGGGCAGTGAAACCTTGCCTAGCCAGTTGAAGCCCGACCAGCGGGATCACTTGATTGGGCAGTTTGCGGAAATCCTTGAGAAAAACTGTGGAAGCTAAAGAGCGGATAACTTCAAGCGCGTTTCAGCCTGATGCCTCTTTGGGAGAAGCGGCAGCGGACAAAAATACGTCTCGTATCCGTTCCGACTTTGAGGGTCTGTTAGAATTAGCAGAGAAGTTGCAGCAGTCATATGAGGAGCGGGGGAGCAGCTACCAAAAGTTATTTATGACGCTTCAGGGTTTCACCGTTTTACTGTTGCTTGAACTCTTCGCAGGTTTTTTCATCTGGATATTTTTCTTAATGCCTCCCTTTGTTTCCTTGCCGGGCCAGCCTTATTCTCCTGTTAAGGGCATTGCTTCCATCGTTGCAGATATTGCCTTTGGAGCAATCACTTTTTTCTACTTCATTACTCTGCGTCAGCAATACCAACAATTAAAGCGTCGTATGTATGCAGACGAACGAGATATTTCAGAAGTGGTCAAACTTTTGAGGGAGATTGAGCCTGTCTTTGCGGAAGCGGAAAAACTCTCGGCACTGGAACGGGTTCAAATACGAATACGCCTCTCTCGCTTCGGCATCGGCTCATCTCCACGAAATGACCTAGAACAAGCATCGCCGGAAATGAAAGGAGATTTCCGCGCACGTAAAAGCCGAGTTGATCAAGAGTTGATGAAGCCCCTGTGATAATATCAGACGCCAAAAAAGCCGCCGCTTCGTGTGAAGCGGCGGCTTTTCTGTTTGTCCAATGCTCACGCCGCCATTTTTAAGGTCTTCACGGCCTGGACTTCGTATTTGGGTTTGTAGTCGGGGCATTTGTAGCTTTTGGAGTATTCTTTCGGGCTTTCCGCTTCGGCCACGAAGATCTGGGCCTGGTTGACACCGCATTTCCCCTGAGTGCGGTCATAGTTGCGGCGTTAAACTTACTGAGATGATAAGCAGGAAACAAGCGGGGATAGGGATAATTTGAGGCAAGGAATGGCCTTATGTGCAATGTTTCCAGTATGCCTGCTTTCGCAATGAGCCTACTACTGTCGGATTCTTACGGAGAATACATCGGCCACTTGACAAGCAGGCAGCCCTCTGTTATAATAAAGCGCGTCGCAAGCTAGCCCCGTGACGTGCAGTACCCAGCCACTGTCTCAGCAAAGAGACTTTTGCCGTTTTCTACGGAGTAGAAAGGACACTCATTTATGCACGTCACCGAAACACGCGGGCGGGCTAGGGCTGCGCTGCCCCTTGCCTTGCTCGTCGCGGCAGGGATTGCCGCTGCTCTCCCCGCCCGCGCCAGCACCACCATTGATACGACTCCGACCTGGAACGCCACCGGGCAGCAGAACATCGGCGGCTGGGGCGAACCGGACACCGCCACATTCGGACAGACCATCACGGCCCCCGCCAACGTCATTTCCCTGCAAGATTTCTCCTTTTATCTGACCAATGACCCTGGCAACATGGGTCCCGTCAGCATCAACTACAAGGCGTATGTCTATGCCTGGGACGGGACCGAAGCCACCGGCAGCCCGCTGTACACGAGCAGCACCACCAGCACAGGGACTCTCGGCAGCGGCTTCACGACGCTCACGGCGACGCCGGGAACGGCGGTGGCGGTGACGCCGGGACAGCAATATGTGCTTTTTTTCAGCACGTCGGGCGTTCAGGACGGCGGGACTCAAGGAGCGGATTTCGGTTATGTCGGCTCAGACGCTTACGCTGCGGGTCAATTCGTCTACCTCAACAGCGGCAACGATAACACGCAATTTACGGTTCCCGGCGGCTGGGGCACAAGCACGGATTTGGCCTATCCTGCCGGTTCCGACTTGGCGTTCAAGGCGGATTTCGCGCCCGGCGGCAGCCCCGCCCCGGAGCCCTCAGAGGCGGCGACCTTGAGTCTGGTCGCGCTCCTGCTGGCTTTGCCGCTGGCAAAAAAAGCCCTTCGGCGCATGGCAAAGAATGCCTGTTCCCAGACAAGCCCCGGACTAGTCTCTCTCTAGGAGAACCTCATGCTGACATTCAGACTTTCCAAGTGGAAAAAGAAATTTGTCCCGGCCCTGCTGGGAATAGCTCTGGCCTGTGGCCTGGCTCCCTCGGCCCGCGCCGTCGGCACCTGGACGCATTTGACGAATAAGGCACCGGAAGCCATCAGCACGATGCTGGTACTGCTGGACGGTCGGATCATGGCACAGGGCAACAGTGACCGTACCTGGTACGCGCTGACGCCGGACTCCAGCGGCAGCTATGCCAACGGGACATGGACCCAACTGGCTTCCATGGCCAGAAAGCGGCTTTACTACACCTCGGCAGTCCTTCGCAATGGCGACGTGCTGATCGCCGGCGGCGAATACAGCGCCACCGACAACGGAAACGTTGTTGAGGACGATGATAACACCTGCGAAATCTACCACACGCAAACCAACACCTGGGGAACAGTTCCTACTCCCATCCATCGGAATAGCTCTCCCTGGACAAACATCGGGGATGCCGTTTCCACAACCTTGCCGAGCGGGTTGGTTCTGATGGGGGACATCCTCAGCTCGGAACAGGCACTCTATGATTACAAAACCAACACCTGGACCCCCAGCGCGAATGTCAAAGCCGTTCGTTCCAATGAGGAAGCCTGGACGCTACAGCCGGATGGCTCGGTACTGACGGTGGACTGCATCGGTCAGCCTGTCGCGACCCAGAATACCGAACTGTACATCCCCGCCTCGGATGCCTGGATGAGCGCAGGCTCAACCCCGAATCAACTGGTGGACCCTAACTCCAAAGAACTGGGGCCGGGCCTCCTGCTGGCGAACGGGGTGACGCTGTACATCGGCGCGACCGGCCATACGGCCCTGTATTCCGGTGGCTGGGTCGCCGGGCCGGACCTTTACGGCACCAGTAATACCCTTCTGCTGGGAGCGCCGGATGCGCCAGGATGCGTTGAAGTCAACGGCAAAGCGCTGGTGCTTGTCTCTCCGGCCAGCACCAGTTCCAATGCATTTCCGAGTGGGGAGCATTTTTTAGAATATACTTACGATGCCACCACGTCTCATGGATCGTTCGCGGAGGCTCCGCTGCCGTCAGGCGGGGGCGGCTTCTTCCAAAATCAACCTTCCTACATCGGTCGAATGCTGCAACTGCCCAATGGACAGGTGCTGTTCACCCAGGCTCTCAACCTTCAGCAATTCGTCTACACGCCGGACAGCGCCGCGCTTTCTTCCAGCGCGCCTGCCATCAGCAATGTCACGGCGCGGACGGACGGCTCCTATCTGGTGCAGGGAACACAGTTCAATGGCGTGACACAGGGCGCGTATTACGGCGATGACGCGCAGATGGCTTCCAACTATCCGCTTGTGCGGCTGACAGACACCAGTAGTCATGTCTTTTATGGGCGAACCTACAACCATAGCACGATGGGCGTGGCGACCGGAAACACTCCCGTCTCCACTTATTTCGTGCCGCCTGCAACATTACCGCAAGGCTATTACGCCCTGCAAGTCGTCGCCAACGGCATCGCCTCATACCCGGTCCTTTTCACGGAGCCGCTGGGTCTGGCAAGTTTGACGCTCACGCCAAGCACCGTGAAAGGTGGTATCCCCGTAAGCGGCTTGGTGACGCTCAACGGCATGGCGACCAGCCCCGTCAATGTCGCGCTGTCCACCAGCAACGCGGCGGTCGCGCAGCCCACCGTCACCTATGTCACCGTTCCCACCGGGCAGACTTCGGCGCCCTTCACCATCAGTACAAGCGCGGTCGGAACCTCAACCCTGGTGACGATCAAAGCGATCCAGGGCCGGCAGGTACGCACGGCAACTCTGACCGTGACCCCGTAAACTCATTGGTGACCCCGTAAGCAGAATGCGCCCGGCCCGAAAAGGCCGGGCGCGTTTCGGCCTCTTGACAATCCCCCGCGTTCCCGGCTATACTGCCTCTACTAAAACTTCATCGTGTCAACACCCTCGGTGCGTCGCGGTCAACGCGCGCTTAAATGGGGAAGTTCGGTGCGCTTCGCCTGAATATCAACTCTTCAGGCAAAGCAAAGCCGGCGCTGTCCCGCAACTGTGATGAGGAGTTTTCTCCTCTCAGCCAGACTACCAGCCCAGGGTTCCCGACGGCAGACGCCGCCGGGATTTCCATGCCTGCGCGTCACAGGCAGAAGGATGCCTCACTTGTCTCGCCACGTTTCCTGTGCGTCCCCTCCGGGGCGCAGCCCTGCCCGCGCGTTTACCCTCCTAGAACTGCTCGTCGTCATCGCCATCCTGGCGATCCTCGCGGCGATTCTTTTTCCTGTCTTTGCCCGAGTGCGTGAGAACGCCCGGCGGACCGCCTGCGCCAGCAATCTGAAACAGCTTGGGCTGGCCTGGCAGATGTACGCCAATGACTCGGACGAGATGGCCTGCCCGTCTTATGTCGGCAATGATGCCTGGGACTTCTGGCAGAAGCCCTTGAACGTCTGGACGACAGGGCTGCTGGGCGCTTACACCACGGATGGGGCTATTCACGGCTGCCCCGACAATGTTTTCCCCACCGGCGGCAGCAATCGGCCCTACAATGGCTATGGCTACAATGCGACCTACATTGGGGGAGATTTAGGAACGCCGCTGGGCAATTACCCGGCCTGCCATCTGGCGCAGATCGCACTGCCCGGCAGCACCGTCGTGTTCGGAGATGCCGGATATCGTCAGGGGGGGGCGGCGCGGCCCGATAATTTTCTGCGCGCGCCCAGCGAGGCCGCCACGTATCTGAATGCCGGGAACGCGGACTTCCGGCACAACGGCCTGGCGAATGTCTGCTATGCCGACGGCCATGTCAAAGCCGTTCGTGACAGCTCCCCTACGACTCCAACTATCCCGAGTTCGGCTGGCTTTCCGCCGATGACTCCGCCTATGGGCCGGGAATGCTGCCGGCCAGCGCTTATAAGTATTAATCCGTTTCGCGAAAGGAAACACCCATGAAACTCTCTTCTTCTCTGTTCGCCGCAGTCATTGGACTGGGGTCTTTGATGCCGATTGGGGCATCCGCCGCAAACTTTGCCGGCTCGGTCGTCGGAACCAGCAGCCTCACGTCCGGCTCGCTTTACAACAATCCGACCGCCGCGCTGGGCCAGCCGACCACCCTGGATAACGACACGTTCGGAGACCTGTACCACGCCTGCATGGTGAACCCGGCTTATGGCGTAGACCAGACCACCGGAAACAATCTTCTGGTCGCGTTTGGATCAGCCTCGGATCAATTCACGGTCCAGATGACCAGTCCCATCACGCACACCGGGAACTCGTGGTACGGCCAGGACTTCATTCTGTTCAGCAATCAGGGCTTCGTCGGCACCGCTGCCTCCGGGTTTGCCTCGGAAGGCACTGACATGTCCGCCTATCAGATCGCGGACGGTTCTACCTTTGGAACGCTTCCGCAGGTCAGTGTCAGCGATGATGGAGTGACATTTTACACTGTCACGCCGTCCAGTTCTGTCGCGTTCCCTGAAAATCCTTACCATTGGGACGGACTGCAAGCGGCTCCCAACACTGCCGGATGGGGGGCGCTGAACGACTTTTCCAAGCCGGTCAATCCTGCGCTCACAGCGTCCGCCTTTGCCAATCAAACCGTCGCGAATGCCGACAATGTCCTGTATGACGGATCGGCGGGAGGAACCTCTTATGATTTCGCGGCCCAAACGCCGTTGACGACGATTGACTACATTCGCTTCTCCGCCAATGCGACCGGCCCCTTTGGCGTGGTGGACGGCGTTTCCGCCGTCGGTTCCCCCGCCGCCGTGCCGGAGGCCGGGACGTTCTGGTCATTCCTTCTGTGTCTGTCCGGTCTCGCCGTTTATGCGTTCCGGCGTCAGCGCTCGTCAAATCGCTAACAGAGAAAGAGGCCGGCGCGTTACGGCTTGGTCGGCTTCGCGTCGTCTTTCTTTTTTTCGTCCTTTTTGTCTCCGGCCATGTGGCCGTCCCTGAGTTCCTCCTTCGGCTTGACTTGCGGAACGGGCTGGGGCCGAGCCTCATGCAACTCCTCATGCCGGGGCGCAGCCTCAACCCGGCGCGGTTCCATCGGCTTCGGCTCTACCGGACGTGGGGCAATGACGACAGGGCGAGAGGCAGGAACAGGCCCAGGCGCGACGGGACGCTCCACACGCGGTGTCAAATGGACCGGCTCCCGGAGCGGTTGGATGACAATGGTGGATCTGGCCGGAAGCGGATGCTCCACTCGCTGCGACAGCAGCTTCGGCGCTTCGCGCGGCATCACGGCCACAGGACGTGGGCGAACAAAGGGCTGCGCGTGAACGACCGGCTGTGCGTGAACAACAGGGAGCGGCGCAGGCGGGAGGGGACGCGCGATGACATGCCGCGCTTCCGGGATGCGCGCGACCGGCGTGGGAGCGGGATTCGCTGGGCGCACAAATGGACGCCGCTCGACAAATGCTGCCGGACGACGAGCTAGGAAAGGCCGATCAGGCCGCGCTGCGATGGGCCGCGTTGCGATAGGGCGAGGCCGGAACGCCGGGCGCGGCGCGGCCACAGGAGCCTGAGCCACCGGCCTGGGGGACATGCGCGGGGCGGATGCAACAGGGCGAGGCGTCACCATGACCGGGCGCGAGACTGTCACGCGATGGAACGGCACAGGGCCGGGGGCTGCCGGACGCGCGGCAAAGGGCGCAGTCGGACGCGCGGCGACAGGCCGGGAGGGGAAAATCGGACTCGGTCGGGAAGGCGCAGGCGCGTAGACGGGCCGCGTGGCGGCTATCGCGCCCGGACGTGGAACCGACTGATAACCAGAGTGGTGGAAAGGACGGTAATTCTGGTTATTGTAGACGGTATTGTTCTGGTTGATGATAGTGATCGGCGACGCTGGCCGCGTGAACGGCGGAGCCTGCCGCACGATTACCGTCTGCGTGGGACGCGGCGGCGCGGAATGGTGGTGATGCGGCTGAAGCAGCAGGTATGCGCCGATGACGACCGGGATGGCCCACAGCCAGTTGTCGTTGGGATGACTGGAATGGCGCGCAGGCGGCGGTGGAGGCGGCGAGTAATCGGCGTAGTCGGTGTGATGATGCCGATAGCCCCCACCGTTCTCGTCGTCATTGTACGTGTTATAGTTGTAGGTGTTATACGATATCCGTCACAACCGGGCGGTCATCGTCGGAGGGGCTGACCCGCTCGTAGTCCGAGTCCGGCGGCGAGAACTCATCGGCAGGCTGGCCGACATAGTTGCGATAAAACCGGCCGTCGTCGTTTTGCGCCAGACGGTAAAGTCGGTCGCGCCGGGCATCATAGTAAAGCGGGTAAGCCGTATGGGTGACGGGATCGCGGTAAACAGGATAGATATGTCCCTGTGCGTCCCGCCCCGCTTCATAAAGATGCCGGGCGCTGTCTGTCAGGTAAACATGGTTGTGCAGATGGGTGAGATGCAGCACGCGATGCTGGTGGGTCACGACAGGCGGCACGGGCGGAGGCGCGGGCAGCAGGGTATACGGCTGAAAGGCCGCGCCCTGCGCCGGAGCAGGCGCGGCCGGTGGCACAGCAGAGTTAGGGGGCGCGGAGGCGACCTGCGGGGCGGATGTCGGCGCGGCAGTGTCCTGGGCGTGATGGCTGCATCCGGCGGCCAGAAGCAAAACAGCCAGCAGGGACAGGCCAGTGATTGGTAATCGGGGCAAACGACTTTGTTGCATCAGCAGCTCCTTTCAGGGCATTATCAGTAAGAGCGTCCCTGCGAGGAAAATTGTTCCCTAATGGCAGAATTGTTTTTCTTGTCATACAGGCGCTGAAAACATTGCCATTCTGTTTCAGATGGGGTAAATTCCGGCAAAAGAACTCAGGGAGGGGCGCTGCTCCCGCGCTCTGTTCGTCCCTCATGAATGCCGGGGAAGCAGCCGATAACAGGACAGAGCTTATCGTAACATTTTCACTCGGAATAAGGTCCGCGAAAGGTCGGCGACGTGAACAATTCTGTTCTGAACCATTCTGTTCTGCTGGATTCACCCAAACCCTCTCTTACCACTCTTCATGTTCTGCCCCATACCGTCCGCGAGTTCGGCGTGGAGGCGCGTAAGGCAGGCAAGTCCTGGGAGGCGGCCTTCAACGGCCCGATCCAGTCCTGGACCGACCCGGCCACGGGCGATTTGACTTACGGCGTCACTGTGCGTCTGTCCCGACTGAAAGACACGGTCACGCGCGAACTTTATTCCACCAACCTGCTGTTTTACATGGCGGGCGAGCAGATGCAGGGAATGCACAACGTCTACGAGATGGCGCGGCAGTTCCCCTTCACGCGCATTCGCGGCCCGCGCACGCCTGTCCCGCACTGCCCGCCGCGTCAGGGCAACCTCTGGTATGACGCCAACCCGGAAGGCGTCATCATGGAAGATGTCCGGCAGGCCCCAATCACCCTTCCGAACGGCCAGCCCGGCTTTTTCGTCACCGGCCAGGGCTACCGGGGCAAAGTCATGCTGCCGTCGGGCAAGTTTATCCATGATGTGGGGGTGTACGGCGGCTATCTGGACCCGCAGGAACGTCCGGGACAGTTGGAATTGCAGCATCTCTTCGGCGGCATTGAGTTCGTGACGGAGAAAACGCACACGCCCGAAGACCTGTTCCTCGCCGAACTGGCCGAAGGCGTCTGGGCCAGGGGCATCATCGGCAATGCCACGGATGAGCTGCACGTTGAGTCTTATAAAAACTCCGTCCGCCTGCCCAGCCCTACCGAAGGGAAGACATTGATCGGGGCTAGGTCCATGAGCGAAACCAAGCTGCTGCCCTACTTTGAGAGCGATGCCCAGGACGGCCTGAGCGGCTTCGGGCTGTGCGGCTACATTGACTGCCTGCCTCACGCCATTGGTTATGATCTCTGGGAACGGGTACACCGGGTGGGTTTGGGAAGCAATTTCATCCCCTGCCGCGAACTGGGCGGGCATCTAGGGCTGATCCATGTCGTGCTGGATAGGAACAACCCTGACCATCCCGAGACAATGGACCCGGCGTATCCCGATATTGAGGAGCAGTATGAGGGCTGGCTGGTCTGGCTGGACTTTGATGAGAGCGGCGCTCCCGCCATTCGGTCCTGCCTGCGCGCCATCACGCCGGACGATGTCCCTCGCTGCTACGAGGGCGCGGGCGAGTTGTTTGACACCAAGCGCGTCGCCTTCCCCATTTCCCTGTACCGGACAGGCGACTGCCTGGAAGTGGCTTACGGCTGGGGAGATCGGGCGTTGTTCCAGGCCATCTTTGACTACCCCATGGTCATCGGGCAGCTTTCCGGCGCATCCACGCCAGTCTGAACCTGCGGCCTGTCCGAATAACCTAACCCCGCAACAAGTTGCGACCCTGGCGCAACTGCACCCGACTCCCTGTTAGGGAAGGGCAAGGGCAGCATAGTCCCTCCTTCTTACCCTCCCTTAACAGGGGAGGGTCGCCGTCTTCGGCGGGGAGAGGTTCTTCGGGGAGAGGTTTTGGGGCTTAAGGCGCTTCTTCCACAATCACCATCTGCCCCGCCTCGCGCAGCGCAACATGCAGGCTGCGAAAGCGGGGCGCATGAGTGGCACAGGCCCGAAACTCCGCCGCTTGACCGGGACATAATGGGCTGACCGTCAGATACCCGCTGCCGGTGTAAACAATCTTGCCGGCCCCATCACAGAGCGTCGGCGACACCTGCGTATAGGTTAGCGCCTTGCTTCCCGTATTGACGATGCGCCCGCGCATGACCAGCCCGCTGACGCCCCGCTCCGCCTTCTGCCACTCCACACGAACGCGAAAATCCGGGACGCTCGGCGTCTGCGCCTTCACGGTCGGAATCATAATCTGGCTGCCAGCCAGTGTGAAGACGCATACCGCGCCTGCCAGAAGAAAGGGGGGAAATTGCATGGATAAAGAGACTCCTCACCCTTTTATCGGCAAAAATCCCCCGATCTTCAATTCCGCAGGTTTCAATTCCACATTGGTACGATTAAAAGATTGCGATGACATTGCGATTTGCACGCCCGTCATGTGTTTCAATTCCACATTGGTACGATTAAAAGCGCGCCCGTGTCCGAAATGCCGTGCGCCATCATCGGTTTCAATTCCACATTGGTACGATCAAAAGTGGACCAGGCCAACGCGGTTGGAAGTGTCCAGGGTGGGGATGTTTCAATTCCACATTGGTACGATTAAAAGCATCACACCGAAGATGATTACCCCGACGATCTGCCCGCGTTTCAATTCCACATTGGTACGATTAAAAGTTGGAACGAACGCTTAGGATCAATGATAGCCACGCGGCGTTTCAATTCCACATTGGTACGATTAAAAGCTCTTTGAGCGTGTTGTAATCCGCTTCTTTGACGAGTTTCAATTCCACATTGGTACGATTAAAAGCCTGAGACTTGGCCGCCGTAATGGCGAACAAGACAGCGCCCACGGTCGCCGTGTTGATGAAGGGCTGGATGTTTCAATTCCACATTGGTACGATTAAAAGTGGCAGAAATGGCTCAGGAGAGTGGCAAGCCGATCCCACGTTTCAATTCCACATTGGTACGATTAAAAGTACTCCGCAGCCGGAGGGCAGATTTACGTTGACACGTTTCAATTCCACATTGGTACGATTAAAAGGAGCAATTCACGACAGACAGCATCGCTCATGAAGTGTTTCAATTCCACATTGGTACGATTAAAAGTTGCCGTCAGACGATCCGGCCTTCCCGGTCGCTCCTGACTAGTTTCAATTCCACATTGGTACGATTAAAAGTTGCCGCGCGGCAGTCGCTTTCGCCCTGGCTGCTTAATGTTTCAATTCCACATTGGTACGATTAAAAGCGGTGATGTCAAGCGGTGCAGCAGGCACAACCCTGGCTTGTTTCAATTCCACATTGGTACGATTAAAAGATTCCTGGCACATCGTACAACACCGGCATCCAAAATGGTTTCAATTCCACATTGGTACGATTAAAAGAACCATTCCGAGGGGGTGATGCCATAGGCAAGAGACTTTGTTTCAATTCCACATTGGTACGATTAAAAGAGTTCCTGGATTTCCTTCTGAGGGCGGGTTAGGGACAATGGTTTCAATTCCACATTGGTACGATTAAAAGACGGGCGACTACAAGACGATGATCACCAATTTGCAGGGTTTCAATTCCACATTGGTACGATTAAAAGATACTGGCATAATGGAGACGGCAGCCCAATTGTCATTGGTTTCAATTCCACATTGGTACGATTAAAAGACCAGCGACGGCTTTATGTCCAGCAGAGGCTTTAGTTCGTTTCAATTCCACATTGGTACGATTAAAAGATTACAAAACCGACCCGGACCTGACAAAGTATGTGGTTTCAATTCCACATTGGTACGATTAAAAGTAGCGTGGTCAGCCGGGGCAGGACAGTCGGGACTGGTTTCAATTCCACATTGGTACGATTAAAAGCGAACTTACCGCGATCTTGGGTAACGATAAAGCAAGTTTCAATTCCACATTGGTACGATTAAAAGCCGTCTTGCAGATCTGCGCCGCCATCAAGCCAAAGGTTTCAATTCCACATTGGTACGATTAAAAGATCGCTTTGGATACACACAGATCAATCTCGCCACAAAAGAGTTTCAATTCCACATTGGTACGATTAAAAGCGGTGACGGTGGACGGGCCGCGTCAGTGGATGCATCGTTTCAATTCCACATTGGTACGATTAAAAGGGCAGTTTTAGCGGTTTTTTGCCGTTAGAACACAACCTGTAGAGACTACAGCAAGCGCGTCGGGAAAGAATTCAAGAAGGGTGGCGCTTTTTCCTGCATTTGACGAAAAAAAGTCGTCGGTCTCCCTCGTGGGCAAAGGCTACCGGAGACCGACGACGCAGAAGGCAGCCGAGAATCAACCATGCAAAGGCAGGAGATGGTAGACACCGCCGGGCGAGGTGGCGAACGCGATGACATCGGTTTCGGGATTCTGGATTGGCACAGGTTTACCGCCGGATATGACGGTGACGGGCGTGGACGCGCGGAGGCGGACTGGGCCACCCAATGAAGACGTGAGGGCGGCGGCTGCCAATTGGCCGTTTTTCCAGGCAAGGTCTACCGTGAAACCGCCCCTGGCCCGCAGGCCCCGGACTGAGCCGACCGGCCAGACGGAGGGCAGCGCGGGGAGCAGGTGCAGTTCGCCTGCGTGGCTTTGCAGCAGCATCTCGCAGAGGCCGGAGGTCGCGCCGAAGTTTCCGTCAATCTGGAACGGCGGATGCAGGTCAAACAAATTGGGGGCAGTCCGATCCGGCGTCAGCAGCATCTGCACCAGTTTGTAGGCATGGTCGCCGTCTTCCAGACGCGCCCAGAGGTTGATTTTCCAGGCCAGACTCCAGCCCGTCGCCTCATCGCCGCGCAGTTCCAGCGACCGCCGGGCGGCGGCGAACAGGGCGGGCGTGCCGCGCCGGGTGATTTGATGGCTGGGGAACAGGCCATACAGGTGCGAGACGTGCCGGTTATGCGGGTCCGGCTCCTCCATGTCCCAATCTTCCAGCCACTCCTGCAACTGCCCGCCGTGGCCGATCTGCATGGGCGCGAGACGGGCGCGGGCAGCCTGAACTTGCGTTCGGAACTCGGCGTCCACGCCCAGCAGTTCGGACGCTTCGGCGCAGGCGTCAAACAGATCGCGCAGAAGCTGCATGTCCATCGTTGGCCCGGCGCAGACCGTGCCGCCAGGGTGGGAGATTTCGGGCGACACGGAAGGGTTCGTGACCAGCCAGTGATGGGTGGGTTCTTCCACGAGCGTGTCCAGAAAGAACTGGGCCGCGCCGCGCATGATGGGGTAATGGGTTTTGAGCGCGGCTTTGTCACCGGTAAATTGGTAGTGATCCCAGAAGCTTTTGCAGAGCCACGCGCCGCCCGTCGGCCACGTTCCCGGCTGGGCATAGTCCACCGGAGCCGTGCCGCGCCAGCCGTCCGTGTTATGGTGGCAGACCCAGCCCCCCGCTCCATACTGCGTTTTGGCCGTTGTCTGCCCGGTGACGGACAGGTCGGCCAGCATGGTAAACAGCGGCGCGTAGCATTCCAGCAGGTTGGCCGGGGCGGTCGGCCAGTAGTTCATCTCCGTGTTGATATTGACGGTGTATTTGGACCCCCACGGCGGCGAGAGGCTGTCGTTCCACAGCCCTTGCAAGTTGGCCGGCTGACCGCCGGGGCGCGAGCAGGAAATCAATAGGTAGCGGCCAAACTGGAAGTGCAGAGCGGCCAGTGGGGGATCGCCGCCGGTGTGGAATGCTTGAATGCGTTCGTCCGTCGGCAGCTTCATGGCGTCGGACTTGCCTAAATCCAGCGCCACACGATGGAACAGCCGCTGATAGTCGGTGACATGCGCCTGCCGCAGCGCCGCATAGGGCTTGCGGGCGGCAGCTTCCAGCGGCGTTCGGGCCAGGTGAGCGGCATCGCCACTGACATCGTGATAGTTCTTGTAACTTGTGCCGATAGAAATCAGCAGCGTTACGGCATTGGCTCCATCAACGCTCAGAACGCCGTTTTCGCTGTGGATAGTGCCGCCCTCGGGCAAAGCGCGGGCCAGCGCCTGAAACTTGACGCTGCCGGATATCCCCGAAACGTCCCCGCTGATGCCATTCAGGGTAAGCGTTTGCCCGTCCGCAGATGTTGCGGACTTTTGCGGGCTGTCAAAAGCCGCCGTAAAGGAGATTTGGCCGGGTTTGTCCGTCGTCAGCCGCACGACGATGACCTGGTCTACGGCGCTGGCAAAGGTCTCACGGGTGTAACGCACGCCGCCGAGGGTGTAAGAGACATGGGCGATGGCCGTGTCCAGGTCTAATTCACGCCGGTAATCCGCGACGGTATCCGCGTCGGGAAACGTGAGCGTGAGATTACCGACCGTCTGATACGGCATCTGCCCGGCGGGCCGGCCCATAAATTTGGCATTGATCAGCGATTCGGCTTCGCCCCATTTTCCAGCAAACACCAGCCGGCGGATTTCGGGCAGCGCGGCCAGCGCCTCCGGGCTGTCGTAAGTGTGCGGCCCGCCCCCCCAGACCGTGTCTTCATTGAGCTGCAAACGCTCGGTCGCGACCCCGCCAAACACCATCGCACCCAATCGCCCGTTGCCAATCGGCAGGGCTTCCAGCCATTCTCTGGCGGGCCGCCGGTACCAGAGCGACAAGGGCGACATCGGCGCGGCCACTTCTCCAGTAAATGTCATGTTTCCCCCAATCAAATGCAGAGACGTTGTGCCGGCGAGGGGCGCAATTGTTCGCCCCGGCTGACTGCCAAAGAGCCACTCTCCGACTGCGCCGGACAGGGACGCCGCCTTTTCCGGCCCGGCTGCCGCCCGCTGCGCGATCTCCGTGGGGGGCAGCGCACGGCCATAAATCGCCGCCCGCCGGATATGCCCCAAGAAGCGGTTATCCCCGGTTCGAGTCCAGGCCGACCCGAAAAGGCACGGAGCTGACTGTCATGGGTGTGAACGCGACAGCAGTCTGAGACGCGACTTCTTTGCCGTCTACAAAGAGCTTCATAATCTTCTGGGATGCGCTGTAGACGCCCACCACATGGGTCCAGTGATCGGCGGCGAGATGGGCCGCGCAGCCGCATTGCCCGCTGCCCATAATGATCCGCAGGGAGTTTCCGGGGTACGTGTCCAGCAGATAGCCGTCGTTGGTTCCCGGAACCAGCTTGTCCAGAATGCGCCCGCCGCTCTGGGGCATCGGATCGGCTTTGACCCAGGCTTCCAGCGTGACGGCGTCCGTCAAGTCCAGTGCCTTAGCGGGTCCCGCCTGATAAATCGGCCCCGCATCGCCCAATTTCAGCCCATCGGCGTCCGGCGCTGCCTCGGCCTCTGCGGTCTGTCTTTGTCTGCTGCCCCAGAACCAGCCCGCTGGCGACAATCGCGCCCAAGCCTGCCTGAAGAAATTCGCGTCGTTTCATGTTAATTTTCCCTTTTTGGCAGCAGGCAAAGGCCGTGGATGCCGATGGCGGCGAGAATAGCGCCCAGCAGCGTGCCCACCCCGTCCGCAAAGCAATTGATACGGTGGACGTTCTGAGCGGCATCGGCCACAAAGAGCGCCCGGAGGTCAGCGCCGCTTGCCGACAGCCGCTCAAACTGACGATAGGCGATATCAAGCTGTGCCCAGTCTTGCAGCACAAAATGGCCGCTCACAAGGCTGACGAGGACTCCCATCAGCATAACCGCAGTAAGAGCGATTACTCGGACGTTAATGAGAGTTGTCCTTGCAATGCCTGATTACTCACATCGGCAGCGTCGTCCTCAACCGGCGTCACTTCCCACCAGTTGTGGCCGGATTTGACTTCGGCTTTCAAGGGGACATCCAGCGGGAAGGCGTTCTGCATGGCCTCGCGCACCAACGCGGCCAGCGGACGAACTTCGGCGTGCGGGCATTCAAATAGCAGTTCATCGTGGACTTGCAGGACCATGCGCGTGCCTAATTTGCGCTCGGTCATCGCCTGGTCAACGTGCAGCATCGCGATCTTGATAATATCCGCGCTGGTTCCCTGCACCGGCATGTTGGCCGCTTCGCGCTCGGCGGTCTGGCGAAATTGGAACACACGGGAATTGATGTCGGGAACATAGCGGCGACGGCCTAAAAGAGTTTGGACATAGCCCTTTTCGCGCGCTCCTTCCAGCACAGTTTCCAGATAGGCGCGGACGCCGGGGTATAGATCCAGATAGGCTTTGATGAGTTCCGAAGCGCGGGCCTGATTGATGCCGAGTTCCGCAGACACGCGGAAGGGACTGGCCCCATAGATAACGGCGAAATTGATGGTCTTGGCCTGACGCCGCTGATCTCCCGTGACGGGTTGATCTTCCGGCACTTCAAAGATGCGCCGGGCGGTCTGGGCATGAATGTCGGCGTCGGTCCGAAACGCTTCCACCAGCGCCGGGTCTTTGGTGATGTGCGCGAAGAGGCGCAGCTCAATCTGCGAATAATCGGCGGAAACAAGCACATGGCCGGGCGAGGCGACAAAGGCTTTTGCGAATTTCACGGCCGACTTCGGTACGGACCGGGATGTTTTGAAGGTTCGGGTTGCTGGATGACAAGCGCCCCGTGCTGGCAACGGTCTGGTTCAGGCTGGTATGGACTTTCCCGGTTGCCGGATTGATCAATGCGGGCAGGGCATCGGCATAGGTGGATTTGAGTTTGGCCACTTCGCGCCAACTGATGATCTTGCGGGCGATGTCATGGCCTTTGGCGGCCAGGTCTTCCAGCACGTCCGCGCCCGTGGAGTAGCCGGTCTTGGTCTTTTTGCCGATGGGCAGTTTGAGTTTCTCAAACAGGACTTCCTGTAACTGCTTGGTGGAACCGACCGAGAATTGCTGGCCGGCCAATCTCGAAAATCTCCGCTTCCAGCGATGCTATCTGCACGCCCAGAGACTTGCTGACTTCGCGCAAAAGTTCGGCATCCACCGTCACCCCGACCCGCTCCATGCCGGCGAGAATCGGCGCGAGGGGAAGCTCGATGTCCGTCAAGAATCGCCGCCAGCCCGTCCCGTTCCAGCCGGGGCGTCAGCACGGCTTCCAGGGCATAAACGGCGCAGGCTTCGTCCATGACGCCTGCCGGGGGATTATCTGTGTCGGTCACGAGTTCAACGCCGGCATTGTCGGCGGCCAGATCATGGAGAGGATAGCCGGCGCGGCCCGCATTGAGCAAATAGGCGGCGAGAAGCGCATCAAAGACAACGCCGCGCAGGGTCACGCCGATTCGGCCCAGGACGCCGGAAACGAACTTGAGATCGTAAACAGATTTGGCGCGAGCGGCATCTTCCAAAAACGGCGTCAGCGCCTGCCCCCACTCGGCCCAGGCAACGTACCAGGTGCTGTCGGGCAGACCAAAGGCCAGACCGTGCAGGCTCGCATTCATCAGCGTCAGCGCGGACGCTTTGACGCCTTCAGGCGGCGCAACATGAAGCTGCAAACCCACAGGCGCATCGGAGTCGGCAAGACGAGCGAGCAGCGTGTCCAATTGCTCCTGTGTGGCGACGACCGTGCCTGCCCCCCCCGCCCCCAATAATGGGGGAGCCAGAGGGGAAGGGTCTGTTCCGGTTCCCCCCCCGTCAACAGTGTTAGGGGTGAGTGGGCCGCCCTGCGCGATTGTCTTGGCTCGCTGTTCCCGCTCCAGGCCGGGCAGGCGCTTGAGCAGCGTGCGGAATTCCAGACGCTCAAACAGCGCTTTCACCGCTTCAAAGTCCGGCCCTTCGGTCTGAAAGTTCGGCGTCAGGTCTACCCAATCGGGCAGCGGGACATCGCGGACAATCGTTGCCAGCCGTTTGCACTGAACCGCGCTGGCCGTGTGCTCAATCAGCGCGTTTTTAATTTTTTCCGGCTGCTCATCCACATGGAACAGCAGATTTTCCAGCGTCCCGTATTCTTTCAGCAGCTTGGACGCGCCCTTTTCGCCGATGCCGGGAACGCCCACCAGATTATCCGACGCATCGCCCTTGATCCCCTTGAAGTCGGGAATCTGGGCCGGCGTCAGGCCATAACGTGCGTAAACGGCTGCTTCGTCATAGACGACCGTATCGGTCACGCCTTTGACCGTAATCATCGTCTTAACGGGGCCGAGTCCTTCCAGGGGGCTGCCGTCGTCCACCAGTTGCAGCGCATCGCCGTCGCCGGTGACGATCAACACTTCGTAGCCTTTGTGCTTGGCGATCTCGGCCAGCGTGCCGCAGACATCGTCCGCCTCGTAGCCGTCCACTTCCACGACGGGAACGCGAAACGCGGCAGCGGTCTCGCGGGCCAGCGCGCGCTGCGGTTTCAAATCATCCGGCATCGCTTTCCGGGTGCCTTTGTACGACTCTAATTCCTGATGGCGAAACGTCGCGACGGGGGGATCAAAAGCCGCAAAGATGACGTCCGGCTTCTCGCGTTCCAGAATGGTCAGCAGCATCAGGACGAACGAGTAAACGGCATTGGTGGGGAGCCGGTCCGACGTGGACAGGGCGCGCATGGCAAAAAAGCCGCGATACAGCAGGCTGTTGCCATCCAGGATCACAAGTTTGGGCATAATACGGATTATACCCGCCAAACCGGCAACCGCTTCTAATTGCTCTTGTCGGGGTGGGAAACTTCATCCATAACGATGGCGAGGCAAAGCAAGGTTGGGACATCGGCTTCCTCGGCAATGTCCACAGTGTATCGGTCCTGGAAAAGCGCAGACTGTTTGCCGATCTGCGCCAGCGTCTGACCTTCCGACTGAATCGTGTAGTTCCAGTTCGTCCAGTCGCCGACCATCTGATAAGCGCTGGTCGGCCCTTCAATGTCAAACGTCGGATGGAACAGGCTAAACGCCTGTTTTTTCACAACCACCGCGTCCTCCCCACCGACTGAGATATCGTATTCGGCAGTCCAGGACAGCAGGCGCTGGCTGATATGCGCCAGGGAGTTGCCGCTCATGTCCAGCAGGTCCAACTGGTTTCCGAAGCTGAAGGCCTTTCCCTTGATCTGATAGACGGGATTGCCCTGATCATCGGTGATGTCGTAGGTATCGCCGAGGGAAAAAACTCGCTGCTTGATCTGGAACTGCATGATCGCTCTCCTCCAGGCGCGGACGCCTGAGTATCTGTTCCCTACCACCCAGCCAGTTTCCTCCCTCGGAACGAATGCCTACTAGGCTTTTCAGAAAAAGCCCCCTAGCCCCCAATCCTGGGGGAACCGGAAAAGAAGATGTTCCTACTCCGGCTCCCCAGAATTGGGGCGGGGGGGGTCTGCGGTGACTACACCGCCACGCGCTTCCGATACTCTTTCAGCGCATAGCGCCCGACCAGCAGGAGCGGAATCCAGATCGGCGCGTAGGCCAGCAGCCAGATCGCCAGGGCTAAGAGCGCACCTGCCGAACCCAGCAGCGATTGCAGGGCGTCGTGGGTTGTTCCCTTGAGGCCGTTCAGAAACCCGCCGGTGACAGGAATGGGCGGGGGCGCTTTGGGCGGCGTCTGGCTGAGGTCAACCGTCACGGTGGACAGGGCCGCCAGACGCTTCAGCAGCACCAGCCGGGCGCGGGCCTGGGCCAGTTGGATTCGCAGTTCGCGGGTCGCTTCTTCATCGCGCCATTTGGCCTTTGCCCCCAGCGCTTTCAGCCGGGCCTCGGACTGCTGCACGTCATCTTCCAGAACCCCTTCGGTCTGGTCGGCGTCGCTGGTCTTTTCGGTGATGTCCTCGCCGCTGATGTTTTTGGACTGGACATTGCCGAGTTTGGCGACCTGCGCCATGAACGTCTCAAACTGCGTGACGGGGACTTTGACGACCAATTCGGCGGATTTCAGCCCCCCATCGTCTGTATTGAGCGTGTTGGAAGCGACGTAGCCGCCGGTTTCCTTGACCATCGTTTCCACCGTGTCGCTCGTGCTTTCCGGGTTTGGCACCTGTACGCCGATAGTCGCTTCTTTATGCACCTGCCGAAGCGAACTGTCAGGAATGGAAGATGATCCACCTTGCGGCGATGCGTTAGTAATCGTAACCGCTCTACTCTCTGGGGTCAATGTGACTGGGCTGCCAGGAGCATTTGCGGCATCCGCGTCAGACAGTTGAACCTGCATTGGCTGAATTTTTGGCGGCGGTGGAGGCGGCGGTCTCATATTGTGTGATGGTTTGGGTGATGGGTGGAAAGCACGGATATTATGCTCCTGCGGCGCAGCAAGAGTGTCAGGCCCCACGGATCGCGTTTCGGCTGATAGTGACGCAGGAGCGGAGGCCGATTCGGTATGAAAAATGCCTCTGGTATAAAACAGCGGATAGCAGACAAACCATGCGACGAGAGCCGCGACGGCGAGGGCGCCGACGAGGGCGGGGCGTTTTCGCCCCCCGGCCCCCAATTCTGGGGGAGTAGGCGAAGAGCGTCTTTCCTGTCCGGCTCCCACAAGATTGGGGATGGAGGGCGCTATTTCTAACAGCTTCCCGCGCAGCGCAGGGTCAAGCGTGTCGGCTTGCTCCGTCTCGCGCAGGTCTTCGGCAATCTGTGTCATCTGGGAAATCTCCTCTCGGCAGGACGCGCACAGCGTCAGGTGGCGGCGGACGGCGAGGCGGCGGGGCCACGACAATTCGCCGTCCAAATAGGCTTTCAGGTCTTCGGCAAAGGTGTCGGTCTTCATGCGGAAGCCTCCAGCACGTATCCGCTCAGGCGCTCACGCAGGCGGCGGAAGGCATAAGAGAGGCGGCTTTTGACGGTTCCGACGGGGACTTGCAGGATATCCGCGCACTCGCGATAAGTCAGTTCCTGTAGTTCGTGCAGGATCACTACATCGCGATGGTCGGGCGAAAGATCGTCCAAAGCCGTCTCCACCTGGTCGCGCAGTTCCCGTCGCGCGGCCTGCTGAACCGGCCCCTGTTCCTCCGGCTGGCATTCCGCCCGCGCTTCGCTATAAGGAACGGTGAGGGAGCGGCTGCGACCTGCGTGCTTCAGGCAGTGGTTCAGCGCAACGCGATAAGTCCACGTCGCCAGGGAAGATGCGCCGCGATAGCTTGCCATGCTCCGGTACAAATCCACAAAAATCTCCTGCGTCAAATCTTCGGCATCGGTTTCAGTAGCGGCGTATCGGCGGGCGAGGCGATGCAGGCGCGGGCCATAAGCGTCCACGAACTGCGTGAATGCGCCGGGATTACCTTCTGCGATTTGCGCCGCCAGTTGCCTGTCGTTTTGCACCGTGTATAGCCCCAACGTCCGCTTTCAATCAGTTAGTTCTCATGTCAGGCGAAAAGGTTCAAAGAAGAGGATAAAAAGATTTTGTTAATTCACCAGTTTATTACTTGCAAAAGTTTCTTTTGCCGGGTATGATAGAAACCCAAAGGAGAAAACATTGTGACCGAGCAGACACGCGATTACGCAAAGTTAAATAGGAGAGTCTACTTGCATTTGTGGCTGACAGTTAGGTATCCTATTTTCGCTCGCTGGGGAGGCCCGGTCATCTTGACTGCATTGATGGCCTTGACGGGATGCGCCTCTCACCCAAAGGCAACTGGGGGCGGGCCGCAAACGACGGGAGGCAGCGTTACTCTGCTCAATGTTTCCTACGACCCGACACGCGAGTTTTATCAGGATTATAACACGGCCTTTGTCAAATACTGGCAGGGCAAAAGCGGGCAGGCCGTCACCATTCAGCAGTCGCACGGTGGATCGGGCAAGCAGGCGCGGGCGGTCAAAGACGGCCTGGCGGCCGATGTTGTCACGTTAGGCATTGGGACCGACATTGATGCGCTCGCGCAGGCCGGGCTGGTGTCCAAAGACTGGCCGGGGCATTTTCCCAGTGGCAGCGTTCCCTATACGTCCACCGTCGTGTTTCTCGTTCGCAAGGGAAATCCAAAGAGCATCAAAGACTGGTCCGATCTTGTCAAACCAGGCGTGTCGGTCATCACGCCCAGCCCCAAGTCTTCCAGCGGCGGGCGATGGAATTATCTCGCGGCGTGGGGATATGCGCTCCAGCAGCCCGGAGGCAACCCGGCTTCGGCGCAGGCCTACGTGACCCAGCTTTACAAAAACGTCCCGGTGCTGGACTCCGGGGCGCGCGGTTCCACGGTGACATTCACCCAGCATCAAATCGGCGACGTTCTGCTGGCCTGGGAAAACGAGGCGTATCTCGTGACAAACAAGCTGGGCAAAGGCCAGTACGAGATTGTCTATCCCTCCGTGAGCATTGTTGCCGAGCCGCCGGTCGCTGTCGTGGACAAGAATGTGGACGCACACGGGACACGCGCCGTTGCGGAAGCCTATCTGAACTATCTGTACACGCCCGACGGTCAGGAAATCGCAGCGAAGAATTATTACCGGCCTCGCTTAAGCGCAGTGGCCGAAAAGTACAAGAGCCAGTTCCCGCCCATCAAGCTGTTCACAGTAGACAACGTATTCGGGGGGCTGACCAAAGCGCAGCAGACGCATTTTGCCGACGGCGGCATCTTTGACCAGATTGCCCCGAAGAAGTAACTCAAACGAGGGATTGAAAATCCCTCGCTAGGAGAGGCACCCTCCGGGTGAAAGGAATGTTCTCAGGGTGTTTCCAACGTCCGAAGGACGCCTCTCCTAGCGAGTAGTTTTTAACTACTCGTCCATTATGACCATCATGGCTGTCGCGATTGCACAACCGACCGTTCGCCCCAGCAAGTCCCGGCGTATTCTCCCTGGATTTGGGCTTTCGCTGGGCTATACGGTCTTTTATCTCTGCCTGCTGGTGCTGATCCCGCTGTCCACGACGTTTTTCAAGGCGGCGACAATGGGCCACGTTCGCTTCTGGCAGACAATCTTCGCCCCCGGCACGGTCGCCGCCCTGAAACTCAGTTTCGGGGCGTCCGCGCTGGCGGCGCTGATCAATGCCTTCTGCGGCCTGCTGGTGGCCTGGACATTGGTCCGCTACCCGTTTCCGGGCCGGCGGATTGTGGACGGCTTGGTAGATTTGCCCTTCGCCCTGCCGACCGCCGTGGCCGGCATCTGCCTGAGCGCGGTCTATGCCGAAAACGGCTGGATCGGGCATTTTCTGTCCCCGCATGGGATTAAAGTCTCTTACACGCCCCTGGGGATACTGGTCGCGCTGGTTTTCATCGGCCTGCCGTTCGTGGTTCGCACCGTGCAGCCCGTCTTGCAGGATTTGGAGGCCGACGTGGAAGAAGCGGCGGCCAGTCTGGGCGCGTCGCGCGCGCAGATTTTCCTGCGGGTCATTCTTCCCACCCTGCTTCCCGCCGTGATGACCGGCTTCACGCTGGCCTTTGCCCGCGCTCTGGGAGAATACGGCTCGGTGATTTTCATTTCCAATGGTTCCACCGGGCAGAAAATCATCCCGATGCTGATTATGGACAAATTAGACGCTTACGATTATTCCGGCGCGACGGCCATTGCCGTCGTCATGCTGCTGGCGTCGTTCGCGCTGCTGCTGCTGATCAATCTGGGCCAGTGGTGGAGCCGCAAACGGCTGGGGATGGGGTAAGGAACCCCCGCGCTCCCAATAAGGGGGGAACCGGAAAAGAAAGTCTTACTCCCCCAGAATTGGGGGCTGGGGGGTGATTTGAAGAACTATGGCACACGCACCCGGAATTAATCTTGCGCCTACTTTGCCGAGCGCGGGCCGGCCCCGGCTGGCGACGGAAGCCTGGCCGGTCCGGCTTCTGTTCATCGTGGCAACGCTGGCGTTTCTGGGCCTGTTTCTGGGCCTGCCCCTGGCCGCCGTCTTCGCGCAGGCGTTTGCCGGCGGCAAAGGCGCGTATTTTGAGGCGCTGCGCGACCCGAACACGCTCAGCGCCATCCGACTGACACTGCTGACGGCGGCGCATCGCCGTGCCGCTCAATGTCCTGTTCGGCCTGGCGGCGGCCTGGGCCATCGCCAAGTTTGAGTTCTGGGGCAAGAACATTCTGCTGACGCTGATTGACCTGCCGTTCGCCGTCTCGCCGGTCGTGGCGGGGCTGATCTTCGTCCTGCTGCTCGGGCAAGTCAGCCCCCTCGGCGGCTGGCTGGACGCGCACGGCATCAAAATTATCTTCGCCGTGCCGGGTATTATCCTGGCGACGACTTTCGTGACATTCCCGTTTGTCGCCCGCGAACTGCTCCCGGTGATGCAGGCGCAGGGCGTGGACGAGGAGCAGGCGGCGCTTGTGCTGGGCGCGACCGGCTGGCAGACGTTCTGGCGCGTGACGCTGCCGAACATCAAGTGGGGCCTGATCTACGGCGTCATTTTGTGCAATGCGCGGGCGATGGGCGAGTTCGGGGCCGTCTCGGTCGTGTCCGGCAAGATCTTGGGCCAGACCAACACGCTGCCCTTGCAGGTGGAAGCCTTCAACGACGATTACAATTTCGTCGGTGCCTTCGCCGCCGCATCCCTGCTGGCGATGCTGGGGCTGGTAACGCTGGTGATCAAATCTTTCGTGGAGTGGAGAACTTCCCCCCACCCCCAATAATGGGGGAGCCGAAGGGAATGCCCTCTCTTTTCCTGTTCCCCCATTATTGAAGGTTTTATTAGGGTGGGGCTAGGGGGCTGCATTATATGAGCATTGAGGTTCGCGATTTATCAAAAACGTTCGGCAGTTTTCAGGCGCTGAAAGGCGTTAATCTGAAAGTGGAGACTGGCGAACTGGTCGCGCTGCTGGGGCCGTCGGGATCAGGCAAAACGACGCTGCTGCGGATCATCGCCGGGCTGGAATTCCCCTCGGCAGGCACAGTGTTGTTCAACGGCCAGGATACCAGCCACCGGGACGCGCGGGAGCGTCAGGTGGGCTTTGTCTTCCAGCACTACGCCCTATTCCGGCACATGACAGTCTTTGAGAACATCGCCTTCGGCCTGCGCGTCCGCCCGCGCAATCTGCGGCCTTCCAAAGCAAAGATCAGTGAGCGGGTGCTGGAACTCTTGAACCTGGTCCAGCTTGAGGGCATGGCCGGCCGCTATCCCTCGCAGCTATCGGGCGGGCAGCGGCAGCGCGTCGCTCTGGCGCGCGCCCTGGCCGTGGAGCCGAGCGTCCTGCTGCTGGATGAGCCGTTCGGCGCTCTGGACGCCCGCGTCCGGCAGGAACTGCGGGCCTGGCTGCGGCGGCTGCATGATGACCTGCATATCACCAGCGTCTTTGTCACCCACGATCAGGAAGAAGCGCTGGAAGTGGCGGACCGGGTGGTGGTGATGAACCACGGCCAGATCGAGCAGATCGGGACGCCGGATGAAGTGTATGAGCACCCCGCCAAGCCGTTCGTAATGAACTTCCTGGGCAATGTCAATCTGTTTCATGCGCGCATCCACGACGGCGAGGCGCATCTTGGCCCGCTGCCCGCCCCCGGCGCGATTGCCACATCGGACATGCCCTCGGTCGGCTACGTCCGCCCGCATGAACTGGACATCGCCCGCCATCGCAACGGCGCGCCGACCGTGGAGGCCGTCATTCGCCATATCCACGCCATCGGCGCGACGGTGCGCCTGGAACTGGAACGCAGCGACAACGGCGGCTCCATTGAGGCCGAACTGACACGCGAACGCTTTCAGGAACTGGCCCTGAAGACTGGCGAACAGGTCCATGTCACACCGCGCAAGCTGCAAGTGTTCACGGAAGATTATTCTATTTAGATTACTGATGTTATGCAGAGACAGAACAAGAACAGAACAAAGCCGTAAACGGCCTCGCTGGGGGGCGCGGACGCCCAATACCCGGCCTGCGCCGGGAAAGAAAAGAGCCTGCCTCACTCTCATTGACTCTCTCATTGACTCACTCTTGAGCCGCGCAGGCGGCTTTTAGCGTCCCCGCCCCCCAGCGAGGCCGTTTACGGCTTCGTCACGGTGACGCCTGCGTAATATCAGTTAGATTATTCTATTCCGGTTCTACATGACGCGAAAGGCTTGCGTCAAAGCCACATCGGCTTCAAAGGCCTTGCGCTCACGCTCTTGACGCTCCCTGTCCCAGCCGCATAAGTCTGCCATTGTTTCCAATGCCGTGGGAACGGCAGACCGGCCCTGATCTTCCATCCAAAATAGCATGGAACGCCGCTCAATAAAGTCGCGCAAAGTGCGGCATTCTTCTTCCACGACAGCTTTCTCTATCGCTCTCCGAAGTGCAGGCTCATCGGCAAAGGAATCAGAGAACGCCGAGGGGTTGCGCGCGCCCGGCAGTGGCAGGGAGGCGGTGCGGCAGGGCGGCAGGATAAGCGAGCGGCCCAGCTTGCGCCCGGCGAGGTCCACGACTTCCTCGGCAACGGCGCGGCAGGAAGTCAGGCCGCCGCCGATCACGGACAGCAGCCCCTCCCGCCCCTTGCCTTCGGACGCATGATCCGTGATCCGGTAGGGCGGCGTCGGCAGAGGAAAATCGGCGGGAGGCAGAGGCGCCAGCACAGCGGCCTGCGCCAGCGCCAGCAAGTCCCAATCCACATCGGGCAGAAACTCACGGACGGCCTGAACCAGAGAATGCACCTCCGAGCCGCCGGCATGGATGGTGTCCCGATCCCCCTCAAATGACGTTTCCAAACTCCCGACCCAGGAGCCGCCCGGACAGGGCAAAACAAACAGCAGGCTTCCCTCCTCGCGCGGGAAGGCCAGAGCTCCTGCCCGCCGCGCAGGGCCGGACCGACGATGGAAACGGCCTTGACATCCGGCAGCCCGCCTCTCTCGGCTGCCGTCCAGTCATCCAGGGCCTCTCCCCAGGCGCCTGCCGCATTGATCACCAGAGCCGCCGCGGTTTCTCCCGTCTCGCCTGTCAACAAATCCGTCCAAAAGACGCCGGAGGCACGCAGTTTGCCCTGCGCCCCCCTTTCCCAGCGCAGGCGCTCTCCCTGGGTATGCGTGTGCAGGCACGCGCCGTGGTCACGCGCGTCCAGCGCCATTTCCAGGGCCAGCCGCTCCACCTGGGGAACAGCGACCTCCCAGACCTGGGCCGCGCCGGTCAGCCCGTGCGGGCGCAGGCTAGGCTCACGGGCCAGCGCCTCAGAAGGCGACAAAAGATGATGCACCGGAAGCCCCATGTCAAAGCCCAGAGCATCCGCGAGAGCGAGACTGGCGCGCAGGCGAGTCTGCGTCAGCAGGCCATGTCCGTAAAAGGGCGTCAGGCAGGATTGCCGCCGGGTCAAATGCGGCGCGATTTGGAGCAGGATTTCTCGTTCGTGCAGATCTTCGCGCACATGGGTAAAATCCAGCGTTTGCAGCGCGCTGAGACGCCCCGGCACCAGGCGGCAAAGTCGCGAGGAACTGCCGGACGCGAAATCCTCTTTCTCAAAGAGCGTCACCGATAGCCCGCGCAGGGCCGCATCCCGCGCAATGGCCGTGCCTAATAAACCGCCGCCGATAACGACAATATCAACCATGCAAACGATTATACCTTGCCGGGGTTTCCTTAATGTTTTCTTTACATTGGCGGGGTAAAATGCCGTCTATCAAGCTGTATTCAAAGAGGAAACCACGTCCATGCCCGCTTCTTCTTCGCCCCGCCGGGGCTTCACTTTGATTGAAGTGCTCGTCGTGATCGCCATTATCGCGATTCTCGCGGCGATCCTCTTCCCCGTTTTCCAGCAGGTGCGTGAAAAAGCGCGGGCGACCGCCTGCCTCTCCAATGAAAAGCAGATGGGCCTTGCCGTCGCGCAATATGTAACGGACAATGACGAACGGCTGTTTTTTTACGCCGACGCGACCTCGGCATCAAACTCACGCAGCAATGTCTTGCGGCCAAACCCCAGTTATCCCGTCAAATGGTGGAACCAGATCATGCCGTACATCAAGAGCAACGCCGTGTTCACCTGCCCCAGCGATGCCGGCCCGACACTCAGCCAGGACAGCAACGGCGTGACGGACATCCCGCGCTCTTACATCGCCTGCCGCGCACCGGAAAGTCTGACGTTGGCGCAGATAGATGACCCAGTAGAAACGATTGTGATCATAGACAAATGGGACAAAGACTCGGTGGCGACCGTCGGTGACACCTGGATTGAAGCGCATAACGGCGACTTTGACCCGGATTATGGCGGCGATCATACGCACATGTGGCATGCGGGCAACCGGCATCAGGGCCGCGTTAACTGCGTCATGTTTGACGGCCACGCCAAAGCCTACAACGCGGCCACGCTTCAGAACAGCAAAGACCTGACCGGGTGTACCTTGCTGTACCAGCATCCCATTCCCGGAGTGATGGACACCACGGTTGCCAGCTCACAAAGTTCGGGGCCAAGCGAGCCGAACATTTGCGGGAACTTTACTTACCCATAAGGAGAACATCAATGACGCGAATTTTTTGCCTGGCGGCATGGGTCACTCTGACATTGCTGCCTGCGGCCCATGCCGCGCACAAGTCTCCGGGGCATAAGGCAGGATTTAAGATGGTCGCTTATGACGCCAAAGACAAGCGGTACTATTCGGTCGCCTATGCAAAAGCGCATGGGATGCACGACAAGGGCGGCGACCTGCTGACCTTCGTGCCGCTGTCCAGCCTGCCGAAAGACGCCAAAGAAAGCAAAGCCATGCACGGCGCAAAAATCTAAATCCCCTCCTGGCCTTTCAAGGTCGGGCCGGCCACAGTCTCAACGAGGGAAAGCCCCGCATCCACTGGCTGGACGCGGGGCTTTCGTCTGGGGAAGCGACTGCGGCTAGTCCGGGTCGCTGTCGTGCGCGGCGGCTTTGACGACCGCTTTGTGAGAGGCTATTTTGTGAGAGGCCGCGCGGGGAAGGACAAGGTTCATGTGACGCGGGGCGGGCATCGTGGAATTCATGCCCTTTGACGCTTTTCCAGAGGTACTCATTCAGCAGATCGTCCGGGGCGCTGTCCGGGTGAACGAAATCCATTTTGGCAGTCAGTTTCTCCAGAGGCACGAGCGCGCTGGTGGGACTGGACGGGGCCAGTTCGGCAAGGATGCTGACATCCGGGAGGGTGGCGGTGAAGACAGCATCGTTGCCGGCGGGCGTGGTATTGAGCGATAC